>JACPZO010000045.1 GCA_016195465.1 Nitrospirota bacterium
ATGGGTGAATAGGTGAATAGGAAAGAAAGGCACGGAGGCACAGAGGCACAGAGCGATCGGGGGCTAAACCTTGGTGAATGGGTGAATCGGTGAATAGGAAAGAAAGGCACAGAGGCACGGAGGCACAGAGGCACAGAGCGATCGGCTGCTAAACCTTGGTGAATGGGTGAATCGGTGAAACGGAACAAAGACGCGGGATTCGGAGTCTTCCGGGAACATCGCGGGGCCGCACTGTCTCTGCTGTTCCTCTTCGCGCTCGCCGTCGGCGCCGTGCTGGCGCCTTGGATCTCTCCGTATCCTTATGACGCGACGGATCCCGGAAATCTGCTTGGCGGGTCCTCTCGGGAACATTGGATGGGGACGGACCGTCTCGGGCGGGACCTTTTCTCCCGCCGTCCTGTTCGGCGCGCGCGTCTCCCTGCTGGTCGGGGTGACGGTCGCCCTCTCGGCGCTCACCATCGGGACGGTCGTCGGAATGGTTTCGGGATACCTCCGGGGGCGGACGGATCAGGTCCTCATGCGGATCGTGGACGTCCTCTACGCCCTCCCGGACCTCCTCGTCGTGATTCTCCTCATGGTCCTCCTGGGCCGCTCGGTCCCCGCGCTGATCGCCGCGATGGTCGTGATCGGATGGGTGGGCGTGGCGAGGCTTACGCGAGGCGAGGTCCTCCGCGTCCGCGAGCTTCCGTTCGTAGAGGCCGCGCGCGCGCTCGGGGCCGGACACATGACGATTCTCGCCCGCCACGTCCTTCCGAATATCATGGCTCCGCTCCTGGTTACGCTGGCCGTCCGGGTCCCAGGGGCGATCCTTCTCGAATCGACGCTCTCGTTCCTCGGCCTGGGGATCCCGCCGCCGTTCTCGTCGTGGGGCACGCTCGCGAGCGACGGATGGACGGCTCTCCGGTTCTATCCCCACCTGATTCTCTTTCCAGGGGCGGCGATTCTTCTCACGGTCCTATCGTTCAACACGCTGGGCGACTTCCTCAGGGACGTTCTCGATCCGAGGAGGGTCCAGAGGTCGGTGAATGGGTGAATGGGTGAATCGGTGAATCGGTGAATGGGTGAATCGGTGAATCGGTGAATGGGTGAATGGGTGAATCGGTGAATCGGTGAATCGGTGAATGGGTGAATGGGTGAATGGGAAAGAAAGGCACAGAGGCACAGAGGCACAGAGGCACAGAGCGATCGGTGGCTAAACCTTGGCGAATCGGTGAATCGGTGAATCGGAAAGACACTCCTCCCCTTTGTAAGGGGAGGCAGGGTGGGGTAGAGGGGAGCTTGTCTGTCAATGGGTGAACGGGTTGGGGGATGGGTCTTTCGTTGACGATGATAGGGGCGGATGCTACGATTCGCCGCGCTTTTTGGTATCGGTTCGATAAATCGGCGGAGGAGACTTGAAGAGAACGCACTACTGCGGCGATCTGAGGAAAGACCACGTCGGGCGGGAGGTTACGCTTTGCGGCTGGGTCCACGTTCGCCGGGACCACGGCGGCCTCATTTTCGTGGATCTCCGGGACCGGTCCGGCCGCGTTCAAGTTGTCTTCGATCCGGCGGCCGGGCAGGAAATCATGGAATCCGCTCACCGTCTGCGGGCGGAGTTCGTGGTCCAAGTGTCCGGGGAAGTGTCGCTTCGCCCCCAGGGGACGGAGAACCCGGGCCTTCCCACGGGCGAGATCGAGGTCCGGGCCAGGATGCTTCTGGTTCTGAACGAGGCGTCGACTCCTCCCTTCTCCGTCGAGGACGAATCGGACGCGGCGGAGGCGGTCAGGCTTCGGTACCGCTATCTGGATCTTCGGCGTCCGAAGGTCCAGCGGGTCTTCTTCGACCGCCACCGGATCGCCAGGACGGTCCGGCGCTTCCTGGACGGGGAAGGGTTCTTGGACGTAGAGACCCCCGTCCTGACCAAGAGCACGCCGGAGGGGGCGCGTGACTATCTCGTGCCCTCGCGCGCGAACCCGGGCGCGTTCTACGCTCTCCCGCAGTCTCCTCAGCTCTTCAAACAGATCCTGATGGTCGCCGGATTCGACCGCTATTACCAGGTCGTCCGGTGCTTTCGGGACGAGGACCTGCGAGCGGACCGCCAGCCGGAATTCACCCAGGTGGACCTGGAGATGTCGTTCGTCGACCGGGAGGACGTGATGGCGGTCACCGAGGGGATGCTCGCCGAGGTCTTCCGGGAGATCAAGGGGGCGGAGCCGGGGCGGCCCTTCGCTCGTCTATCGTATCGGGAAGCCATGGAGCGGTTCGGCTCCGACAAGCCGGACACTCGCTTCGGGCTGGAGCTGGTCGACGCGGCTTCCGTGGCGCGCGAGGCGGAGTTCAAGGTGTTCCGTCAGGCCCTGGAGTCAGGCGGACGGGTCAAGGGACTGAATGCCAAGGGGTGCGGATCGTTTTCCCGCAAGGAAATAGACGACCTGACCGAAGAGGCGAAGAAGTTCGGGGCCAAGGGGCTCGCGTGGATGAAGGTGACGCCGGACGGTCTGGAATCGTCCATCGCCAAGTTCTTCACGCCCGGACAGCAGGCGGAAATCCGCCGCATGACGTCGGCCGAGCCGGGCGATCTGCTTCTCTTCGTCGCCGACGCGGAAGCGGTCGTTCACGAGGCGCTGGGACGCCTTCGCCTCCGCATTGGAGAGGGGCGGGGATTGATTCCCGCCGATCGGACGGACCTCCTGTGGGTCGTCGATTTTCCGCTCTTGGAGTGGGACGGCGAGGAGAATCGCTACGTTGCCATGCACCATCCGTTTACGGCGCCGATGGACGAGGACGTGTCTCTTCTCGAAGCCGATCCGCTCAAGGTCAGGGCGAAGGCTTACGACATCGTCATGAACGGGACGGAGATCGGGGGAGGGTCCGTGCGGATCCACCGCGAGGACGTTCAGGAAAAGATGTTCGGCCTGCTCGGGATCGGCGCGGAAGAGGCGCGGGAGAAATTCGGCTTCCTGCTGGAAGCGCTTCGGTTCGGCGCTCCGCCGCACGGCGGGATCGCCCTGGGACTCGACCGGCTGACCATGCTCGTCACGGGAGCGGCGTCGATCCGGGACGTGATTCCTTTCCCGAAGACCCAGAAGGGCGTCTGCCCGCTTACGCAGGCCCCTTCACCCGTGAGTCCGGCCCAGCTCAAGGAACTGCGGATCAGGGTTATGGATTAGCCCCCAATCCTTTTTTTCCCCCAGGCGCTTTGCGCCGAGGCTTCGCCGGCGCGGAGACCTCGGTCTTCCTCTCCTTGAAAACGCCCATCTTACGGAACTTCTGGTACCTGGCCTCGACCCGATCTTCGGGGGAAGCGGTCTTCAGCCCGCCGATATGACGGACGATCGCCTCCTTCAGCGTCGCCGCCATCCGTTCGGGGTCTCGGTGGGCGCCTCCGGGCGGCTCCTTGATGATCTCGTCGATGACGCCAAAGGAAAGAAGATCGGCCGCCGTCATTCTAAGCGCGGCCGTCGCGTCGGCGACCTTGCTCGCCGGGTCCCCTTTCCAGAGGATCGCCGCGCACCCCTCGGGAGAGATCACGGAATAGACGGCGTGCTCCAGCATGAGGATCCGGTCGCCGACGCCGATGGCGAGCGCGCCGCCGCTCCCCCCCTCGCCCGTCACGGCCACGATGACGGGAACCCGGAGGCGCGACATCTCGAAGAGACTGGAGGCGATGGCTTCGGCCTGGCCTCTCTCTTCGGCCTCGAGTCCCGGGTAGGCCCCGGGCGTGTCGATGAAGGTGACGACGGGAAGGCGGAACTTCTCGGCGAGCTTCATCGTTCGGATGCTCTTCCGGTACCCTTCGGGATTGGGCATTCCGAAGTTCCGGGCGATTTTCTCCCGGGTCGTCCGGCCCTTCTGATGGCCGATGACGGCGACGGACTGCTTGTCGATTCGCGCGAGGGCGCAGACGAGGGCTTGATCGTCGGCGAACCGGCGGTCGCCCTTCAGCTCGACGACGTCGGAGAAGATTGACTGAAGGTAGTTGAGCGTGGAAGGCCGGGACGGATGGCGGGCGATCTGGACCCTCTGCCACGGCGTCAGCCCCGCCATGATCGACTCAAGGACTCGTTCGGACTCCGCGCGGAGCGCCGCGACCTTGAGGCGCGTTTCTTCCAGGTCTTCCGGCGGGCCGGCGAGGATCTCCTCCATCCGGCGGTCCAGTTCGGCGACGGGTCGCTCGAAGTCGAGGTATTCAGGCGGCACGCGGGCTCCTTGTTGTGATCACGCGAACGAGACCGATCCGTTCCCCAGGAGCGATTCGATCTCGCCGACAAGAGGATCGGACGGGACGGCGGCCAGGTCCTCGCCCGCGGCGATCACGGCCCTGGTCTCCGAGGGTTGAAGGATGTGCAGGAAGACGGGGCACGTCCCGCGGTGGCGTCGGAGGATCTCCCGGAGCCGGGCCAGTTCGTCCGCCGTGGTGCCGGTCGCGCGGATGCGAATGTCGATCCGCGCCGTATTCTTCCGGGGAAAGCCGGTAAACTCCCGGACGCCGGACGCCCGGATCTTGATTCCGTTCTCCTCCCGGGCGACTTGGCCCGTGACGAGGATGGGGGCGTCCCCCGCCAGGAGATGGCCCGCCTGCCGGTAGAGTTCCGGAAAGATGATGGCGTCGACGTTGCCCTCCAGATCCTCGATCGTGAAAGTCGCCATTTTCTCGCCCGTCTTCTTGGCGGTCCGTTCCTTGAGGGCCGAGACGATTCCGCAGATCGAGACCTCCTTGCCGTCCTGGACGCTCTCCAGGTCGGACGTTCGGACCGTGGCCCCGCGGGCGAGTTCCTCGGCGTACCGGGAAAGGGGATGGCCGGAGAGGTAGAGGCCGAGGGATTCCTTTTCGCGCTTGAGCGTCTCCGCTTCGTTCCAGGGCGGAACGTCGGGGAGCGGGGGATCGGCCGCGGTCGTCTCGGGAGCGCCGGACGGGGTGAAATCGAACAGAGAAGCCTGTCCCTGGTCGCGGGCCTGGGCGAACCGGGCGGCGTCGGAGGTTGCCGCGTCGATGGCGGCGGCGAGCCGCGCCCGGCCGACGCCCGCGAAGTCGAACGCCCCGCAGTCGATGAGGGACTCGATGACGCGGCGGTTCGCCTTGGCGGAATCGACCCGCCGGCAGAAGTCGAAGATGGAGGCGAAGGGGCTTCCGTCCGTCCGGGCGGCGATGATGGATTCGACGGCGCCTTCGCCCACGTTCTTCACGGCCGTCAGTCCGAACCGGATGCCCCCGGCGACGGGGGTGAAGGAGGCCCCGCTCTCGTTGACGTCGGGCGGGAGGACGGCGATCCCCATGGCCTTGCATTCGCCGATGTAATTGACCACCTTGTCCGTGTTGCCCATGTCCGACGTGAGGAGGGCGGCCATGAATTCGACCGGATGGTGCGCCTTGAGATAAGCCGTCTGATAGGCCAGCAGGGCGTACGCCGCGGAGTGGGACTTGTTGAATCCGTACCCCGCGAACTTCTCCATGAGGTCGAAGATCTTGGCGACCTTCTTCTCGGGGATCCCGTTCGCCAGCGCGCCGGCGGCGAACCTCTTTCGCTGTTCCGCCATGACTTCGGGGTCCTTCTTGCCCATGGCTTTCCGCAGGACGTCGGCCTCGCCGGGGGAGTAGTTCGCGAGGACCTTGGCGATCTGCATCACCTGTTCCTGGTAGACGATGACCCCGTACGTTTCCTTGAGGATCTCCTCGAGCTGGGGAAGATCGTACGCGATCTTCGTCGCCCCTTTCCTCCGCTTGATGAAGTCGTCCGTCATGCCCGATTCGATCGGTCCGGGACGGTAGAGGGCGACGAGATGGATGACGTCCTCGAAGGCGGACGGTCTCATCTTGACCAGGAGATCGCGCATCCCGGCGCTCTCGAGCTGGAAGATCCCCTTCGTGCGGGCGGCCGAGAGGAGCGCGTAGGTCTCCGCGTCGTCGAGGCGGATGTCCTCGAGGGAGAACGCGGGGGAATCCCGGGCGTCGCGGCGATCGACGCCCGGGATGGCATTCGGGGCGTTGACCAACTGGACGGCCTGGTTCATAACCGTCAGGGTCCTGAGGCCCAGGAAGTCGAACTTGAGGAGCCCGATGTCTTCCACGCATTTCATGGAGTACTGGGTGACGACCTCGTCTCCGTCCTTCGTCCCCTTGTAGAGCGGGACGTGGTCCGAAAGCGGCTCCCGCGAGATCACGATCCCCGCCGCGTGCGTCGACGCGTGGCGCGAGAGTCCCTCGAGGCGGCGGGCGATGTCGAAGAGGTCCTGGACGCGCGGATCGCTCTTCATCATCTCCGCCAGGCGAGGTTCCTGCGCGATGGCCTTGTCGAGGGTCATATCGAGCGACGGCGGGACGAGCTTGGCGATCCGGTCGGCTTCGCCGTACGAGAGGCCCAGGACGCGGGCGACGTCCCGGATGACCGCCTTGGCCTTCATCTGGCCGAAGGTGATGATCTGGCAGACGTGGTCCGCCCCGTACTTCCCGGTCACGTACCGGATGACTTCGTCGCGGCGGTCCTGGCAGAAGTCGATGTCGATGTCGGGCAGGGAGATGCGGTCCGGATTCAGGAACCGCTCGAAGAGGAGGCCGTAAGCGAGGGGGTCGATGTCCGTGATTCCGAGCGCGTATGCGACCAGGGACCCCGCGGCGGAGCCCCGGCCCGGCCCGACGGGGATTTTCTTTTCCTTCGCGTAGCGGATAAAATCCCACACGATGAGGAAGTAACCCGAGAAGGCCATCTTCCGGATGACGGAGAGCTCGAAGTCCAAGCGGCTCCAGTACTGGTCGGGGGGCGCGTGGGGACGCCGCTGGCGGAGCCGGTCTTCCAGTCCCCGGCGGGCGAGATCGGTCAAGTACTCGTCGCGCGTCGTTCCGGGCGGGACCTGATACGTCGGGAGGTGGTGCGCGCCCATGGGGATTTCCACGTTGCAGCGCTCGGCGATCTCAACCGTATTGCGGAGCGCCTCCTCCACTTCGCCGAACACCGTCCGCATCTCGTCGGCGGACTTGAAGTAGAACTGGTCGCCCGGGTACTTGAGGCGGCTCTTCTCGCCGACGGTCTTTCCCGTGCCGATGCAGATCAAGCAATCGTGAGGGTGGGCGTCGGCCTGGGTCAGATAGTGGCAGTCGTTCGTGGCCACGAGGGGCAGACCTTCCGCGCGCGCCAGGCGGACCATCTCGCGGTTGACGAGGTTTTGTCCTTCGGCCCCATTGTCCTGGAGCTCGAGATAGAAGTTTCCTTTTCCCAGGATGTCTTGATACGCGCCGGCCAGCCGGATCGCCTCGTCGAAACGGCCGGCGGCCAGGTTTGAGGGGATCTCCCCGCCCAGGCACGCGGAGAGCCCGATCAGGCCCTCGGCGTGGGCCGAGAGTATCTCCTTGTCGATGCGGGGGCGGTAGTAGAACCCTTCGAGGTAACCGGCGGTCACGAGCTTGATCAGGTTCCTGTACCCTTGCTCGCTCCGGGCGAGGAGGACCAAGTGATAGGATGCCTCGTCGATCCCTTTCGCGTTCTTCTCGAATCGGCTCGCGGGGGCGACGTAGACTTCGCATCCGATGATCGGCTTGACGCCCGCTTTTCGGGCCGCCTTGTAGAACTCGATGGCCCCGAAGAGATTTCCGTGGTCCGTGATGGCGACGGCCGGCATCTTGAAGGCGTGAGCCTGCCGGACGATGTCCGTCACCCTCGTGGCGGCGTCAAGGAGGGAGTACTGGCTGTGAAGATGAAGGTGAACGAAGTCAGCGTGGCGCATGGGCGGTTAAAGAAGGCGTGTTATTGGACGGAGAGGATTCTAGGACCTCGACGCATCAAAGTCAACATCTAACAAGCATCGCCCCGACGGTGTGTGTTCCCATTACCACAATTGTTATTGGCTAAAACGCGATGACGCAATCCCATATTGGGGCAAAAAAACGGCTTGTTGTGGGATTGCATTGGAATAAACGGATGCATATTTCTCCATTGCGACGCATGACTGACACGTCGTGGAACCTTAACTTTTTTCGCAACACCTACAAGGTAAGTGGTCAATTTTATTGACAGAAAATTCTGTTTAGCCTAATATCCGCCGATATGAGTACGATAACCAAAGGGATCCGCAACCTCAGGGAAGGGGAGCAGGTAGAGCGTGTGTTCCTCGTTCGCGCCAAGCAAGGGTTGGTGACGAGGAACGGAAACCCCTATGTCTCCCTCAAGCTGGGGGACCGGACGGGCGAGATCGACGCCAAGATCTGGGACAGGGCGGACGAGCTGTCCCCGCGGTTCAAGAAAGACGATTTCGTCCGGGTGCGGGGGGTTGTCTCCTCGTTCCAGGGGGTTTTGCAGATCACGGTCAGAGACCTCGATCCGGTTCCACCGGACCAAGTGGCCGTCGAGGAATTCCTGCCCGTCTCGAAGCGTTCACTCGATGAAATGGCGGCCGCGTTCCGGCAGATCGCCGACTCGGTGGGGAGCCCGCATATCCGCTCGCTCATTCTCTCGTTCGCGGAGGACGAGGCGTTCATGAACAGGCTCAAGAGGGCGCCGGCCGCGAAGGGGATGCACCACGTCTACATTGGAGGACTGATCGAGCACATCCTCGATCTCGTGGGGCTGGCGCGGGACGTGGTCCCGCATTTCCCCTGGGTGGACGGAGATCTCGTCGTCGCGGGGTGTGTTTTTCACGACATCGGAAAAGTGGCGGAGCTCAAATACGAGCGTTCGTTCGATTATTCGGCGGAGGGGCACCTCCTGGGGCACATCGCGATCGGTTACGAATGGGTGAGCGAGAAGATGAGGGCCATCCCGGGTTTTCCCGAGGATCTGGCCATGAGGATCAAGCACCTGATCCTCGCCCACCACGGAGAGCTGGCGTTCGGCTCTCCGAAGGTCCCGATGACGCCCGAGGCCTTCGTCGTCCATCATCTCGACAACCTGTGCGCGAAGCTCGACAGCGTCCGGGAGTTCCTCGATCAAGGCCCGGGGGAAGAAAGCGATAGCGAAATGACCCCGTTCCACAAGATTCTCGGGCGGTATCTCTACAGGGGTCCCGCTCGAAGCGGCGGGTCTATCGGGAGAATGGGCGGGAGCGAGGGTGCGAGTGAGGGCGGGAGCGAGGGCCGATGAATCTTCCGAACCTCGTCACGGTAACCCGGATCGTCCTGATCCCGGTCTTCATCATCCTCCTGGTGTACGGTCCGGCTGCCTGGGCGCTGGCCGCTTTTTCTTTCGCCGGCGTGACGGACGCGCTCGACGGCTATCTCGCCCGGCGGCTGGGGGAGCAGACGGCCCTCGGGGGGTTCCTCGACCCTCTGGCGGACAAACTGCTCCTCAACTCGGCCTTCGTGACGATGGGCGCGCTGGGACAGTTCCCCATCTGGCTGGTCGTGATCGTGATCAGCCGCGACGTGGCCATCACGCTTGGAAGCCTCCTGATCTACCTCGTTCATCACGGGACCGTCATGGCGCCGACGGTCTTTGGAAAGGCCACGACGCTGTCGCAGCTCCTCCTCGTCGTGAGCCAGCTTGTTCTCATGAGCACGGGGTTCGCTCACCCTCTTCACTTTCCCGTCCTGGCCGTGACGGCGGCCCTCACCGTCGTTTCGGGAATCCACTACATCGTCCGGGGGATCCGCTTTTCCGGCGGGTCCGCCGCGACGAAAGGGGCGGTGAATGGATAGGCCGCGGGCGGCGGGGACGCCTCTCCCCGCGATGTCTTATGTCATCCTGGGGATTGCGCTCTTCGGAGGCCTCATCTACCTTCTCCGGCCGGTCCTCACGCCGTTCGTTCTGGCTTTCATCCTGGCCTACGTCCTCAACCCGCTCGTCGACGCGCTCGAACGCCGGCGGGTCCCCCGGATCGCATCGGTGATCCTTCTCGTCTTCCTGGCCGGGGTCGCGGTCGCCGCGGCGGCGCTGTTCCTCGTTCCGATCGTCGAGACCGAGATCCGGACCGCCCTGGAGCGCGGGCCCGTGTACATCGAGACGGTGCAGACGCGCGTCGTTCCGTGGATCGAGGAGACGTTCTCCGTCCGTCTTCCGCACACGTCCCAGGAGTGGGGAGCGGAGATATCGCGCCGCGCGGGCGCGCTCTCCACCGACCTGGCCGGGACGTTGGGATCCGCGGCGGCCGCCATGTTTTCGGGGATTCTGAGTCTCGTTCTGGGCCTCGTGGGGTTCCTCGTCGTGCCCGTGGTCGCGGTCTACCTCCTGAAGGATTTCAATCGAATCGGACGGGGCTTTCTGCGTTTTCTGCCCGAACGGGTCCGCCCGGCGGCCATCGTCAGGGTCCAGGAGATCAATTCCGTCCTCTCGGGGTTCGTGAGGGGGCAACTCCTCGTCTGCCTGATTCTCTCGGTCCTCTATTCGGCCGGGTTCCTGCTGGTCGGCCTCGATCTGGCGATCGTCGTGGGACTCCTCGCCGGCTTCGCGAACATCGTCCCCTACATGGGATTGGCCACGAGCCTCGTGATGGGCGGCGCGCTCGCCTTTCTCCAGTACCAGGACTCGGGCCACGTCCTGGGGGCCTTGGCCGTGGCGGCCGTCGTGCAGGTCCTCGAGGGGACGGTGATCTCGCCGAGGATCGTGGGACAGCGGATCGGACTTCACCCCGTCGCCGTCATCTTCGCCATCCTGGCCGGCGGACAGCTTTTCGGCTTCCTGGGGATACTGCTGGCCGTGCCGGCCGCGGCGGTGGTCGGCGTCCTTCTTCGAGCGGGGGCGTCCCGCTTCAGGGAGACCTCCTGGTTCAGGGGTGCGGCATGATTTGGCGCGGCGCGTTCTTGCTGGGCGGGACCGTCCTTTGGCTGGCCGTCTCGTGGCCGGCCGAGGCGGCGTACGTCTTTCATCTTCGCAACGGCCACCGGATGGTCGTCGACAGCTACGTTGACGAAGGGACGCGGTTTCGCACAACCGTCACCGGCGGGACGGTCTGGGTGGAAAAGAACGACGTCACGGCGATCATGGAGGAGGAAGCGCCGCCGGGATCGAAGACGAAGACCTCCTCCAAGGCCAAGGGGACAAAGAAGGGGAAACCCGACAAGCCGGCGGAACGCTGGACCGCCCCGACGGATGCGAGCGCGCCGGCCGTTCCGGCGGGCGGGGCCGGTCAGGTCCTCGCCGGTCCGAGGGACAACGAGGGCAAGACGGAACAATGGTGGCGGGAGCGCGTTGCAAACTTCCGGAAGAAAGTCGATGAATTCAATCGGGAACAGCAGTTCATCAACGCCGAGATCGACCGGATCGAGAAGGGGTCCGCGGCGGGCGCGTTTCCGGAAGAGGCGCGGGACCGTCTTGGCTACTACCGGATCCGCCGGGGCGAGATCGGAAGGAACATCGAAGACCTGACGCACATCGTCAACGTCGTTCTGCCCGAGGAGGCGCGCCGGGCGGGCGCCCCGCCGGGCTGGCTCAGGGAGTAGGGACGGGGAATACTGGATGGAAACGCGGGAGATGCTTAGGCACAAAGGCACAGAGGGACAGAGGCACAAAGGCACAGAGAAACAGAGGCACAAAGGCACAGAGGGACAGAGGCACAAAGGCACAGAGGCACAAAGGGGCAAAGGAACAACGTGGGCAATGCGCCGAGATGAAAACCTGGTGCGGACTGGGTCAGCCTTGGCGGTCGACGAAGGGAGGGGAGCATCCTCTCTGCCGGCGAGCCGCAGGGGCCTTCTTGTCGAGAGCGTCGAGGCGGGGTCGCCGGGCGAGGCGGCGGGCCTCCGGCCGGGGGACAGTCTGTGTCGCGTGGCGGGTCACGTTGTCCGCGACGCGCTCGACGTGAAGTTCCATTCCGCCGAGCCGCGGGTGGTCCTCACGATCCGGCGCGGCGGATCGGAATTCGACGTGGAAGCGCTCAAGGAGCCGGACGAGGATCTGGGAATCGTTCTCCCCGACATGGAGATCCGCCGGTGTCCGAACAAGTGCGTTTTTTGCTTCGTGGACCAGATGCCGCCCGGCCAGAGGGGGTCCCTGTACGTCCGCGACGAGGATTACCGGTTCTCGTTCCTCCATGGGAGCTACATCACGCTCACGAACCTCTCGCGGTCGGACCGGGCCCGGATCGCCCTGCAGCGCTTGTCGCCCCTGTACGTTTCGGTCCATGCGACCGATCCGGAGCTTCGCCGGCGGATGCTGCGGGGAAGCCGGGCGGGCCGGATCATGGAGGAGATGGCGTGGCTGGCCGGGCACGGCATCCGGATGCACGCGCAGGTCGTCGTCTGTCCGGAAATCAACGACGGTCCGGCCCTCGATCGGACGATCCGGGACCTGCGATCGCTGGGACGGAGCGTCCTGTCCCTCGCGGTCGTTCCCGTCGGGCTCACGAGCCACAGGAACGGCCTGGCGATCCTCCGGCCGGTTGACCGTGGATACGCGCGGTCGTTGATCCGGGCGCTCCGGCCGGTCCAGGACGAGATTCGCCGGGAACGGGGCGAGGGATGGCTCTACCTGTCGGACGAGTGGTACCTGATCGCGGAGAGGCGGTTTCCCGCGCTCCGCCGATATGACGATCTTCCGCAGGTCGAGAACGGCGTGGGGATGGTTCCCGCGTTTCTTTTCCGCTTCCGCCGGGGGCTTCGACGACTCGACGGGAAGAAGGCCAGGCGGCTGCGCGTCGCGGCCGTCACGGGGACGCACTTCGCGCCCTTCTTGCGGGAGGCGGCTGAGAAGATTCGCCGGCGCACGGGCTTCGACCTCACCGTGGCGGAGGTCCCGAACGATTTCCTGGGCCGGAGCGTGACGGTGGCCGGCTTGATGGCGGGCCGGGACGTGAAGACCCGGCTTTCCGGCGTCTCGTTCGACCGGGCCTGGATCCCGGACGTCTGTTTCTCGCGGGATGGAATGACGATCGACGGCTGGACGCTGGCCGGTCTTTCCGCCTCGCTCGGAAAGCCGGTCGACGCGGTGCCGGCCGAGGCCGGCGGATTTCTCAAACATGTGGAGAGACTATGCGCATAAGCGGGCGAACGCGAACGTACGGCATTCTAGGCTACCCCGTGAGCCACTCCTTGTCTCCCGTGATGCAGAACGCGGCGTTCGGGCAGATGAAGTTCGACGCCGCTTACCTTCCCTTCGAGGTGCGCCCCGAGGACCTGCGCGCGGCCCTCGACGGGATCCGGGCCTT
The DNA here is from genome assembly GCA_016195465.1 of Nitrospirota bacterium. Lineage (GTDB taxonomy): Bacteria > Nitrospirota > RBG-16-64-22 > RBG-16-64-22 > RBG-16-64-22 > RBG-16-64-22. The sequence goes on from JACPZO010000045.1 coordinate 13,051, forward strand.
GGGGGTCGCGGGCGTCAACGTGACCATCCCCCACAAGGAGGCGGTGCTGGCTTACCTGGACGACGTCGATCCCGAGGCGGCGGCCATCGGCGCGGTGAACACGGTCGTGAACCGCGACGGGCGTCTCATCGGGTACAACACGGACGGGGCCGGATTTCTGGCCGCGCTGAGATCGGAGGCCCGCTTTGCCCCGAAGAAACGGAACGTGCTGATCCTCGGGGCCGGCGGGGCGGCCCGGGGGATCGCCCACACCGTGGCGTCGGCGGGGGCCGCGAGCCTTGTCATCGCGAACAGGACCGTTTCGCACGCGGACCTCCTGGCCCAGGGGCTCTCCCACCACTTCCCTTATCTCAAGGTCCGGACGTGCGAGTTGAATCCCGCGGCGATGGAGCCGCACTTGGCCTCGGCGCATCTCGTGATTCAGACCACGTCGCTCGGAATGAAGCCGACGGACCCTTCTCCCATTCCCTCCAAGCTGTTTCGGAAAGACCACGTCGTGTGCGACATCGTCTACACTCAGGAGACGCCGCTGCTCAAAGCGGCGCGGTCGCGGGGGGTCAAGGTGTCGGGGGGTCTCGGCATGCTCGTCCATCAGGGGGCCGCGGCAATCTTCCTCTGGACCGGCCGGCGGCCGAACCTGAATGTCATGAAACTGGCCCTCGTGGCGGGAATCCGCGCGAAATCCGCGAGAAAACGGTAGATATTCCACGAGCTTATCCCGCCCGGCTCCCTTGACAGGCGTGGATGTGTCCGCTATAGTCTCTGAGGGCATCAGGAGACCTCATGGGCGAGCCTTCATCCAGAGTCCGACCAGTCCGTCGATACGGGTTACCCATCGCGCAAGTCCCAATCCCGGCGGCCCCGGTCCTTGGATTTTCCGTTGCCGGCGGCGGGCCTTGGGCCGGGGAAACGTAGTCATGGCCACTCGTCTCGGGCAGATGCTCGTCGAGGCCAAGCTCATCTCTTCCGAACAACTGAAGCAGGCGCTGGAGCTTCAGAGCAAGGAAGGCGGACGGCTCGGCACGAACCTGGTGAAGCTCGGGCAGGTGACGGAAGAGAGGCTCGCGGCCTTCCTGTCGAAGCAGTACGGGATCCCGTCGATCGATCTCGCCAACTTCGAGATCGATTCGAACCTCGTCAAGCTCATTCCATCCGAAGTCGCCCAGAAGCACATGATCGTTCCGGTCTCGCGCCGGGGGGCGACGCTGACGATCGCCATGGTCGATCCGTCGAACGTGTTCGCGATCGACGACGTCAAGTTCATGACCGGATACAACGTGGAGCCGGTCGTGGCCACCGAGACCGCCGTCAAGGTGACGATCCAGAAGAACTACAATTCGACGGCCGCCCTTCAGACCGTGATGGACAGCATCACGAAGCAGGAGGAGCTCTTCGACGTCATTCACGAGGAGGAGGAGGCGGCGGACCTGACGGAGATCAAGGCGGCGGTCGAGGAAGCGCCCGTCGTCAAGCTGGTCAACCTCATCCTCGGGGACGCGATCGTCAAGCGGGCGAGCGATATCCACGTCGAGCCGTACGAGAAGATCTTCCGCGTCCGGTACCGGATCGACGGCGTCCTTCAGGAGATCATGCAGCCGCCCCTGCGGCTCAGGGCCGCTCTGACTTCCCGGATCAAGATCATGGCGGAGCTGGACATCGCCGAGCGGCGCCTTCCGCAGGACGGGCGGATCAAGCTGAAGATGAAGAACCGGGAGGTGGATCTCCGCGTGTCGACTCTTCCGACGCTGTTCGGCGAGAAGGTCGTGATGCGTATTCTGGATAAGTCGAACCTCACGCTCGACATGACGAGGCTCGGGTTCGATCCGAAACCCCTCAAGGACTTTCAGAACGCCATCGAGTGTCCGTACGGGATGGTCCTGGTGACGGGGCCCACGGGGTCCGGCAAAACGACGACCCTCTATTCGGCGCTCAACCAGATCAACCGGATCGGGACGAACATCATGACGGCGGAAGACCCGGTCGAATACAACCTCCTGGGCGTCAACCAGGTCCAGATGAAGGACGAGATCGGCCTCAATTTCGCGGCCGCCCTCCGGTCCTTCCTCCGGCAGGACCCCGACATCATCATGGTCGGCGAGATCCGCGACTACGAGACGGCCGAGATTGGCGTGAAGGCGGCCCTGACGGGACACCTCGTTCTCTCCACGCTCCACACGAACGACGCGCCGTCGACGATCAACCGGCTTCTCAACATGGGCGTCGAGCCGTTCCTCGTTTCGTCTTCCGTCTTGTTGATCCTCGCCCAGCGGCTCGCCCGAAAGATCTGCCCGGAGTGCAAGGAAGAGGAGAAGGTGGCGCCTCAGGGCCTCGTGTCGATCGGTTTCTCGAAGGAGGACGCGGAGACGGTCAAGCCGCTTCGAGGGAAGGGGTGCGGGAACTGCAACAACTCCGGCTACAGGGGCCGGATCGCCCTGTACGAGGTCATGCCGGTCGGGGAAGAAATCAAAGAGCTGATCCTCGAAGGCGCTTCGGCCGGGGAGATCAAGAAACGGGCGATCTCGCTCGGCATGAAGACCCTCCGGATGAGCGGCCTCCAGAAGATCAAGGAGGGCACGACGTCGGTCGAGGAAATCGTTCGGGTGACGTTCGGGGATTGATCGAACACGGTGAATCGGTGAATCGGTGAATCGGTGAATGGGTGAATGGGTGAATCGGTGAATGGGTGAATCGGTGAACGGGGAAAACACTCCTCCCCTTTGTAAGGGGAGGTTGGGCGGGGTAGAGGCCCCCTAAAGGAGAATAACGTGGCGAACCTGCACCAGCTCCTGCAGACGATGATCGAGAAGGGCGCTTCGGACCTCCACATTACGACCGGTTCGCCCCCGCAGCTCCGGGTCGACGGAAAGCTCGTTCCGCTCAACCTTCCTCCCCTGGCGGCGGCCGAGACGAAGCAGCTTTGCTACAGCATCTTGACCGACGCCCAGAAGCACAAGTTCGAGGAGCATAACGAGCTCGACTTGTCCTTCGGACTGAAGGGGCTTTCGCGTTTCCGGTGCAACATCTTCATGCAGAGGGGGGCCGTGGCCGCGGCCATCCGGACGATCCCGTTCAAAATCCTCACCTTCGAGGAGCTGGGCCTCCCGGAAATCGTGAACGACCTGGTCAAGAAGCCGCGGGGCCTGGTCCTCGTGACCGGCCCGACGGGATCGGGAAAGTCGACGACCCTCGCCGCGATGATCGACAAGATCAACGGCGAGCGGCACGACCACATCATCACGGTCGAGGACCCGATCGAGTACCTTCACCAGCACAAGAAGTGCCTCATCAACCAGCGCGAGGTGAACGCCGACACGATCTCGTTCAAGGCGGCCCTCAAGTACGTCCTCCGGCAGGACCCGGACGTCGTGCTGATCGGCGAGATGCGCGACCTGGAGACGATCGAGGCGGCGCTGACCATCGCCGAGACGGGCCACCTGACGTTCGCGACCCTCCACACGAACTCCGCGGCCCAGACGATCAACCGGATCGTCGACGTCTTCCCGCCCCATCAGCAGGCGCAGGTCCGGGCCCAGCTCTCGTTCGTCCTGGAGGGCGTTCTTTCGCAGCAGCTCCTGCCGAAGATGAGCGGGCGGGGGCGTTGTCTGGCCATCGAGGTCATGGTCCCGAACCCGGCGATCCGAAACCTGATCCGCGAGGACAAGGTCCACCAGATCTACTCGATGATGCAGACGGGCCAGACGAAGTTCGGCATGCAGACGATGAACCAGTCCCTCTACGACCTGTATTCCAGGCGTCTCCTCTCTTACGAGGAGGCCGTGGGCCGTTCGTCGATTCCGGACGAGATCATCAACATGATCAACCGAAGCGGGGCGGGTCCGGCCGTCCAGACGGCAAAGGAATACAAGACGCTTCGATGAAAAAAGGAGTACAAACGCTTTACGCGGAGCAAGAATTTCAAACATGGATAAGTGGGATGAACAGGATGAACAATAAATCCTGCCTATCCTGCCCATCCATGTGGATAGCGGTCGAAGGTCGAAGAGTCGAAAGTCGAAGGTTACGGAAGATCGCTCCAGCGAGTCGTGACCTTCAACGTTCAACTTTGAACTTTCGGCCTTGGGCGCCTGACACAGAACTTCTGACCCTTTAGGGAGGAAGGAGACCGACCATGGCGGTTGTCTATAAGTACGTCGGAAAGACGCGCGCGGGCGTTTCGCAGGCGGGGGAAGTGACCGCGGCCACGAGAGAAGAGGCGGCGGTTCTCCTCAGGCGGCAGAACATCGTCGCGACCTCGATCAAGCCGAAGTCGGCCGGGTTCGAGCTCAAGATTCCCGGGTTCGGCGGACGAATCAAGGACAA
>JACPZO010000046.1 GCA_016195465.1 Nitrospirota bacterium
CCAAGACGGCGAGACATGGATGGACATGGTCAAGAGCCGGAATCTGACCTTCCACACGTACGACGAGGCCACGGCCGGGCAAATCATTTCCGCCATTCGGAGCGCATATCTAACCGAATTCGAGGCGCTCCGAATCAAGCTGGAGGACCTGAAGAAGGAAGAACAGGAATGAAATACGGTCTGCCGGACACGGCCATCCAGAAGATTTCGGCGGTTCTGAGCCGCTGTCCTCGGGTGGATGAGGCAATTCTGTACGGTTCTCGCGCCAAAGGCAGTTACAAGAACGGGTCCGATATAGACCTCGCTCTGCGCGGCGGCGCGGATCTGACGCTACAGGTGGTGTACGGAATCATCGAGGAACTGGACGACCTGCTCCTCCCGTATACGATCGACCTGGCGATTCTTGGAGACATCGAGGATCCGGATGTGATGGATCACATCCGGCGGGTCGGCATTACGTTCTACAAGAAGGGCCAGGCCGTCTCAGAGCCGGCCGCGGTCGCACAGGCGGAATAGCCGGGCAACGTTTCTGAGCCCCGCGAAGAAGTTTCCGTGGTTGTTGGATCGTTTGCGGGTGGTCTTGGCTTGGTGGAAACAAATATTCGAAATCCAACGGGTGAAAGATGCGTCTCTCTCTGAACTGGCTTCGTGAGTTTGTGGACATAACCGTTTCTCCCGAGGAACTGGCCCATCGGCTGACGATGGCCGGGTTCGAGGTGGAGGGGATTCATCGGATGGGCGAGGGGATCGGGGACGTCGTCGTGGCCGAGATCCTCTCCGTCCGGCGGCACCCGAATGCCGACAAGCTCTCCTTGTGCGAGGTGAGCGACGGGAGCGCGCGCTTCGCCGTCGTCTGCGGCGCATCGAACGTCCGGGCGGGCGCGAAAGGGGCGCTGGCGTCGCCCCGATGGTGCTAAACTTGTTGTGCGGAGGGTTCAGCGATGACAGAACTCGCGGAGCGAATTACCGTAGATCCTGACCAGTGCGGCGGACGACCGTGTGTCCGAGGCATGCGGATCCGCGTCGTCGACGTGCTCGATCTCCTGGCCAATGGGATAACGCCGGAGCAGGTCGTCGAAGAACTTCCCGATCTGGAGCTTGCTGACGTTCGTGCGTGTTTGCGGTTGGCACGGAGCCGGTTTGATCATCCGGTCGTCGCCGCGTGATCATCTGGATAGACGCACAGCTTTCGCCGGTGCTTGCCGCGTGGATTACGGCGACGGGCGAGGCCGGGGCGCATGGCGCGTAAGTCCGGCCGGAAGATCGTGATCGTTGCCGGGCCGAATGGCGCGGGCAAGACGACTTTTGCGCGCGAGTTCCTGCCGAACGAGGCGGAATGCCCCGTGTTCGTGAACGCGGACCTGATCGCCTCCGGGCTGGCGCCGTTCGATCCCGCGCGCGTGGCCCTGCGGGCGGGCCGGCTCATGCTGGAGGAAATCCATGCCCATGTCCGCAAGGGCGAGAGCTTTGCCTTCGAAACCACTTTGAGCGGCCGGCATTACGCGCAACTGATTCCGCTCTGGCGCGGGCGGGGGTATAAGGTTAAATTGATCTTTCTGAGTCTGCCGGCGGTGGAAGTGGCCATCGAACGCGTGCGGGTGCGGGTGGCCCAGGGCGGGCACAACGTCCCGGCGGACGTTATTCGCCGCCGTTTTATCAGCGGCCGGCGCAACTTCGAGGGCATCTACCGGGGGCTGGTGGATGCCTGGGCGGTTTATGACAATGCCGGCGAGAAGCCGGTATTGCTGGACGAAGGAGGGCTGAGATGAAGCAGGCAAGACGTTGCGTTCGGGATGCCGACCTCGCCAAGGCTGGCGCCGCGCTCAAGCGTGCGGCGGTGCGCGCGCGGATGCTGGCCGAACAGACCAATACACCGCTCGTGATCTACGAGGACGGGCACCTGATCCGGAAGAGGGTGGCACAGGCGAAGGCCAGATAGTCCTCCGCGTATTGTTACCGCATACTTCGACAGAAGGAGGAAAGACCGATGAAACTGAAGGTGGACCATGAGGTGGACGCGCTCTACCTGAGCCTTGGCGAGGCGCCCGCTGCCGAATCCGAGGAGGTGGCGCCCGGGATCATTGTCGATTATGACGAAAAGGGCCGGGCGGTGGGGATCGAGATGCTCCACCTTTCGAAGCGCGCACCCGGCGCCGATAGTCTGCGGTTGCTCTTCGAATCGGTTCCTTCG
>JACPZO010000171.1 GCA_016195465.1 Nitrospirota bacterium
TCTTGCACGGCATCGAGGACCTCGAACGCCCTCACGTCCAGCCGCACAACCAGGCCCTTGTCGTCCGCAACGAGGACCCGCCACGGCACCTCCCTGTCCCGAACCATCTTGTACTCTTCGTAGACGACTCGGAATTCCTTGTCTCCATTCCCGGCCCTCTTCTCCAGAACGCGCCCCGAAGCCAGGTCGAGCGTAACCTCCTCGGCTGAGCCTCCGTTCCCCGATTCCATCCGCCTCAGGGTGACTCTCCCCCCCGCCGCGTCGCGCGCGACCCATCCATCCTTGACGCGGATCGGCTTGGCAAACCACTGTCCCTGGACCAGATCGGCCAGAATTCTTATCGGAACCGCGCGGCCGGCCTCATCGAGTACGAGACCGGTTTCGACCTCCCTTCGGTCCGGCCGATAGAGCGAATACCGCCCACCCGCCACCAGCAAATCTCCCATGAGAGGGCCGAAAGGGGACTGCACCTGCATTCTCGAAAAACCCGCCGGATCGGCCGTGAGAAGGGCCGCGCTCCGGATCCCGCCGAATAGAACGGGCGTTCCCGGAACGATCGTCAGGCGAACGGAGATCCCTTTCCAACCGGGGTCCGGGCGTTGCCGCGCCTCGATCTCAGCGAGGGAAGGAAGGAGGGCGGCCGGCGGGACGGAACGCGGAGCGCAAGCGGCGAGGAGAACGAGCAAAGCCCCCGCCCAAAACCCTAGGCCCGACCTAGAAGGGTGCTGAAAAACCCCTTTCGCCCCCTCTCCCTCTGGGAGAGGGTTGGGGTGAGGGCCAATAGAATCAACGGCTTGCTTGACCCCCTCACCCTCGCCCTCTCCCCCCGGCAGGGGGAGAGGGGACTTTTTCATCAGCCTGCTAGCCAAGCACGGCATCCACGGCTTCTCGGACGTCCGAAACGCCGACAAGCTCGACGCCGCAGACTCCGGCAATCTTCTCCCTGTTCCCCCGAGGAACGATGCACCGCGTGAAGCCGAGCTTCGCCGCCTCCGAGAGCCGGGCCTCCACCTGCGCGACGGCCCGGACTTCTCCGGCGAGGCCAACCTCTCCGAACACGACCGTCCGGGGATCGACGGCCCTCTCGCGCATCGACGACGCCACGGCGGCGACGACCGCCAGATCGGCCGCGGGTTCGTCGAGTTGGATTCCTCCGACGACGTTCACAAAAACGTCTTGACCGATGAGGGGGAGCCCGGCCCGCTTTTCCAGAACGGCCAGCAGAAGCGAAACTCTCGCCGGATCGACGCCGATGCTCGACCGGCGGGGCGTACCGTACGCCGTCGGCGTCACCAGCGCCTGGAGCTCCACGAGGATAGGGCGGTTCCCCTCCATGCTCGCGGCCACGACGGAGCCGGAGGACCCGTCCGGCCGCTCCGAAAGAAAGAGCGCCGACGGGTTGGCGACGGGAGAAAGCCCCTCCCCCTTCATCTCGAAGACGCCGATCTCGTTCGTCGATCCGAAACGGTTCTTGACGGCGCGGACGATCCGGAACGCCTGCCCGCGGTCCCCCTCGAAGTAGAGGACCGTGTCGACGATGTGCTCGAGAACGCGCGGGCCGGCGATCGATCCGTCCTTGGTCACGTGGCCGATCAGGAACACGGGAAGGTGGCGCGGCTTCGCGAACATGAGGATCCTGCCCGCCGCCTCGCGGACCTGCGAAATGCTCCCGGGAGCCGACGAGATCTCGTCCAGGAAGGTCGTCTGGATCGAATCGATGACCATGGCCTGCGGGGCGCACGCTTCGGCCGTCCGGAGGATCTCGGCCAAGTTCGTCTCGGCGAGCAGGAGGAGGCGGGAAGGGGAGACCCCCAGCCGCGCGGCCCGGAGCGCGATCTGCTGGGGAGATTCCTCTCCCGTCACGTAGAGGACGGGGCGCGCGTCGCCGGTCCGCTCATCGTCCGCCAGCGACGCCGCGGCTTGAAGGATGAGCGTGGACTTGCCGATCCCGGGATCGCCTCCAATCAGGATGAGCGATCCCGGAACGATCCCCCCGCCCAGAACGCGGTCCAACTCGCCGATCCCCGTGGATATCCGGCCGGAAGCCAGGGGCTCGACGGACGGAAGCGGGACCGCCGCGCTACGGCCTCCCCCCGGAGGGGGGGGCGGCGAACGCTCCACCCGCTCTTCCGCCATCGAGTTCCACGCCCCGCAGTCGGGACAGCGCCCAAGCCACTTGGGCGATTGTGCCCCGCAGTTCTGGCAGGCGAAGATGGTGCGGGTCTTGGCCATTACCGCAAGCGGGACATTTCAGCTCGAACTATTGGGAGCGGGTGGCTGAGGCCGGGGCGCCCCGTCGCCCGTCCCGCCTTGGCGGGATGGGGCTGGCCGAAGACAGGATCCGCTCCGGTGCGAACGATGACGGCGCAGAATCCGCGCCTCTGGCGCATCGTCCTCATCAGCCTCTCGAGACGGCCGCCGTCTCGCACGCCTCGGCCACCGCCGCGGCGATCCGCCGGTAGAGCTCGGCCTGCGCGGACGCCGGCTTCGCCTTGATGGCGGGAACCCCCTTGTCGCCGCCGACGACGACCTCCGGATCGAGGGGGATCTTCCCGAGGAGGGGGATCGACAGTCTCTCGCTGGCGCGCTCGCCTCCGCCCTCGGAGAAGATCTTCGTCGTCTGATGGCAATGAGGACATTCGAAGTAGCTCATGTTCTCCACGATGCCGATGACCGGGACGTTCACCTTCTGCAGCATCGCGATCCCGCGCAGGACGTCGGTGAGGGCCACGTCCTGGGGCGTCGTGACCATGACCGCCCCCGTGATCGGCACGAGCTGGGCGAGGGAGAGCTGAACGTCCCCCGTCCCCGGCGGCAGGTCCACGACCAGGTAGTCGAGCTGACCCCAGGTCACGCCCGTCAGGAACTGCTGGATCATCTGCTGGAGGATCGGTCCCCGCCAGATGAGCGGCGTCCCCTCGGGGATGAGGAACCCGATCGACATCACCTTCACGTTGTGCGCCGTGAGCGGGATGATCTTGTTCTCCGCATTCGTGATGGGGGTCTGCTGTACGCCCATCATGAGCGGCATGCTGGGGCCGTAGATGTCGGCGTCCATCAGGCCAACCTTGAACCCCGCCTCTTCCAGCGCCAGCGCCAAGTTGACCGCCACGGTCGACTTCCCGACGCCCCCCTTGCCGCTCCCGACGGCGATGATGTTACGGATCCCGGGGATCCCTTGCTGTTGTTCGAAGGGAGACTGGGCCTTCTGCCCCGGCTTCGGCGGGGCCTGTGACGCCGCCATGGGCAGAGGACGCGAAATGTCCACCTTTTCGACGCCCGGCAGCGAAGCCGTTGCCGCGCGGATCGTCTCCTGAAGCCCCTTGACGTATTCCTTGTCCCTTGACTCAAGACTGAGGGAAATCTTCACGCGGCCCCCCTCGACGCGAAGGTCCCGGACGATCCCTTTCGATACGATATCGGTCCCCGATTCGGGATCGGCGATGCCCCGCAGGGCCTGGTAAACCTGTTCCTCGAGTGACATTCCTCGCGCTCCTTTTTGTTGGCAATCGCCGCTGTTGATGCTGTACAAAGACCAA
>JACPZO010000170.1 GCA_016195465.1 Nitrospirota bacterium
GGCGGCGGTCGGCCGCCGCGACCTCCTGAGGCATCTCGTCAAGGCCGGCGCCATCGCCCTGGCGGCCGGAGGGGCGGTGCTGGAGCTCGGGGCGGCGAGCGAAGCCTCCGCCCCGATGGAGACCCCCGCGCGGCGCAAGCACCGTTACGGGATGGTGATCGACACGCGCCGGTGCGTGGGGTGCCGCGCCTGCGTCGTGGCCTGCAAGGCCGAGAACAAGACGCCGCCGGGCGTCGCCTACACCGTGGTCCTGGACGGCCTCCTGGGCGAGCGGCCGGACGACCGGCCCCTCTTCATGACCAAGCCCTGCTTCCACTGCGAGCATCCGCCTTGCGTGAGCGTCTGCCCCGTGGGCGCCACCTTCAAACGGAAGCGGGACGGCATCGTCGTGGTGGACTACGACCGGTGCATCGGCTGCCGCTACTGCATCACGGCCTGCCCGTACGGCGCCCGCTTTTTCGACTTCGGCGAGAACTACGGAGCGGTCGCCGAGGGAACGCCGTACACCCAGGTCCCGTCCCCCGAGTACCGGCAGTTCCGGGTGAGGGCTCCGGGCGCGTCGCCCGTCGGCAACGTCCGCAAGTGCACCTTCTGCCTCCACCTCCAGGACGAGGAGGGACGCTACAACCGGGCCGCCGGCCGCTGGCCCGCGTGCGCCAAGACCTGCACCGGGCACGCGATCCATTTCGGCGATCTGGGCGATCCCGAAAGCGAGGTCTCGCGCCTCCTCAAGGCACGACAGACGATCCGGCTCAAGGAGGAGCTGGGCACCGAGCCCAACGTCTACTACCTTCTCTAACGCGAGGAAGCCATGGAAACCAGGAACGTTGCCGGATTCTCCGCCCCGCGGAGCGGGGCGGGCGAAATAGAGCCTCAAAGGGTCATGAAGCCGCTCCTTCGACTTCTGGCCGTCGTGGCCATGGTCGGAGTCCCCGTGCTCCTTTACCGGATGGGGAAAGGGCTGGGGGTGACGGCTCTCGGAACCGTGGTGCCCTGGGGGTTGTGGGTCGCCTTCTACATCTTCTTCATCGGCCTTTCGGCGGGCTCCTTCCTCCTCTCCACCACGGTCTACGTCTTTCGAAGCGAGAGGCTCGCGGGCGTGGGGCGGGCGAGCGTCGGCCGCCGGTTCGAGGACCAGATCGTCGGCGAGAGGCTCGCGGGCGTGGGGCGGCTGGCCCTCGTCCAGGCGCTGGCGTGCCTGGCCACGGGGCTGGCCTTCATCAGCGTGGACCTGGGCCATTGGGAGCGGTTCTGGCACGTTCTGGTTTACCCGCAGTGGCGCTCCGTTCTCCCCTGGGAAGTCTACCTCTACACGGCCTACGCGGGGATTCTTCTCCTCGCCCTGTACTTCCTCATGCGGTGCGACCTGTCCCGCCGGGGTTCCGAGGCCCAGGGATCCGCCCAAGGGTTCTATCGGCTCCTGAGCTTGGGGTTCCGGTGCCCGGATGACCCCGAGGCGAAGCGCGCGTGCGACGTCGAAAATCTTCGGCGCGTGAGGCTGATCAGCATCATCGGAATCCCGATCGCCCTGGCGGCGGCCACCGATATGGTCTTCGCCGTGGTCAAGGCCCGGCCCGCCTGGTTCTCGCCGGGCTTCGCGATGGGCTCGACCGTGTCGGCCCTCGCCTCCGCCGCCGCCCTGATGCTGTTCGTCCGGGCCATGGTCCTTCCCGGGCCCGAGAAAGATCGCGCGCTTCTTCAGACGCTCGCGCGACTCACGGGTATCCTCCTTATCGTGAACCTCTTCATCCTGGGCATCGAGCTCCTGACGGGGTTCTACGGCGGCGTGCCGGACCACCTGGCGGTGCTGCGGCTCACCCTCTTCGGGCCGTTCTGGTGGGTCTTCTGGGTCCTCCAGCTCGCGGTCGGCGCGGCGCTCCCGCTTCTCTTGATTTACGGGCGGGCGGAGGGCGCGACGCCGGGCCGGCTGGGGCTGGCGGGACTTCTCGTGACGATCGGACTCTTCGGCGAGAGGCTCAATGACGTCATCCCGGCCCAGGCCGTGCCGGTCTTCCCCGGTCTGGACACGGCCGTGAGTTCCGCGCGTCTGACGGCGCTCTACGTCCCCAACGGGGTGGAATGGCTCTCCAGTTGGGGGATCGTTGCGCTGGCGGCCCTGCTGACCTACTTCGTCATGCGTCGGCTGCCCATGGTGGAACACCGGTCGTATCCGGGCGAAGAGTAAGAAGGGGGTGGACAACATGTATGTCTTCGACGAGAAAGTCGGCCGCCGCAAGTTCCTGAAGCTCTCCGCCGCGGCCGCGGCGGCGGCGGGAGCGGGAACGCTCACGGGCTGCGGGACGATCGGGTCCGGCGAGCACGCGATCCCCGCCGGCGCTGCCGGCCTCGAAACGTGGGGGCGCGAAGCGGGAAAGTGGATTCCCTCCTGCTGCAACATGTGCGGGGGGCAGTCGGGCATCCTCGCGCACGTGGTAAACGGCGTCGTGGAGAAGATCGAGCCGAACCCCTGGAACCCGACCAACTACACCAACATCTCCACCGACTTCTTCGAGGGATACACGGAGGAGTACGGCTGCGCGGAGGGAGGCGCAATCTGTCCCAAGGGGAACGCCGGGATCGTCCAGCTCTACGACCCGGACCGGATCAAGAAGCCGCTCAAGCGCGCCAACCGGGACAAGTCCGTCGGCGCGGACCCCAAGTGGCAGGAGATCTCCTGGGACCAAGCCGTGGAGGAGATCGCCGCGAAGATGAAGGCCCTCCGCGGCGCGGGCGAGGCGCACAAGCTCCTCTGGATGAGCGAGGACCACTCCTTCACCCACATCCAGGCCGACTTCTGCAAGCTGTTCGGGACGCCCAACTACGTCAACCACTCGAACCTCTGCGACGTCGCGCGCAAGGCCTCCTTCGGGACGGTGATGGGCGACGGCCGGCCGCTCGCCGACTTCATCCAGTCGAAGCACATCATGCTCTTCGGATGGAACCCGACCTCGGCGATCAAGTGGGTCCACCTCCCGCGGATCATCACCCGGGCGATTGAGCGGGGCGCTCGTCTCGTGGTCGTGGACCCATACCTGTCGGACACGGCGGCCAAGGCCCACGAGTGGGTCCCGATCCGGCCGAGCACCGACGGCGCCCTGGCCCTGGCCATGGGCCACGTGATCGTCCGGGACGGCCTCCACGACAAGGAGTCCATCGCAAAGTGGTCCGTCGGCTTCGACGAGTACGCCCGGTACGTCTCCGACAAGACGCCGGCGTGGGCCGAGAAGATCACCACGGTCCCGGCCCGGACGATCGAGCGGCTGGCGCGGGAATTCGCCGCGACCAAGCCGGCGCTGGCCGACGTCTGGAGCGGCCCGGGGCAGCATTCGAACGGCGTCCAGGGCGGACGGGCCATCGCGATTCTCAACGCCCTCGTCGGCTCCTACGACCGGCCCGGCACGATGGTCATGCCGGACAAGCGGGGGAACAAGCACCAGGAAGTCCACCCGGACGACGCGGCGCAGAAGACAAGGAAGGAACCTCGCTTCGACGAGTTGGAGAAGTACCCGCTGGGGCACGGTTCCGGCGTCTACTGCCAGCTCTTCTCCAACCTGGCCGAGGGGAAGGGGCCGTACCAGCCGAAGATGCTCGTCTGCGTCTTCCAGAACCCGATGATGTCGGTCCCGGGGACCGACACCGTGGCCAAGGCGCTCGCGAAGCTCGAGACCGTCGTGGTCGTGGACACGATGATGAGCGAGACAGCGATGATGGCGGACTACGTCCTGCCGGGCACTGTTTACCTGGAGAGGTACGACCTCAACTCCCACTGGGTCACGTGGCCCGCGCTGGGGCTGAGGCAGCCGGTAGTCAAGCCGCTCTTCGGCCAGCCGGCGGAGTACGAGCTTGTGGCGCTCCTGGGGAGAAAGATCGGGATCCGCGACGCGGACGGAAAGGACTTCTTCCGGATCGGCCCGCTTTCTGAAAAGCCGATCGAAGACGTGACCGCGTGGTACGAGGACTTCCTCTCCAAAGAGCTGGTTGAGGGCGCGCCGAAGATGACGCTCGATGAGCTAAGGAAACTCCCCGGCGCGGTCTGGGTGGACAAGAAGGGGACGCGGTACGAAAAATACGCGGAGCCCGTTCCCCCCGAGAAGCTCAAGGGCGCTTTCTTCGACCCCGACAGATCGGGGCGCGCCGAGGGGACGGCGGTCTACGACAAACCCAAGGACAAGGACGGCAAGCGGATCGGGACGGTCATCGGCGGAAAGGCCGTGAAGGGATTCGCCACCAAGAGCGGAAAAATCGAGTTCTTCTCCAAGTGGCTGGGCGAAAAGAAGGACGCGGCCGGCAAACCCGTGGATCCCCTTCCCGCCTACGCGCCGCGGGACTGGCAGCCATCTTCCGAATATCCCCTCTACATGATCAACTGGAAGGAGGCGAGCCACACTCACACGCGCACCCAGAACAACCCGTGGCTCCTGGAGATCAAGCCGGCGAATCCTCTCATCGTGAACCCCGAGACGGCCCGGAAGCTCGGCCTGCGGGGCGGAGACACGGTCTGGGTGGAGTCCCCGCACGGAAAGGTCAAGGCCGTGGTAAAGCTTTCCCGCCGGATTCACCCGGAGGTCGTCGGCCTCCAGCACGGTTTCGGCCACACGGCGATGGGACGCCAGGCGAAGGGACGGGGAACCTCGGACGCCCTTCTCCGCCCGACCAAGGCGGATCCCCTCTCCGGGCAAGCGTTGCACAAGGAGAACTGCGTCCGGCTCGTCAAGGCTTGAAAGCGTACGCGGGGGGGTGAGACGGATTTGATTCCCCGCGAAGCGGACGGATCACGGCCGGTCGTTGCCGAGGCACGTCGGGCATTGCGATCCGGTGAAGAGGCGATCCGGTAAAGAGGATTGACCCGGCTCGCGGATATCTCGTAGCATTCCCCCCAAGCGACACGCTGGGGGGGAGGATGCGGCGTCCGGATCTGCTCGACGTTCTGGCCAACTCGGCTGACGGGGTCTTCGCCGTTGCCCCGGACGACCGGATCATCTTGTGGAACGACGCGGCCGAGCGCCTCCTCGGTTTCGCGCGGAGCGAAGTCCTGGGCCGGCCGTGCGGCGACGTGCTCCTGGGAGAGAACGCGAGAGGAGAAAAGACCTGCTTTTCAGGATGCCGCGTCACGTCTCTTGCACGCCACGGCCGTCTGGTCGAGAACTTCCGCATTTCCGCCCGTCACCGGAAGGGACACCTCGTTCCCCTCTCGGTCGGCATCGTCGTGGTGCCCGCGCAACGCCCGGAACTCTCGACGGTCGTTCACTACCTCAGACCGTTGGAGGCAGCCTCTCCCGATGATCCGGGCACGCGCCCCGGCCCCGTCCCCCGTGAGAACCCGGATGGAGGGAACGGAGACGCGCCGTCCCTCACGATCCTCAGCCCCCGCGAGCGCGAGATCCTGAGATTCATGGCCGAGGGCCGCTCGGCCCGCGAGATCGCCGACCGCCTTTTCATCAGCTACGCCACCGTCCGGAACCACACCCAGCACATTCTCGAGAAGCTCCACATGCACAGCAAGCTGGAAGCCGTCGCCCTGGCCTACAAGGAAGGCCTCACCACCGCCCCGCCGGAACACGGTCGGTCCGCTTCTTAGCAGGGTGCTGAAAAACACCCTTTGCCCCCTCTCCCTCTGGGAGAGGGTTGGGGTGAGGGCCAACAGAATCAACGGCTCGCTTAACCCCCTCACCCTCACCTCCTGGCAGGGGGAGAGGGGGCTTTTTCAGCATCCTGTTAGAAGCTGAACCCTTCACGCCGGACGTTCAGGTCCGGGGTCAGGAGCACTTCGGCCATGAACCGCGGCTCGTTCGTCAAGAACGAGAACCGAAGGTCCCGCCACGCCACGCGCCATCCGTCGGGGCGCGCCTCGACCTCCTGGACGGGGAACTGCGCGAAGTCGTGGAAGACGCGCGCCGTGTACGTACCCAAGGCGCGCGAAACGATCGGTCCCCCATCCGGCTGAGCAAATGTCTCCGTTACGGCAATCGCCCGCGGGACGAGAGAGACCCAGCCTCGCGCCGTCCCCTGGGGCGTTGTGAGAAGGACCCCCCACGAAACGGGCAGGGGATTGCCGGGCAGCGGGATGATCCCCACCTTCACAGCCTGGGGGAACTGCCCGCGGACGACGCGCTCCGCGAGTCCGTGCCCCGCCGCCCTCAGCGCGACGTAGACCGCGATCCCCGCCAGCGCCGCCCGGGCCGCTCGACGGGCCGTTTCCGGCCTGAACCGGGACGAAACGACCGCCCCGAGCAGAAGAAGCCACATCAACGGGTCGATGATGAACACCCAGTCCCCGCTGATCCATCGACCCGAGAAAGGCAGGAAAGGACGAACGCCGTAGGCGTTGATGTAATCGAGGAAGAGATGTATCCCCTCCCCCGCAAGGGCCAGCCCAAAAAGGGGCCCGAAGGGAGGCGGACGTTCCGACCGGGAAAAGATGGCGCGAACGATCAGGGCCAGAAGAAACGAGAGGACGACGATCCCGGCGAAGGAATGCGTCAGCCCTCGATGGAACTCCAGGTAGACGGCGTTCCCACCGGCCTTCATCACGTAGTCCACGTCGGGCGCGATCGAGGCGGTCACGAGCGTGACGGCCGCCGCCCGGCCGTGCCGCGCCCCGAGACCCGCGCGCGCGAGGACGAAACCCGTGCCGATATGAGTGAGCGGATCCATCAGCGATAGAACCTCAATTCCGGAATGCGCCAGGCATAGCGCGGGTCGGGCCGCGTGACCTCGAGCCGCACGAAGCGCGCCTCGACGGACGGCAGAAAGACCCGGAACCTGACGTCTCGCGGCGTCCGCGCGGCCTGAAGAAGATACTCGGCCCGCGGCGAGTTGGCGGCCGAAACCTCCCGCCACCGCGTCCCGTCCCCCGACACGAGTATCCTGAGGCCTCGCGGGAACTCCGCGACGCTCGCCCCCATCGGAATCTCGATCCTCGACAGAGTGTAGGTCTTCCCCATGTCGACCTCGAAGAAATCGCCCGGCCGTTGCGGGTGCCCGGAGTCCCACGCCGTCTCGCGTCGGCCGTCGATCGCCGCTTCGGTCGGCGTGCCGCCGGCGGACCCGGATACTCTCCAATCTTCGCGCGGAATCTCGCGGCCCGCGTCGGTCGTCTCGGCCGACCGCACTGGAGGCGCGGACGCCAACTCGTAGAGAGCGACCGGGCCGTCCCGCTCCAGAAGGGCCAGGCGGGATTCCTTCCCGATGTCGCGCCGGACGCGGTCGGCGGCATCGGGGGGAAGCACCTCCCCGTGCACCACGACGAAACGGATGCCGACGCCCTGCAGGAACCGGATCGAACTCTCGTCCGGGAAATCCGCGAGCGCGTCCTGGACGACGTGGTACCCCGGAGGCTTGAAACCGCTGTATCCCGTGAGGATCGGCCGCCAATGGACGATCGAGAAGTACTGCCGGGGAATGTCGAACTCCCAGTTATCCTCGTTCGGCACGGGCCAGTGAACGACCGCCCCCGGACCGGACGCCTCCGCCAGGCGCTCGTAGATCCCCGCCCGGTCCGGCATGGCGTGGGAGGCGAGCGGAAAGCTCGCGGACTCGGCGAGGACGAGAAGCAGCGCGGCGGCGAACAGCGGGCGGGGTGAAAGCCGCCCCGCCAGACGCGCGAGCGCCGAAGCGGACAAAAGAGCGAGAAAGAACGGAACGAAGATGCCGATCCGGGCCGGCACTCGGAGAAATCCCAGGCCGGGAACGACCGAGGCGATGCGGTCGTAGATCTTTTCGCCGGGGCCGTAGGCGCCATAGGAGAGGGACACGGCCAGAAGGAGAAGAACGAGCCAGACGAGCGTCAAGTCCGAACGAAGAACGAACCGGCCCAGGAAGGGACGGCTCCCCTGGAGGAGCCGGCGGAAGACTATGAGCCCGATGAACACGAGCCACGTCGCGGCCGGGCTCTTGACCGTGACTCTCACGCCAAGCGAGACCTGAAGCCCCCCGAAAAAGATTGTGAAGACGAGCGCGACGAACGAAAGAACGACGGCACCGTCCAGGAGATCCGCCTTCCAGGACTCCGGATCCGGCCCGTCCGGACCGGCCGGCCGGCGCCGCCTCGGCACAAGAGCGAGCGCCGCCAGGATGATCGGAACGGCTCCCGGAAATAGATGACTCTCGAAATGGCCGAAGCGCTCCAACACCCCCCCGTAGAGCCTGTTGCCGGGAGGCGCCGCGAGGTAGCTCATGGGAGACGCGGAATAGACATCCGGAGGCCTGGACGTCCTGAATGAGTGGTCCAATTGGACCGAATGGTAGACAAGCCATAGGGGCAGGAGGACCAGGGCGATCACGAAAGCGGCTCCCCCGATTCTCAGAAAGAACCCTGGAAGAAGAACGGATGTTCCGTGCCGAACAAACAGCACCACCGCCAGGACTCCCATCAGGATCAGGAAGAACGGCGCATGGCTCCCGGAGGAGAGTACCTGGAGAAGACTGAAGACGACGAGCCCGGCCAGCGGGACCGCCGCCCCGCGCGTCTCGAATACCCGGATGAGAGAGAGCGCCGCAAACGGGACCCATTGCGTGTTCATCACGTGCAGATGGCCGAACTGGTACGTCCTGAAAGGCGTGAAGGCGAAGATCGCCCCCGCAATGAAAGCCGCCGCCCGGTTTCCCGTCAGGTGGAGCGCCAGGCGGTACGTCCCATACCCGGAGAGAATGAACGCGAGCAGAGCGGAGACGTTGTAGACGACGATCGGGTTATCGGTGAGGAGACGGAAGGGAAGAGCCAGGATCGCCGAGCCGATCATGTGCTCCGAGAAGGCCAGCGTCTTGACGTAAGGAAAGAAGATATTCGCGTCGAAGAGATGAAGGGGGTCCGTGAAGAGGTGGTGCTGGACCCAGAAGATCGTCCACGCGATAAAAAGCGGGTCGCCCGGGTCTTCCGTCGCCGAAAGACGAAAGGCAACGGGATACGTCATGACGGCCGTCAGGATGACGTAGGCCAGCAAAACACCGGCTTCGGCCGCGAACGGCCGGATCGAGGAATCGGGGAACCGGAGAATCGGGGAACAGCCAAGGGCGGGAAGCCGGATCCGTGGTTTCCTATTCACCTATTCACCTATTCACCTATTCACCTATTCACCAAGACCTCTCACCCCACTGCAATCATCAAGGAGGAGAGCTTCAGGTCTCACTCGTACCGCAGAGCCTCGATCGGATCGAGCCGCGCCGCCTTCCGCGCGGGCCAGAAACCGAAAAAAACGCCGACGAGGCCCGAGACCGCGAACGCCAGGACGATCGGCCAGAGGGACAGGCTCGTCTCCCCCATCCCCATCCAGCCCATGACGAGCGATCCGCCGATCCCGAGCAGTATCCCGAGGACACCGCCCACGACCGAGAGACTCACGGCCTCCACGAGGAACTGCGACAGAATGTCCCGCTCGGTCGCCCCGACGGCCATCCGGATCCCGATCTCCTTCGTCCTCTCGGTCACGGAAACGAGCATGATGTTCATGATGCCGATCCCGCCGACGGCGAGCGACACCGACGCGATCCCCGCCAGAAGGTACTTGAACGTCCGGGCCTGCTCCTCACGCGTCGAAAGGGTCTCCGAGAAGTTCCGGATGACGAAGTCGGGCGGCTCGCCCGCGGCGATGCCATGCCGCTGGCGGAGGAGCGCGGCAATCTGCTCCTCGGCGAGGGGGAGGTCCGCCGCGCTCTGCGCCTGGACCTGGATGGAGCCCAGTCGCGTCGTTCCCTGGATCCTCTTCATCGCGACCGGAAGAGGCAGGTAGAGCACGTCGTCCGCGTCCGATCCGGAGATCGTCGTCCCCTTCTTCGCCAGGACGCCGATGACCTTCATGGGCAGGTTCTTGATCCGGATCGTCTCGCCCACGGGATCGGCGTTTCCAAACAGATTCCCCGCGACGGTCTGGCCAAGGAGACAGACCCGCGCCTCCCCCTCCATGTCCGTCTGGTTGATGAACCGGCCGGCCGCCACCGTCCACTGGCGCACGGCCGCGAACTCGGGCGTGACGCCGAACGCGGACGTGGTCCAGTTCTGGTTCCCATAGACGGCGACGACCTGCGTCCGGACCGTCGCCGTAACGAGCGAAACGCTGGACACTTCCTTTTCGATCGCCTTCGCGTCGTCGAGCGTCAGCGTCGGGAGCGACCCCATTCCCCCCTGCCGCCCGCCCGTCCCCGCCGATCCCGCGAAGATCATCAGGACGTTCGTCCCGAACTGCTCCATCTGCCGCTCGATGGTGCGTTGGGCCCCTTCGCCCAGGGCCACCATGGCGATCACGGCGCCCACGCCGATGATGACGCCGAGCGCCGTCAGGAACGAGCGGAGCCGATTGCGCCGAAGTGCGCGGAGAGCGATGCGGAAAGTGGCGTTCAGGTCCACGGATACAGCCTCCTGGCTTTTCCTATGCGGCTGAAAGTACAAACATGCCCAGACTCAACAACTCCCAGAGTTGTCCTGGAGTCGAACCGGTGAGCGCCGACATGGCACAGCCCTCAATCCTGTTTCGGAAGCATTCCGGTTGTCCATTTGAGAAACCGCCTTGCATGTTCCACCATTTCCCGGGCCTCTGCCTGTGTCAATAGCCGCTCCTCATACTCGACGAGGTTCTTCCTCGCGATAACCCTTGCGACATGCTTTCCGGCTGCCGCCGCAGTTTCTCCCATAACGTCCTGCAGGAGGCCGACGACTTCCCTGTGGTCGAGTTCTGCGCTTCTCATCCCGCCGTAATATGCAATGACGGCGTCGCTGGCGGAGATCACCGTATGGACGGCCTGCAATCCAGCCGAGTTCCACCTGCCTTCATCAAGCGAGAAATCCATCATGGATGCAAAATCGGATGCCTTCGCAAGGAAGGCCCCATACGCTCTCTTGTCGACGACCCTCGTCTTGCGTCTCTTCGTCATCCGGCCCACTCCGACAATCGCTTGCCGGCGAGGATCACGCCTTCCTTCATGACAGAGCGCATCAACGGCAGATCCTTCCTGCGCCTGATCTCGTCGACCGTCAGACAGTGTATGGACAGGAGACCGTCGAACCTTTCGCTGAAGTAGAAAGCCATGGACGCCGCCTTTTCCTCCATCGCCGCCTTTTCCCTTTCGCCCTTCACGACTGCCATGACATCTATGTCGCTGCCCTCTTTCTCCTCGCCTCGCGCAAGACTGCCGTAGAGAACAAGGCTGACCGTGAAATGTCCAAAGCGTGCCGCAACATCCCTCTTCAATTCGTCAAGCAGCCTTCCTTCCGCCTTGATGGCAGGGAGTACGATCTTTTCGGCGAAGATGCTGCCCTTCGAAAGGGAATACTGGTAGGCATTTCCAGCCCTGCGTTGCTTGACGGCGCCGATGTCAACCAGGGATGCGAGAGCATGGATGGCGCCTCGATGGGTAAGTCCGGCAAGTTCGCCGACCTGTCTGCCGCTGAGCGGCCGAGGAATGCTGGCCAGGACCCTCAAAATGCGGATCCTTGCCGGGCTCCCAAAAATCAGTTCGAGGACATTGTGAACTCTCATAATATGGATAATAATCTATCCATAATGGCTAGTCAAGTATCCAATATTTCCGTATCCAATATTTCCGCTCCAGGCCCATGGCCCGCGAACCGCGGCCGCTGGAACTCGGACATCGAATCTTGCGCCCTGGACTTCAGATTCACGCCACAACCATCCCGTCCCGGAGCGCAATCGTCCGCCCCGCGTAGGCCGCGACGCTCGGCTCATGCGTGATCATCACGATCGTGAGCTCCCGCTCCCGGTTGAGCCGCGTCAGGAGGTCCATGATCTCCTCGCTTGTCCTCGTGTCCAGGTTTCCCGTCGGCTCGTCGGCGAGGAGGAGGACCGGTTCGTTCACGAGGGCCCGGGCGATCGCGACGCGCTGCTGCTGGCCGCCCGAGAGCTGGGTCGAGAGATGGTTCTCCCGCGCGGACAGCCCCACGTCGGCGAGAGATTTCCGCGCGCGCTCCCGCCGGTTGGCCGGCGCAGCGTTCGAGTAGACGAGCGGAAGCTCGACGTTCTCGACGGCGGACGTGCGCGCCAGAAGGTTGAAGCTCTGGAAGACGAAGCCGATGAAGCGGTTCCGGTGGTGCGCCCGCTCCGCCTTGTCGAGCGAGGAGACCTCCCGTCCGTCCAGGATATACGTCCCCCGGGTGGGCCGGTCCAGGAGTCCCAGGATGTTGAGGAGTGTCGACTTCCCCGATCCCGACGCGCCCGTGATGGCGAGAAACTCGCCCTTCCCGACCGTGAGATCGATTCCCTTCAGGGCCAGGAAGCTCCCCTCGCCGATCCGGTATTCCTTCTCGATTCTCTCCAGCCGGATCACAAGAATCCGCGCCAGCCGCCCGGCCCCGGCTTCTTGGCGTTCTTCGCCTGCGATTCGACGATTACCGCCTCCCCGTCCTTGAGCCCGCTCACGATGATCGTCTTGTCGGGGTTGTTCGCACCGATCGTGACCTCCCGCGGCGCGGGCTTCCCCTCATCGAGCACCCAGA
>JACPZO010000047.1 GCA_016195465.1 Nitrospirota bacterium
AATCGCGTCGTGGATGTCCGCCACGGGGCGATTGTCCGGGGATGGCATTGCCGCCGCCTCCAAGGTCGAGCCATCCGTCCCTGGAGATATGGACCCCGCCCCATCCGGAGGCAGGATTGTTATTGGTCAATCGTTAATCGTCAATCGTCAATCGTTAATCGTGAATGGTCAATCGTGAAGCGTCAATGGTCAATCGTTAATGGTCAATCGTCAATGGGTCAATGACGAATGGCGATTGACGAATAACCAATAACGATTGATCAATAATGATTGACCAATAACCATTGACCAATAACCATTGACCAATAACCGTATTCTCACTCCTCGCCGGCTCTCGTCGTTACCTGGCCGATCCAGTCCAGGTACGATTCGGAACCGGACACGATCGGCAGGGCGATGATCTCGGGCACCGTGTAAGGATGGCGGCCGCTCACGGCCTCGGCCACCCGGGCGAAGAGATCGGTCCGGCTCTTGACCACGAGGAGGACCTCCCCCTCGTCGCAGACCTCGCCTTCCCATGTGTAGATCGAGCGAATGCCCGGGACGATGTTGACGCAGGCCGCGAGTCTCTTCTCGACCAGGTGCCGGGCGATCTTTCCCGCGTCTTCTTCCGTGGGAACGGTGATGAGGACGACGACCTTGTCAGTCTGGGCGCTCAACGAAGGGTCCCTCCTACGGCGCCATGATGCTGATCGAGGGGCTAGCTATAATAATATACCACGATTTTGCCGGTTTTTCATACCGTTGGACCGATTCACCTTTTCACACCCTTCCCTGGACGATCTTCGGAGTGATGAAGATCAGCAGCTCCGTCTGCGAGTCGCTCTTGACGTCGCTCCGGAAGAGCCTCCCCAGGAGGGGGATCTTGGACAAACCCGGAACGCCGTGCTCTGAATCCGATTCGTTCCGCTGGAGGATGCCGCCGATGACGATCGTCTCCCCGTCCAGGACCATCAACGTGCTGTTCGCCTTACGCGAGACGATCGTCGGGATCCCCTGGACCTGCCGGTTCCAGTCCGGCTCGTCCTTCTCCGTCACGAGCTTCATCAGGACCCGCTGGTCGCTCGTCACTTGGGGAGTGACGGTGAGCCGGAGGAACGCCTCGATCGTCTGGATCCCCGTCGTGGACGTCGATCCGGCCGTCGACGTGGTGGTCGTTCCGGACGTGACCGTCTGGATCGGGATCTTGACGCCCGACGAGATCTTCGCCTCGCCGTTGTTGAGCGTCATGATCCGGGGGTTCGAGAGGATGCGGCCCATCCCGGCATCCTCCATGGCCGAGAGCTTGACGCCGAGCTGGAAGAAGTTCCCGATGCTCCCCAGCGTGAGCCCGATCGCGCCGTACGGATCGATCGAGATGGGAAGGTTCACGGCGAAGTTGCGTCCCGGACGTGATCGCCGTGGTTGGAAAGCGGTACGGCAGGGCCGTCCCGTGCGCCGCGTCCCGGGAGTACGCGCCGCCCCACTGGATCCCGAGCTGGTGAGCGAAGCTCTTCGTGGTCTCGACGATGCGCGCCTCGATCATGATCTGCGGCGTGATCGTGTCGAGCTTCGCCAGGAGAACCGTCACCCGGTCCAGGTTCCGCGGAAAGTCCTTGGCGATGAGCGTGTTCGTCCGCTCGTCCACGATGAGGCTCCCCGCCTTGCTCGTCGCGGGCTTCAGCGCGTTCGTCAACTCCTTCGAGGTCGCGTAGTTGAACGGGAAGGTCCGGATCTCCATCCCCTCTTCGACCTTGTCCCCCGCCGGGACGACCCAGATGATGTTCCCCTGGCGGAGAGACGTGAGACCCCGGCTGCGAAGGATCGCCTCGAGCGCGTTGTCGACCGTCACCTGCCTGAACGAGAGCGTCGCCTTCCCGGTCACTTCCTCCCCAACGATGATGTTGAGACCCGCCTCCTGGCCGAGCGCGCGCAGGACGTCCCGGACCTCCACGTCCCGGAACTCCATGGAGAAAAGGCGCTCCCCGCCGCCCGGTCCCTTCTCCCCGTCCCGGGAAGCCGCCGTCGCCGCGCCGGGCGGGGCTGGATCGGCAAGGAGGATGATCAGCACGACCAGGATCCCTCCCGCTCCGAACTGACGCGGCGTGCAAACCCGGCGGATCGCTCTCAGCATAAGTCTCTCCTCGTGGACGTGCGTCTCACGACCCGGCGTTTCCCGCCGGCCCGGAGGCCGTCGACTCTTTCCCGCCCGCCGCTCCCGGCGCCTGACTTCCCGCCGCAGGGGCTCCTCCCGGCGTCGCCATCGGTCCGATTCTCATTTCGCTCTTCCCGGCGGCGTCGCGAAGGACGACGCGGTCCGGCCTGATCTCAACGACCTTCCTTCCGCCCACCGTGTCCCCGACGCGGACGAGCTGATCGTTGACGATCGCCACGGCCGACAGCGGGTTGTGAAGGATCGCCTTCAGCTCGAGGCCGACAGCCGGGCCCGCCTTAACCTTCCCCGGCGTGAAGTGCGGGGGGATGAACGGGTCCCGTCCCAGGGCCTCGGCCGGAGCGGCCTGACCCCGGATCTCGGGCGGAAGGTTCAGGTCTAGAAGAGAAGGAGGCGCCGTCTCTCCCCGAGCCGCGACGGCACCGGCCAACGCGAACAGCCCGAAGAACGCACACGCGAGCGCGCCCTTGATTCGAGCATTGGGGCTTGAACGTCCAACCGGCGAAAGCGCCAAAGCGGAAGTCCTCCTATAAGGGTGCCCAAAAACCCCTCGCCCTTTCCCCCTGCCAAGCGGAGCAATAATCTCAAACATGGATAAGTGGGATGAACAGGATGAACAATAAATCCTGCCTATCCTGCCCATCCATGTGGATAGGGGAGAGGGGACTTTTTCATCAACCTCCCGTCGACCGGTCCGGGTCTCATTTCCCCACGAACGCCCCAATCTCCATTTCCGTAACAACGTCGGGGAGGGAGGCCGGCGTCGTCTCCATCTTCAAGCGGCGGACTTCCAGGACAGGCTCGTGCGCCTCGAGCAGGGCCAGGTATCGCACGACGTCGGAAGTCCTGCCCCGAACCGAGACCTTGACCGCCAGATCGTTGTACGTTCCCTTGTCCACCGCGGCCGACGGCACGAGACCGCGGACCTCGACGCCCGCGGCGTCCCGCAGGCGCAGGATCTCGTCCAGAACGGCCCCGCCGCCGTCACGCGGGTGAAGGAGGACCGGCGCCGCCGAAGGCGTCGGCGCCCCGCCGGCCTTGATCCGGGCGAGTTCGCTCCGCGCGGCCGACACTGCGGCCGAGAGACCTTCCATTTCGATCTTCGCCTGCGACAGCTCGGCCGCCGCCCGGATGCGGCGGCTCTCGATCGGCTGGTACACGGCCGCGGCGTACAGGTACGCTATCCCCGCGGCCAGCACGAGAAGACCGATGGTCGTCTCCCGCCGGGACAAGCGCCCGACGAAGACACGGGCTTGGTTGAGGACCGCCGGCGCCGCCACGGCGTCAGCCCCTCGTTCCCAGCGGAGACCGAACGATCCGCGCGCTGATGTGGAACCCGACGCCGCCGGGCTCATCCTTGACGGTCGACCGGCCGCGCTCGGCCCCACGTTCGGCCCCACGTTCGGCATAGACCAGCGTCACGTTCGAGAAAAAGCGCGATCGCTCAAGGCTGGAAACGAAAGCCGTGACGTTCTCGTGCGCGTAGGCCGCGCCCTTCAAATCGACCGCTTGGGCGCCGTCTCCGTCCGCCGGCTTGCTCTCCAGCGACGACAGCCAGAGAGAGGGCGGCGCCAGCCGCCCCACCTCCCCGAGAACCGCCGAGAAGCGCGTCCGCCCGGCCACGCGCTCCCTGAGCGTCGACAGCGCCGCCGCCTCGCCCCGCTGGATCTCCGCCGCCTGCCTGAAGGGAGCGATCTCTGCGTTGATCTTCGCGATCTCGGCCTGGACGGCGTCGCGCGAGGCGGCGAGACGGGCCTTCTCGCGGTCCGCGGCGTACTGCTCCCACCGCTTCCACCCGGCGACGGCGGCCGCGGCGATCACGACGAGGGCGGCCAGCCAGACGAGCCGCCCGGGCCCTCCGGCCGGCTTTCGGATCTCTCGGGGGAGGAGATTGACGGTATCCTTCATCCCGCGGCCTCCCGGAGCGCCAGGCCCATCGCGACGGCGAACCGGGGGGCCAGCGAACGGACGTTCGCCAGTCCCGGGCCGTTCCCCTTCACCTTGACGAAAGGATCGTCGATCTCCACGGGAGAGTCGAAGAACTGCGCGGCGTGCTCCTTGAGGCCGGGCAGGAGCGCGCCGCCGCCGGCCAGGAGCACTCTCTGAATCTCGCGATCGCGGGTTTGGGCGCGGTAATAATCGATCGAGCGCTGGACTTCGAGGATGATGCGGTCGATCGGCGCGGCGGCGCCTTCCATCTCCGGAGAGCCGGAGGAAAAGGCGAGAAGCCCCTTGTCGCGCTTGAGCGCCTCCGCTTCCGCCGCGGAAATGCGGGCGGCTTCCGCGAATGCCCGCGTGCAATGCTCGCCCCCGGTCTCGACGCTCCGGGTCAGGCGAAGCCGGCCCTGCTTGAACAGGTTCACCTCCGTGCGCTGCCCCCCGATGTCCACGTACACGACGGTCCCCTCTTCGGGCCGCGTCATCCGGAGGGTATTGCGGAGGGCGAGCGGGTTCACGTCGACGACCTTGACGCGCCCCCGCGTCTTTTCGACCGCGGCCAGGGCCTCCCGGACGCCGCGCCCCTCCACGGCCACCAGGAGGACGTCGTACCGCGTAGCCGTCCCCTCGGTGGTCTCTCCCGTCACGACGTAGTCGATGACGGCGTCACCCAGATCGTACGGCACCTGCCGCCGCGCCTCCCAGCGCACGGCCTCCGTCAGCTCGTCCGCCGGCATCTTCGGAAGGACGAGAGGCCGGATGACGAGCGATCGATCGGAGACCGTGATCGCGATGGAAGCCCCCTCCAGGCGGGCCGCGCCCGCGACGCGATCCAGGGCCTGCGAAACGGCGTCGGGACCCGGCCCTTCGAACTCGGCGAGGACCGCCGCATCGATCCCGATCTCTTTCCCGCGCCGCTTCAGGCGGACGACCTTGACGGAGCTCGATCCGACATCGACGCCCACCAGGTCCCCGTTCCTCTTGAAGAGCCGAGACAGGAAGGACATCATCCTCTCCGGGCCAGCGCCGGCGACAAGGAGGAGACCCTGTCCCCGCGCGGGCGGGAATGATCGTCGATTTCTTCGATTTCTTCCATGGCCTTCACGTATGCCACCTTGTGGCGGAACCCCAGGCAGAGGTATTTCCAGACGGCCTCAGCCATCATGACGTCCCGATCCGAGTAGCGGCGGGCTTCCAGGTCTCCCATCGAGACGCGAACGGGGTGGATGTACCCCTTCTGCTCCAGATAGTAGAGCTTGTGCCGGGGGATGTTAAGTCGTCTCAGAACGTCTGCCGTCTTCATCTATTCTCGATCACCGGATTGAGAAGACGTTCGGAAACCGAACGAATATGAAGCCACAACCGGTCCCTCCCGCTGGGCGGCCCCCGCTCCGCCACGCTCCCGTGCGGACGCACGGGCAAGACGTTTATTTTTCTATAGTTTCCTGGAAGGATAGAACCCGATGGAAAGTCTAGGTGGAAGGACTAAGAATGTCAAGCAAATTATTAACGTACCGGCATAACAATTTGAAATATAAACTTTTTTCTACCGAAACACGTACTTGGCAGAGACGAAAAGGAAATACGCTCCGGCCAGAATGAGGATCACCCCGACAATCTTGCGATTGCGGAAAGCGGCCTGGTCGTTGTTCACGAGCGTCCGGTTGAACCACTCGGACAATCTTGTGAGCGTGTCGGGGGAGAAAAGAAACAAAACGCCAAAAACGACCGCAAGAACACCCAGGATCGGGAATGCAAACATGCGTCCTCCTTTTCGGAATGGAGAGGCAAGACGCGGATACCGCGCCTGATTGCCTCCTTCCCCCCCTAGCCCCGAGCCTTGATTATGGTCTCTGACATCGGCTCTCCCTTGATCCGGATTCCCCTCAATCCACGAGGTTTCCGAGGCTTGGACAAGGGTGAACCAAGACCGAACTCGCTCCTGATTTCCTCCAGCGAATACGTCCGTCCGCGTCTTGCGCGCTCACCGATACCGTCCAGGTACGACATGAACGCCTCATAGTGCGCCAGCGGGTTCGGACGGAGAAGCTTCACGTTCCGCGTGATCCGCGTCGGCTGGTTCCCCAACACAACCTCCACCCGCTCCACCGCTCTCTTCCGCTCTCCGGCGGACAACTGCCTCAGGTGCGTTCGAGCCTCCTCCGTGAAACGGACAATATAGCGCATCTCGCGAGAATACTAGCACGCCGAGGGCGTATCTCCAAGCGACACGGCCCGGCGCTTCCCTGCTTCACCACCTCCCGCCGGTCGAGGATGCGGATGGGGCCCGCGGCGCCCGATTGCCGGTCTTTCTGTCTCCTGGGAGGGATGCGGTTCACGACGCCTTCGCAAGCGACTCCGTCAGGAGGTGCGAGATGATCGCATTGAGCGATACGGCTTCATCCTTGGCCATCTTGACCAGCTTGCGATGCAGTTCCCTGGGCACTCTCACGTTGAACTGTCCGCTGAACTTCATCTTGGGCTCGGGCAAGGGAATCTTCTGCTTCCGCATGGCCTCGACGGTCGCTTCCAGAGCTTCCCGCGCGTGGCGGAGGGCTTCCTCCCAGGTCTCCCCGCCGGTGAAGATCCCGGGAAAGTCCGGGATGCGGACGTAGTATCCCCCGTGCTCATTCGGCTCGATGACAATCTCATATCTGGACGACAAGTCCTTCACGGCGTTCTTCATGGCTCAGTCCTTTTTCAGAAACTCCAATACCTTTTTCACGTCCACCATGGCGCAGCATTTTTGCCCGCCGTGCGGTTTCACCACGGTGAGTAGCTTCGATTCCTTCTTGTAGACATAGTGGCTCCCCTTGACGTTCACAAGCCGGAAACCCAGATCCAGCACAACCCTTTCCAAATCCGAAAACCGTACACCCGCGGGATTGTTCCTGAACTTTGTCGTGAGTTTTTCGATCCTGGACACACCGTTATCGTAACCGAATGTAGTCACAACGTCAAGGGGAAAATCCCTTGGTCCGAGGGGCTCCCTACTTCACCACCTCCCGCCGGTCGAGGATGAGGATGGGGCCTGTTCCAAAGCAAAGCCCTCGGGAGCGGAGGACCGGCGAGACCCCTCGATCTAGCGCAACGCCACCGACGGCGATCATCGGCTTTCCCGCGCCCCGCGGGCGATCGCCGCCTCCATCTCCTTGAGAGACCGCCGCGGGCCCTTGTATCCCGCGCAGCCGATCACATCCTTGAGCCATGTAGGTTGGGTTAGCGGCTTTATCGCGTAACCCAACAAACCGAATATTCGCCAAAATGTTTTGTTGGGTTACGTCGCAAAAAACCGCGCCTAACCCAACCTACACATCTGATAGTGCGTCTTGGTCACCCGTAACCGCAGGCCGCGAACGGATCGCCTTGTTCCGTTCAGGCCGCGTGCGGCCGATTTGACGCGGCGATGACTCGCACAAGATCGCGTTTGGTTGCACCCAGCGAGAACAGCGAGCGGATCAAGAGGTCGAGGGACACGGAGGGATCGCCCGCCTCCATCTTGGCGATGCGAGACTGGCTGGACCTCAGTTGCTGGGCCAGCTCGATTTGCGTCAACTTGTACGCCTCGCGCCGCTCGCGCAGCCAGTGGCTGAGCGCAAGCTTGAGTTCGATGAAACGGGCCTCTTCCGGCGACAGGCCGAGAAACTCCGAGGCCGAGCCGACCTTCCAGCCCCGCCGCTCCAGTTGCTTTCTCTTTGCCTTATTCATCGTCGTACATCCTCAGTCTGCGTTTACACACATCAATCACCGGCAAGGGCGTCTTGGTCGTGCTCTTCTTGAACACCTCCAGGATCACGATCGCGTCGGGATCAACCCGGTATACGATCCGCCACGTGACACTCTGGTCATTGATGCGAAGCTCGTGACACCTCGGGCCAATGGACGGCATCGGCCGTGAGTGCGGTAATCCGAGATTCTCGCCTTCCTGCAGGCGCCGCAGCAGGAACCCCGCCTCAATACGGGCGACCTGGGATAAGGGCGGCGTCTTGACCTCTCCGTGGAGCCACACCAACGGCTTGTCCTTGGTTCCCATGCACGTCGCTGATGATATGTCAGATGCGACATAGTGTCAAGATGTATTCATCGAACAACCTCTGTGCGCGCCCGTCTCGACAGACGTACTCATCGCACTCCCCTTACAAAGGGGAGGAGAAAACCTCTCCATCCCGAACGGTCATGGACCTCAACATGTAGCTTACGCCCGCGCAACACCCGGAAGAACCAAAGAAAACCCCCTTCTCCCGGCTCTCCATCGCTCCCATGATACCCCTTCTTGTCCCCTACTTCACCACCTCCCGCCAGTCGAGGATGCGGACGGTCGTGCTGCACGGCCCCGCCACCGTGACGTTGTCCGAGACGCTCCGCGTCTGCGTCGCCGTCGGGTTGTTGTTGCAGTCGCAGCCCGCCACGTCGAACGTAAGCGTCGGCGCGTATGAGCCGGCCGTCGCCGGTGTCGTCACCGAGTTGAACGTAAGCGCCGCCTCGACTCCGGCCGCGATCGTCGCGCCCGCCGAGAGGTTCGCCGAGTACCCCGTGAACGTGAACGTCGTCGCGGTTGTCAGCGTGGCCGACGATGTGCCGAGGTTTCGGACGCGAACACTGAACGGCTTCGAACAGCTCATCGGCACGGCCATCGGAGAAAGGCTCCCGCCGACGTATTGCAGATTCGCCCCGCTGCAGTAGGCGTTGTAGGAAACGGAATCCGTCCCCTTCGTCTTGATATACGTCGCCGTGAGCGACGCGGTCACGGCCGTGGAGCTCACGGGCGCGCGAAGCGTCACGGTCGCCGCGCCCGATGCGTTCGTCGTTGCCGTCCCGGAGGAAAGCGTCCCCGCCGTCGTCGTGAAGGCGATCACCCGCCCCGACAGCGGAGAAGCGCCCGAAAGCGTCGCCGTAAGCGTCGTACTGCATGTCCCGTCGGCCGGGAACGGCCCCCCTGGATTGTGCGTCAGCGCCAGGCAGTACGCCGTGACCGTAACAGGTATGCTCGCCTGCGTGGCCAGGTACTGCAGATTCACGTCGTACATGTCCATGTAAAACGCGTACGTAGTATCCACCGTCACGGCGGGGACCTGGGAAAAGGTGACATTGAACGTGCAGTTTTGCTGGTAAGCGATCGCACCTGCGCCTGTCGTACGGAACCGCACTCCGCCGCCGACCTTTGTGATGGCCCACCCGGCGCAGCCGCTGACGCTTGAGGATTGGTAGTATCCGTCCCACGTCGAATTGGGGAACCACAAATAGATTTGACGGAGCCGGTTATCCCCTCCCGAGGGGTCGCCGTTGTAGACCGTGAAGCTGATCGGCACGTTCGTGCTGCAACTCGCGATCGTCGTCGGACTCGCGACGACGCTGTACTTGCAGACCGTCCCCTGCTGCGACTGGGCGGTATTGGACGTGTACGTTCCATCCGCCGTCACGCTCCCCTGGAACTGGTACGTCCGGCCAATGGTCCCGGTGATCGTGTAGACCCACTGGAAGACGCCCGTCTGGCCCGGCGCCAGGCTTGCCAGCGTCGCCGGTGTGGGGCCCGAAACGAGTGTCGCCGTCGCCGTGCCGGACGAGGAGAGCGTCGGGACGAGGTTCCCCAGAGCCGTGGTGGACCGGACGACGGCTCCGTTGCTGTGCGCCGCCGTCGTCGTCCCGTTCACGCCCCGCGTCACACCCGTAAAGCTGGTCCCCGTCGTGCCGGCGTAGGCCAGCTCCTCGCTGTCGATCAAGAGCGTCCCCGAGCCGGAAAAGCTCGTCGTCGAGGCGACAGGAATCGTCGTATCTGTTGACGAGATGCCGCTGGTGAGCGTCGTGACGGCCCCTGTGCTCTGGACCTGCATCTTCACCGTCACGTTCTGGCCGCTCGTGACGCACAGGGGATCGACGGAGAGAGACGCAGCGAGGGGATTGATGACGACGGTGTTCGAAGTTCCCGTCTTGGACGTGGCGCTCGCGGCCGTCGCGCCGGCCGACCAGGAGACGGTCCCGGCCGCGTCCGCCCGGTAGGTGTATGTGATGGTTCCCTGGGCGGCGGCATTCAGCGTCAAAGGCGAGGGGCTGTACGTCGGCCCGCCCGTCTGCGTCACGGCCGCCCCGCCGCCGAGGTTAATCGTAGGCGGATTGGGCGAAGCCGTGATGCTTGCCTTGCTGGCCGTCGAGCGGTTCTCGACCTGCATCGTGAGCGTGATCGTCTGGCCCACGCCCACTGCATCGGGCGTCGCGACGAGCGTGACGGCGAGCGAGCGCCTTGGCCACGTCGGAAGCGATCCGCTCAAGGTGAACACCTCTGTTGCGCCTCTTACCGTCACGCTTGAAAGCGTGTCCGTCTGGTCCGACGCCGACCGGACGAAGTTCGTCCAGCCGGGACCCTTCACCTGGATCGAGAAAGCAAGGGAGGCGCCGGGCGCGATCCGGTCGGCATTGGTTGACGCATCGAACTGGATTGAGGACGTCACACCTGTAATATTGTTGATCGTCCATCCCGCCGGCGCTTGCGTGCCCCACTCAATGTAATAGAGACTCGACGGGAAGGCGAATGTTACCCGGTTGATGGGATCATTGTTGTCCGTGTTCGTGACGGTGAAAGTCAGCGTGTCGATCTCGTCGTTCATCGTGACGGACTGGCCGGCCGCCCCCGTGACAGTGAACGTCCCGGCCCACGCGGGCGCGGCAAACGCCAGGAGCAAAGCCGCGGCCGCCCAGGAAAAACCCATGCGGAAAAGACGCCCGGTCCTCATAACTCTTTCTCCAAGGAAGGCGACAAGCGGGGAATGAAAGGCACCGGGAGGCCTTGCCGCTCCTCCGTGCCGTCGTCGAACCGGACGACCACGCTCAGAAGCGTCTGCCCCCGCATCTCGCGCGCCTGAAAGATGCTGACGGAATCCGGCCCGCGGCGCTCGTGGAACAAGAGGCGCGCGCCGAGAGACCCTCCGGAAGAAAGCGCGTGTTTCCGTTCCCCCGCCGCGATCCGGATCTCCCCTCCCTGGGCATGGGCGCTCCACCCCGCCGCCTCGGGCTTTCCCTTCAGGGCCGCAAGGGGGAGCCGCTCGTTCGCCGCGGCCCGCACCTCCAGAATCGATTTCCGCTGGCTCTGGTTCCGCACATCGAGTTCGACAAGAAACCGCCCCCCGGC
>JACPZO010000165.1 GCA_016195465.1 Nitrospirota bacterium
ATCCCGTAGGACGCAAAGTGTCCAACGAAGAATTTGCTACCGTCAACGTGACTCCCGACGCTTTTCATGGCGAATGGAACTACATCATTCGGCCAAGAAAAGTCCACAAGTTGTAAATGTTATTTATTGACGCTGCCTAAAGGACAGGGCGGTCCTTGAAATTAAGTTGAATCGGCCGATCGATGCTGGAGACGGCATGATGTTTTCTGGCAAGCACGAATTGTTGGTGGTAGAGGGGTTTGGCGCCAAAGAGCAAGGAATTGCAACTCTTATATTCTCAAAAGATTACAGTTCAGCCACTATTTCCAGGAAGCTTCAATCGCCAACAATAAAGGTGCCAACCACCATAACGATAGCGGGCGATAAGCTTTTTGTAGTCAACAGCCAATTCGATCACCTTTTTAAGCCCAAAGAATCAGGCCCGGCTGAACCGGCTTTTAGCATAGTCGGGTTTAATCTTAAACGATTAAAACAACAAGGGGGTGTAACGAGGAAAAAGGTATTATTCGTTTTAACGAACCATGATCGATTGGGCGATACCGGGAAACAGGCCGGTTTCTACCTGCCGGAAGTTTCCCATCCACACAAGGTGTTGACTGAGAAAGGCCTGGAGATTGATTTTGTGAGCCCGAGGGGCGGCAAGGCGCCCATGGATGGGGTTGACGTCAACGACCCAATCAACAATGCCTTTCTTGCCAACAAGAGCTATGTTGCCAAGTTGGAAAATACGCTTACCCCAGATCAAGTCAACCCAAGGGATTACGTTGCGATCTTTTATGCTGGCGGACACGGTACAATGTGGGACTTCCCCGAGAATGTGGCGATTGCAAGACTCGCATCTACCATCTATGAAAATGGCGGGGTTGTAGCCGCCGTTTGCCATGGTCCAGCGGGGTTGTTAAATATCAAACTGGCTAACGGAAAATACTTGGTTGACGGTAAGAAGGTGGCTTCCTTTACAAACGACGAAGAAAAGGACTTGGGGCTTTCCAATGTGGTCCCTTTTCTGGGTGAGCGAAAGACTTGTTACCGGTCAGAACCCTGCCTCCGCTGAACAAGTCGGAGAGGCGATGGTCGAATTACTTTCAAAATAGACTTTTACATGCAAGGGGGGCCAAGTTCGAGGCTCCGGAGGAGGGATGATGCCTGGTGCGTCACGGGAGCAGGGCGGGGCGTCGAGCGTGGCCTGATACAACCCTAGACGCCAGGCGGGTGTACGCCGGTCGTCGGGCAGCATTCCTCGTAAGCGAGAATGCCGGGCCTGTCCTCGTACCACGTCCGCGACCGGTTGACGAGATTGGCCACCGCCAGCATCGCCGGCACCTCGATCAAGACGCCTACGACGGTCGCGAGAGCCGCCCCCGACTCGAAGCCGAACAGCATGATCGCGGTAGCGACAGCCAGTTCGAAGAAGTTGCTCGCCCCGATCATCGCCGAGGGGCCGGCCACGCAGTGCGGTGAGGCAGCCGCGCGGTTGGCGAGGTACGCCAGCCCGGCATTGAAGAACACCTGCGCCGCGATTGGCACCGCGAGCAAGGCGATCACGAGCGGCTGGCGCAGGATCTGCTCACCCTGGAATCCGAAGATCAGAACGAGCGTGGCGAGCAGGGCGATGAGCGAGAGGGGGTGCAGGAGCTTGATGATGCGCGCGATCCGTGCCCAGCCGTGGTCGCGCACGAGGATCCCGCGGCGCACCAGGTGGGCGGCGGCCAGAGGCGTCACGAGATAGAGCGCCACCGATAGGGACAGCGTCATCCACGGCACCGTGATTGAGGACAACCCGAGTAACAGTCCCACGATCGGCCCGAAGGCGAAAACCATGATCACGTCGTTCAAGGCCACCTGGGTGAGCGTGAAGTGCGGCTCCCCGCGCGTGAGACGGCTCCAGACGAACACCATCGCCGTGCACGGCGCGGCTGCCAGGAGAATCAGCCCGGCGATGTAGGAGTCAATCTGCGAGACCGGCAGCCAGGGTGCGAACAGCCACCCGACAAAGAACCATCCGAGCGCCGCCATGGAGAAGGGCTTCACGCCCCAGTTCACGAACAACGTGACGCCGATTCCCTTCCAGTGCGCGGTCACGCGATGCAGCACGGCGAAGTCCACCTTGAGCAGCATCGGAAAGATCATGAACCAGATCAGGATGGCGACCGGGATATTGATCCGCGTGAGCTCCAGGCGCGCCACGGCTTGGAACGCCGGCGCGAAGAAATGCCCGAGCGCGATGCCGGTGACTATGCACAGAAACACCCATACCGTCAGGTAGCGCTCGAAGAAGCCGAGCGGATTGCCCGCGGCTTGTCTTGCTGTCGTCTCGCATTGTGCGCTCATGACACACGCCTCGGGCCAATCCCGGAAAGTACAATATGGCGGAGAGGGTGGGATTCGAACCCACGAGGAAGCTTTTGGCCCCCTACACGATTTCCAGTCGTGCTCCTTCGACCAGCTCGGACACCTCTCCACAAAACGGTCAATGGTCAATAGTCAATGGGGCCTTGTCGCCGCCGCTCGACCCTGCCGATTGACTAATGACTATTGACCATTTCCCGTCTTTCCTGGCGGAGAGAGAGGGATTCGAACCCCCGGTGGAGTTGCCCCCACACCTGATTTCGAGTCAGGCGCCTTCAACCAGCTCGGCCATCTCTCCAATCAAACCCGGTGAATGGGTGAATGGGTGAATCGAAAGACCTGGGAACCGGTCATGTTCCCCCATTCACCGATTCACCTATTAACCCATTCACCCGCTTTTCCATGATTGACCGCCCCTCAGCGTCGGCTCTCAAAGAACTCCCGCAGGACCGCGCCGCATTCCCTTTCCCGCACGCCGGGCGTCACCTCCAGGCGGTGATTGAGCCGAGGGTCGCGGACGATGTCGTAAAGCGAGCCGCACGCCCCGGCCTTGGGATCATCGCACCCGTACACCAGCCGGTCGACGCGGCCGAGGACGAGCGCGCCCGCGCACATCGCGCAGGGCTCGACGGTCACGTAGACCGTGCATCCCGCCAGACGCCACCGGCCGAGAACTCGCGCCGCTTGACGGACAGCCATGATCTCCGCGTGGGCTGTCGGATCCGCGTCGATCTCCCGCCGGTTGTGCGCCCGGGCGATGACGGCGCCGCCGCAAACAACGACGGCCCCGACCGGGACCTCGCCTGCCAGGGCCGCCGCACGCGCTTCGGAGAGCGCAAAATCCATGAAGGCGAGATCCGGCTCCGTCACGGCATCCGCGATGGAAGGACCGCCGTCCGGAAGGGACATCGAGCCGCCTCCGCCGACTCCTTCCGTTCTTCTCTGCGCTCCCCTTCGAAGTGGCGCGCCCTAGAGGATTCGAACCTCTGACCTACAGATTCGTAGCGTATTCAAAGGCATTTGCGCACGCTTGTGATTGAGTGTTATAGAATGCCATTAAGTCCCGGACTACGCAAGACTTTTCGTCCGCGAGTGTGCGACGTTTTGCGATTGCGTCGGACTGCGAATCGGGACAAAAACCGGGACCGAACCGGGACTAAAACCGGGACCGAAAAACCGGCTCTTGAAATGCCCTCAGGACGGGCTTTCCCTCCGGGAAGGTCTTACGTCACCCCGGCCGAAAAGAAGCGCGCACGCGGCCCAGGGAAGGCCAGGCGCCGGGAAGGAAGGAACCTTCGCCGCCGCCACCGCCTGCTCGAACATCTCCTCGGGCACTGCGGCGAGCCTCTGCCAACGGGAGGACTGGATGCGGGACACGCCAAGAGATGCAAGGGAGGAAACTCCCGAAGTAACACGATGCAACTTCGGGCCGACTCTCAGGTTATCAGCCCTATCCGCCCTGCTTCCGTTCGCCCGCATTTCCGCCAGCATCATTCCCGCCCGGCGCTCGGCCCTTACCTTGATCTCCGTGGCCCACTCCACAAGGGCCGTCAGTCCCCGGAGTCCGATTCGCCGCCCAAGAGCCCGCGGCGACGGAGTTCTTCGTCGAGCGCGACTTCCGCTTCGCCCAGATCCCGCTCGACTACCCGTCGCAAGAACCGCCGCCGATATCGCCGCGAGAGCTTCTCGCGGATCGCTTCGATGGACAGGTTTTCGACGTGCCGAAGGTGAAGGACGGCCCGTTCAATCTCCGCGAGGGTGGAAAGCGCCTTCCCTACCTCGCAAACTGTCGTGAGTGTGGCTCCGGGAGAGGATGAGGCCCTTCGCGGAATGCTTGCCGTCGGTTCAAGGCGTGTTGCGCGGGGAGCGCCTTCGCGGGCCGTTGCGTACCAGGCCAGGACCGCGCCGATGGAGGAGAAACGCAAGGAAGGGTCTCCGCGAGAGAAGACAAAGAAAGGGGGAGGAGGTCTCCCCCCTCCCCCCAGAATAACACCCCGCGCCGGCGGAGCAGGCCCGATGAGGCCCCCGGGGACCGGACGCGGGCTTTACCCCGGACTATGGAATGATCCCGATGACCTGACAGAACGACTCGGGATGCATGACCTGAACATCCGCCCGCAAGTGACAGAGGAACCCGTATTGGAAGTTGTCGGAGAACCGCTCGCGGAGGACCTCAATCCGAACGTCCGCCCGCATTCCAATCACGAGCTCCAAGAAGTCCCCAAGGAAAACCCGGCTGGCATTCGACGAGGTTCCCTGCGTCTCGTTGACCGGACAGACCGTGCTCTCGAAGAAGTTGAGCCCCGAGAGAATGCCGGGCCGCGTCATGGGCTGGTTCGTCGTGTCCTTGAGCTTGCCGATAGAGGCGAACGTCCGGGGGGCCATGATCGCGGCCGCCGGGAGCGGGCCGTTCGCGTCGAGGATCGTCTGCGCCGACGTGATGAACGGGTCGAAGTTCGTGAGCGCCGCGCCGTTCGTCCCCATGCTGACGGACCCGACGCCGCTCACGTTCTTGAGCCCACGCGGCTCGGGAGCGGTCCCTGTCCCGAAGAGAGCTACACGATCGAGCTCCGCCGCCATGCTCCCCGAGAAAGCGGCCGTGAGCGCTTCCTCGATGTTGAGAGAATCCTCGACGAGCTGACGGGAGACCTTGACCAGCGCGATCAGAGTCTGCGGCGTGAACGTCAGAGCGCCGAAGGTCGGATCGCTCGCGGTGACGGTCCCGTTCTCGGCCGTCCAGGTGGCCGTGGGATCCGCGGTGATCTTCGCCAGGGTTGTTGACTTGCCGGGATCGAGAAGAAGAGTCCGCGATCCCGCGCGGGTGACGTGCGCCTTGGTCCGGAGCCGGTCGATCAGCTCGGCCGACAGGAGCGTCGGGACCGTGTAGCCGCCGGCGGAGTCCGTTCCCGCAGAAAGCGCGCGCCTCTCGGCGGGCGTCTTCGGACCGACGACCATCGACCGGAGAAACCCGCCCAAGGTGAGTCCGCGATATTCGTCTTCCGCCGCCGCGTCCACCCTGCCCCGAAAGATGTCGGTGACTTTCTGCTCCCGAGTGAGGAGCCGGCCCTCGCGGGCCTCCTCGCCAATCGCTGGCCCGGTGTCCTGCCGCCCCGCCATAACACCCTGGGACCGGGACAGTTCGCCCTCGATGCCCCCCTGCTTCTCCAGCCGGCGGACCTCCTCGCCGTGCCTGTCGATGTCGGCCATGATCGCCTCCCACTTCGCGTTTTCCTCGCCCGTCAACTCGCGCTTTTCCGCGCCCGCACGGTCGAGGATCTCCCGCGCCTGCTTCGCAAGCCGGGCCCGCTCCTCGCGGAGCCATTTGATTCGTTCGATGCTCATCGGTTTTTTCCTTTCTCGCGGGAGTGTGTCCGGGGGAAACGAAAAAGGTCCGCCCGGTGCTCCCTCCCCAAAATCAGGTTGAGGAATGCCGCCGAGTGGACCCCAACGGCCCCCGGCTCCGATGGAGTGGGCGCCGCGCTATCCGGCTCGCGGGTCGGTCCGCCACACCTTCCGCCGCTCCGAGTGGATGCCCGGCTCGTGTCGGGAAAGATCGCGTGAACCGATAACAGGACGCTATCACAGTTGGAAATGAAAGTCAATTTCACAGCCCGCCGGACTCCGAACCAAGAGGCGGAACGAGCTCGCCGGCCTCATCATCGTCAGGCGGGGCTCCGGGGAAGCGAAAGTCCCGCTCAATCCGCTTCCACCTCGCGCGTTCGGCGTCGCGCGCGTCGGCCAGGGCGACAAGGACGCCGTGCCAGATCATAACCAAGGACGGTTTCGACTCACGGACCGCCTGCTCTTGCCAGCCTGCGAACATGCCCGTGAGCGCGATCCGCGAGATCTCGGAGAGGGTCTCGACGCCGACGAGCGGAACCCGCACGATCCCGCCAGGAGCGCCGGTTTCACGCCGAGAAAGCTCGCCGTCGAAAGCGTGCGCCAGGGAAACCAAAACATCCATCACGGACGCCCGCCCGAAGCGGCCAGCCCCGGCGGAAAGAGCGGCCGCATAAACCCGCAAGTCGCTGTCGGACGCGCCCTGGAAGTCAACCGTCATGTCGATCATTTTCCACCTCGCCTGTCAAAAAGTACCCCGGCCGGTGATTTTCGCGGTCTCACGCGCGAGACTGAGCCACGGTCTATCCGTCCCAAGCCCCAGAGATTTGACCCGCCCTACCCGCCGCGTCATACGCCCGCCGTAGTGCGCAAGGCCAGCCGTTCGACCTGCGCCGCGAGTGTGCGAAGCTCATGAGCATCGGCCGTCAGCCGCGCCGCCCTTGCCGCCAGATCGTCGGCCTCCCGCTCCTTGCGTTCAGCCGCCGCGAGAAGTCCACAGATCGCCGCGTCGATCTCCGTCGTGTTCATTGCGTCCCTCCTTGTTTCTGGCCATGCCCAGGTGTGGGCCGGGTCTCGTTCGTTGAACCTGCGCCGTCCTCGTGAGCCGGTTTGGGCTCGGGCTGGACCTTGACGCCCGGCCAGGTCTGTTTCGCCATGTGGAGAACCCGGAGTTGATCCGGGTGAAGTTCGCCCCGCCTGTGCATCTCGACGAGTCGCTCAACCTCCCTCCGCGAGTAGACGGGCGCGTCATACCGGGCGGGGTCCGGGTCCGTGTCCGCCGGATCGAGCACGACCCAGAGATACGCCCCCAGGACTTCGGAGTGAACCTTGATCGCCAGGCCGTGGGACCGGGGAGCTTGCGGCTCCGGGCCAGGAGCCGCCCGCCGGGCTTCCGGGAGGGGAAGAGGCTCTTCCGCCCCGACCTCGGCCGGGGTCGGGCGGCTTTTGTCGTATGTCGTATCCCGCAAGACCCCCTTCGCCTGTTCCAAGTAGCCAGCCATTTTCCTCATCCTCCCTTACGACATAGACGACATTGACGACATAAGTTCGGCCTTTTGTCGTTTAAGTCGTCTATGTCGTTACCCGAGTTACCGCAAACCATCGTTCGGCCGCCCGGCCCTCGGTCTCTTCCGAGACCCTACTGACCTTCCCCAGCTCCAGGAGGAGCCCGAGAGCCCGGCCGATAGACTGAGCCGGCTTGTTCCGGCCGAAGAGTCCTCTGCTGATGTCCGATCGCGTGAGCCCCGCCGGGTTGCCCCTGAGCGCCGCCATGATCGCGTCCGCGTCGGGATCTCCCAGGGAATCGCCGAAGATGAACCGGGCGGAGGCCTCGGCGTAATCCCAGAGACCCAGGGCCGCATTCATGTGCTCCGCCCTTACGACATACGACATATCCAGGAGCGCGTAGAGACAGGCAAGCCGCATGACTTGGGCCTCGGCCCGCCCGATCATCGCCCCCAGGAGTCCGGGCTTGCCCTCAGAAAGGCCCTCGTACACCCGGAACCAGACCCTCCGCGCCGCCTCGTCCCTTTCCATCTCGGCGCCGCGCCTCGCGTGGTCAATCGCTTGGGAGAGCCGCCGGAGGACCGGGGCGAAGTCAACCTCGTCTATTCGCCCGCCCTCGGGGAGGACTTTCGACCGCTTGACGCACAACCAGACGAAGCGGTTTCCGAACCCGTTCCCGATCTCAGTTCTGTCGAGGTAGCGCCGAAGCTCGTCCCTTGTCACGTGCCCCACGATTGAGATATGCGCGCCGGTCGCGTTCGCCGGGCTGTTCTTCGTCAGCGCCCGAAGGTCTCCCGTGTCCCAGGCGTCCCGAATGACTGCCGACAAGGTTGAGCCGTCCCGCTCCATCGCGCGGAGTGCGCGAGCGAATTCCGGTTCAAGAACCATGAATCTCTTGTCATCCTCGCCGGGGTCCACGCAGACTTTTTCTCCCTTGATTTCCTTGTAGATCGGATCGCGGGCCTGCCAGATCAAGCCCTCACCGGAGGAGAGTCCAGACGAGACGCGCCGGCCAGTCCAACCCTCATCAACGGACTGGAATATCCGCCTCACGTGTGCCCAGCTCGTCCCTTTCCGTCCCTTGGAAGTCACGCCGACGAGGACCGCGAAGACCTTCATCCCGTGCTCGGCGCCGTCGGCGATAAAGCGGGAGCTCGGCCCGATAACGCTTCCGAACGCCGCGAGAAACTGGGCCAGGAGCGCCACGGAATCGGCCTCCGTGTGCGGCTCGATCGCTCGCACGATGTCGCCTGCGAGTCCGTGGTACACTTCCGCCGCCGGAGGATCGGGCCAGGGCATTTCAGTCGCCGGACTGTCCCCATCGAGCCCTTCCTGATGCCCGACAACCTGTAGCCCCAGCGCCCGCGCCTGTTCCCTGGTCCGCGCGACCATCTCCGCGTGCGCCGCTTCCGCCGCCGCAATCGGGCTCATTGCATCCATTGTCTGCGCTCCTCTCCCATCAAAAGCGCGTGAGCGTCCGCCGCGAGGTCCATCGCGCGGTCGAGTTCCTCGTCCGTCCACGTTGAAACATCGAGTCCCGTCAACGATTCAATCGTTCGCTCGGCCGCCTCAAGCGCCGCGCATTCCCGGAGTGCCGCGATTCGATCCGCCTCCCGCCGGGTCCGTTCGATCTCCCGCCGCCGAACCGCCTCATGGCGTACCTGCGGCCGCGTGTCCAAGGCGTCGAAGAACAAGCCGGAGACTTCGATCCCGAGAGCGCCCACGATCTCGGAGAGCGCGCAACCGCTCCAGCATTTCAAAAGGACGCCGCGATCTCCCTCGCGGATGCTTAGACTCGGCGAGCGATCATCGTGCGCCGGACAACGCGCTTGCCAGCCCGGGCCGGACTTGCGCACGGCGTCGAGCCGTGCGAGGAGGTCGTCGATCGTGATCCGGCGCGCTTGCGTCGCGCCGGGAGAAGTGATATCTTGTGGGCGAGTCGTTTTTCCCTTCGCCCCCGGCCGGTCGCCACCGGTTCCGGGGGTTCTTGTTTTCGTCAGCACCGCACACCTCCAAGAGCAAAGCCCGCCGCGAAGAACATGCCGAGAGCTGCCGGCCACCTTGCCGAAAGCCACAAGACCGCGCCGATCATCGCCGGACCTCGAGCTCGCGCCGCTCGGGAGCGCACCGGATCGCCCGCTCGCGCTTCTCGCGTGCAAGCCGGATGATCTCTTCCCAAAGCTCCCGGTGCCTCCGGTCTCGGGCCGGGGAGGGGTTGCGGTTCCAGTCCGGGCGCATCATCGGGCCGCCCGCCCACCGGTCTCGATCCGCGGCGAAAACCCCTCTCGGATGAGCCGGTCGATCTCCGTCTGGGGGATTCGCACGGACCGCCCAAGCCGGACGCACGCGATCCGCCGTTCCAGGATGTCGCGCCGCCATGAGGAAATCTTCCTGCCCGTCTGTTCCTCAGCCTGCCTCAGTGTCAAAAGTCGTTCGCTCATTCCTTCCTCCCAATTAGGTTGACAATCACGCGCCATGTGCGCTATGGTCATAGAAAAGCATAACGACTTGTGACGGTCAAGCATTGTAAATTCGTAATGCCACAAAGTTTCTTGGGAGGAAACGCCATGACGAATTTCTTGAGGGGGACCGGGGCATGACGCGACGCGAGGAAGAGACGCGCGCCGATCTTCTCGCGGAACTACGGAAGGCGGGAACGCGGATCGGCTCATCCGTGGACGACGTTTCCCGCTGGCTTCTTCGATTCGTCCAGCGCGAGCCGTCCAGCCTTTCCGCCGGGGACCTTTCCAACCTCAGTTATGAAATCGTCCACTTCCTCGGGCATGGAGTCCCGGACGATTCTTCCCGGCCGGTTGAATCAGGGCTGGCAAGCCCCCTCGTTCGCAAGGGCGGGACGTACATCGTCCGCAAGGGGGAATATGATCTCTCCGGTCCGTGGCCGACTGGGTGGAAGTTCTTTCCCTCCCCCGCCGACATCGAGAGATTTCAGACGTTCGCCGCCGGCGCCGTAATGTCTGCCGTCCGCGGGAACGGCCTGGTTCTCGATCTCCCGCCGGTAGAGCTCCGACTTTCGCCGCCGTCGTGGAAGGTCCGCCCACACACGGAAGACGCGGGGGCGTTGTGGACCTACCAGATCGCGCACCTTCTCGGGAAGACCGCGCCCCGGATCCATCTCTGTCCCGAGTGCAAGACGCTCTTCCTCGCCGACCGCGTAGATCAGAAATTCTGTTCCCCCCGGTGCCAGCAGAAGGACGCAACGCTTCGCTACCGCGAGAGACATGGACTTATATCCGGCCGCCCGAGAGGACGGCCGCGAAAGACGGAGACGCAACCGCCCAAGACCGCCAAACCGAAAGGGGGCAAACATGGCAAGAGCAAACGGTAAGGATCGCGGGATCGTCGAGAAGCCGCCGGGCTCGGGAAGGTGGTGGGTTCGTGTCCACGCGCACGGCCGGGAGCGTCGCTATCGGTGCGACTCAAAGGGCCAGGCGAAGGCCCTTTATGGCCGACTCCGGGCCGATCTCCGAGAGGAGAAGTTCTTCCCGGAGAAGTACGCCGCGAAGAAGGACATCACGCTTCGCGCGTGGACGGACCGCTGTCTCGCGGGATCGGCGAACCGGGGCTTGCGGAACGAAAAGAGGTACGGCCGTTTCTGGAAGCACCTCATCGGCAAGCGGCTTCTCCGGGAAGTGACGACGGAAGACTTGCGGCGAGTACAGGCCAGGCTCCGCGAGAAGGGCGAGAAGTCGGCGGGAACGGTCAACCGATACTTCGCCTATCTCCGGCGCGTTTTCTCTCTCGCCGCCAAGGACGGACTTC
The DNA here is from genome assembly GCA_016195465.1 of Nitrospirota bacterium. GTDB lineage: Bacteria > Nitrospirota > RBG-16-64-22 > RBG-16-64-22 > RBG-16-64-22 > RBG-16-64-22. Next base: position 10,975 of record JACPZO010000165.1, read on the forward strand.
TCGACCGGAACCCATGCTCGGGGATCAAACTCCTCCCGGAAGCGAAGCGGACGCGGTTTCTCTCGGACGGGGAGATTGCCCGGCTCAAGGAAGCCATGTCGCCGAAGGATTGGGATCTCGTCGCCTTCGCCATCGAGTCAGGACTGCGCCGGGCGGAACAGTTCAACCTCCGATGGGAGGACGTATCGCTCGACGCCGGGACGCTGACCATTCCCCTCCCGAAGGGCGGACGGACAAGGCATGTCCCCCTTACGCCCTACGCCCTCGGGATGCTCAGGAAGGCGGATTCCTTCCTCGTGTCTCCTTGGGTCTTTCCCGCGCCGACAAAACCGAGCCGGCCGCGAGAGTCGCAAGCGTTCGTCAACCGCGTCTTCCTCCCGGCCCTCGATGAGGCGGGGATCGAGGGGGCGTCATGGCACACCCTACGGCATACCGCCGCCAGCCGCCGAGTCATGGCCGGGGCCGATCTCACCTCCGTCCAGGCGTTCCTCGGCCATCGGGACATTGCGACCACCCTCAGATACGCCCACCTCAGCCAGACCCACCTCCGGGAAGCTGTGTCACGCGGGAGCCTTGGAGGGGAAGGGCGGGCGGAAACCGGGAATCCGGCTAAAAACCCGGACGGAACCGGGACTAAAACCGGGACCGACGCGATCCGTCAGGATGGAGCCGGGAAGGGGAGCGAGAGGCAAGCCGTTGATAATCCGGCGGGAATTGGTGGCGCGCCCTAGAGGATTCGAACCTCTGACCTACAGATTCGTAGTCTGTCGCTCTATCCAGCTGAGCTAAGGGCGCAAGAAAACAAAACGAACCGGAGAACCGGGGAAACGGAGAATCGGAGAAAGACCCGCCGGGCCTTTTTGCATCTCTCCGGCTCCCCGATTCTCCCGTTCCCCGTTTCCGGCTCTTTCTTGGCGGAGAGGCAGGGATTCGAACCCTGGGTAGAGGTTGTAGCCCCTACAACGGTTTAGCAAACCGCCGCCTTCAGCCGGCTCGGCCACCTCTCCGGAAAATCTGACGCGGTGAAACGGGGACGGAGGGAAGCGGAGAAGAGATCCCCTGGGCCTCCCTCCCCGACTCCCCGATTCTCCCCTTCCCCGTTTCCTGCATTTTCCTGGCGGAGGGGGTAGGATTCGAACCCACGGGGCTTTCGCCCAACGGTTTTCAAGACCGCCGCCTTAGACCGCTCGGCCACCCCTCCAACGACCATCGAGTTGGTGACGGGGGGAAGCGGAGAAGGTGCTTGGGTCTTCTTTTCCCCGTTTCCCCGGTTCTCCCCTCACGTCTTCTTCCTGATGCTGTCCATTCCCCCCATGTAATCCCTCAGGGCCTTAGGGACGGCGACGCTTCCGTCCTCTGACTGAAAATTCTCGAGAATCGCCGCCACGGTGCGCCCCACGGCCAGGCCGGACCCATTCAGCGTGTGAACGAATTCCGTCCCTTTCTTCCCCGCCGGACGGTAGCGGATCGACGCGCGGCGGGCCTGGAACGCCTCGCAGTTGCTGCAAGAGGAGATCTCCCGGTAAGCGCCCCCTTCCCCCTGCCCCTGCATCCAGACCTCGATATCGTACGTCTTGGCCGCCGAGAATCCCAGATCGCCCGTGCAAAGCTCAACAACGCGGTAGGGAAGATCGAGCCTTTTCAGGACCTCCTCCGCGTGGCTCACCAGCCGTTCGAGCTCGTTGTACGACTCCTCCGGCCGGGAAATCCGCACGAGCTCGACCTTGTCGAACTGGTGCTGACGGATCAGGCCCCGCGTGTCTCGTCCGTACGCGCCCGCCTCCCGCCGGAAGCACGGCGTGTAGGCCGCGTAGGCCCGCGGAAGCGATCCTTCGTCCAGAATCTCGTCCCGGTGGAGGTTCGTCACCGGGACCTCCGCCGTCGGAATGAGAAAAAGACTCCCCCCCTCGACCTTGAACAGCTCTTCCTCGAACTTGGGAAGCTGGCCGGTCCCGACGAGGCTCTCCCGGTTGACCAGGAGGGGCGGGGAAACCTCCGTATACCCGAACTCCCGGGTATGGAGGTCGAGCATGAAATCGATCAGGGCCCGTTCCAGACGCGCGCCGGCGCCGATGAAGACTGAGAAGCGGGCCCCGGCAATCTTCGACGCCCGCTCGAAATCGACGATCCCCAGCCGCTCGCCGACCTCCCAGTGGGGACGGGCCGTCCCCCCCAGGCGGGACTCCCCGAAGCGGCGGACCTCCCGGTTGCCCCGCTCGTCGGAGCCGGTCGGAACCCCGGGATGAGGAAGATTCGGGATCGTGAGGAACGCGTCCCAGATCTCCCGCTCGAGGCCGCCGATCTCTTCGTCCAGGCTGCGGATCCGCTCGGCGGCGCTCTTCATCTCGCCCAGTAGTGCTTCCGCCGGCTGGCCGGCCTTCTTAAGCTGCGCGATCTCCGCGGAAGCGCGGTTCCGCCGGGCCTTGAACTCGTCAACCTGTCCGCTCAGATCCCTGCGGCGCCTCTCGCGCCCGGCCAGCGAAGCGATGTCGATCGTGAGGCCTCGCCTTCTCAGCCCTTCCTCAAGGCGGTCCGGCGCTTCGCGGAGAATGCGAACGTCAAGCATCGTCTCTCCGGCCCCCTACCCGCGAGCCGAAAAATGGTAACATTCAAAGACCCGACAAGTCAACGCGGAGGCCGTCCCCATCGTCAGCCCCGGCGGTTCGCGATCCGCCGCTCCAAGCCGGCGATTTTTACCTTGATGGCCTCGGGATTCGGGTAGCGGTCGCGGATTTCGCGGTACCGGCCGAGCGCTTCGTCGAGTTTTCCTTGTTCCTCCAGGCAGGCCGCAAGCTGATACCGGATCTCCATCTCCAGCTCGGCCTCCGGATACCGCTCCAGGAGATCGCCAAAGACGCGGGTCGCTTCTTCCGGCTCCCCCTTGACCACGTACGCCCTCCCGATCAGGTACAGGGCCCGGGGGACGAGCGGACTGTCGGGAAAATCCCGGACGAATTTCTCCCATTCCGCTCGCGCCCGATCCACGTCCCCGAGCCGGAAGCGGCATCCCGCCATCTGAAAGCGGGCGCGCGCGGCGAACTCGCCTTCCAGCCCATGAATCAGAACGCGCCGGTACTCGTCGAGGGCCCGGCGATCGTCGGAAAACCGGGTCTCGTACAGTTCCGCGAGACGGAACTGGCTCTCGGCCGCCCGCGGCGACTCCGGGTAGTGCCGCAAGACCGACCGGTACGCCGCCAGCGCCTGGCGCGGATCGCTCAGATAGAGATCGGCGGTGCGGCCGATCCAGTAGAGGGCGTCATCCGCGGCCCGGGAGAGAGGAAACGTCTCCACGGTATCCCGGTAGGAGCGGACCGCGCCGGCGTAGTCCGCGGCCCGCCATTTCTCTTCGGCTGCTTCGAGCCGCGCCGCCGGCCCCGCCTCGCACCCCCCCACGGCCAGAAAGACGGCGCCCAGAAACAGGCGGCGGATCATTCGCTCATCTCTCCGGAAGACGCCGCGCCGCCCTCATCGGGGGCCGTCCCGCCGGCGCCTTCCGTTTCGGCCGGCGCCGGTGCGTCCCCTTCCGCCCCCTCTCCTCCCTCTCCCCCCTCGTCGCGCTCGGCCAGACGCGCGACCGACGTCACGCGGTCTTCCCCCCCGAGGTCCAGGATCCGCATCCCCTGCGTGATCCGGCCGATGACGGAGATCTCGCGGACCTTCACGCGAAGGACCTTGCCGGCGCCGGTCGTCATGATGATCTCGTCGTCCTCCGCCACCTGAACGATGCCGATGACGGAGCCGTTCTTCTCCGTTGTCTTGAGCGTGATGATCCCGATGCCGCCCCGGCTCTGCCTCCTGTAGGCGGTAAGGTCCGTTCTCTTGCCGAATCCGAGGTCCGTGATCGTCAGGATGGAGGAGGTGTCCGTGACGAGCTCCATCCCGACCACGACGTCCCCTTCCCGCAGGCGGATGCCGGTCACGCCCCTGGCCGTCCGGCCCGTGTCCCGCACTTGGCCCTCCGGAAAACGGATCGCCATTCCGTCCCGCGTGGCGAGAAAGATGTCCTGAGTCCCGTCGGTGAGGCCGGCCTGGATGAGCTGATCGCCGGCGTCGAGGGAGACGGCGATGATCCCTCCCGCGCGAGGGTGGGCGAAGGCCGCGAGCGGCGTCTTCTTGATGACGCCGCCGCGAGTCGCCATGACGACGAACCGGTTGGCCGAGAACTCGGCGACGGACAGGACAGCCGTGACCCGCTCCTCCGGCCTGATCTGCAGGAGATTGACGAGCGCTTTTCCCTTGGCCGCCCGGCCCACCTCGGGAAGCTGGTGGACCTTGAGCCAGTGGACCCGGCCGGTATCCGTGAAGAAGAGGATATAGTCGTGCGTGGACGCCGTAAAGAGGTGGCGGACGAAGTCCTCCTCGCGCGTCTCCATGCCGATCTTCCCCTTCCCGCCCCGGCGCTGGGCGCGATAAAGATCGAGCGGGTTCCGCTTCGCGTAGCCGGAGTGCGAGATCGTGATGACCATCTCCTCGGGAGCGATGAGGTCCTCCACGCCGAGCGTGGTCGTTTCGGAGACGATCACCGTCCGGCGGTCATCGCCATACATCTCCTGGATCTCCCGGAGTTCGTCCCGAATGATCCCCCGCACCTTCTCGTCGGACCCCAGGATCGCCTTGTACTCCTCGATCCGCGCGAGGACGGCCCGGCGCTCCTCGAGGATCTTTTCCCGCTCGAGGCCCGTCAGGCGCTGGAGCTTGAGATCCAGGATGGCCTGCGCCTGGATCGGCGAGAGGGCGAACCGCTCGACCAGGCCCGCGCGGGCCGTCTCGGGATCGGCGGCGCCCCGGATGAGCGCGATCACGGCATCGAGGTTGTCGAGTGCGATCCGAAACCCCTCCAGGACGTGCGCCCTCTCCTCGGCCTTCCGGAGGGCGAACGCCGTCCGCCGGACCACGATCTCGTGCCGGTGCCGGAGAAAAACTTCGAGGAGGTCCTTGAGCGTCAGGAGGCGCGGCTGGTTGTCGACGAGCGCAAGGAGAATCACGCCGAACGTCGACTGGAGGGCCGTGTGCTTGTAGAGTTGGTTCAGGATGAACGAGGCGGCCTCCCCGCGCTTGACTTCGATGACGACCCGCATCCCCTCGCGGTCGGACTCGTCTCGAAGGTCTCCGATCCCGCCGATCTTCTTGTCCCGGACCAGTTCGGCGATCTTTTCGACGAGCGACGCCTTGTTCACCTGGTACGGGAGTTCCGTCACGACGATCGTCTCGCGGTCATGCTTGTCGGTCTCGATCTCCACGCGGGCGCGCATCTGGACGATTCCCCGTCCCGTCTCGTAGGCCTTGCGGATCTCGTCCACGCCGTGGATGAAGCCGGCCGTGGGAAAATCGGGCCCGGGCAGGACCGTCATCAGGTCGGCCGTCGTCGAGCCGGGACGGTCCAGAAGGAGGAGGAGCGCGTTCACGACCTCCCGGAGATTGTGGGGAGGGATGTTCGTCGCCATGCCGACGGCGATGCCGGAGGAGCCGTTGACCAGGAGATTGGGAATCCGGGCCGGAAGGAGGCGCGGCTCCGTGAGCGAGTCGTCGTAGTTGGGGCCGAAGTCGACGGTCTCCTGCTCGATCTCGGCCAGCATCTCCTGCGCGATTCTCGCGAGCCGGACCTCCGTGTACCGCATGGCCGCCGGCGCGTCTCCGTCGACGGAGCCGAAGTTTCCCTGGCCGTCCACCAGCGGGTAGCGGAGGGAGAAGCTCTGGACCATCCGGACGATCGTGTCGTAGACGGCGACGTCGCCATGGGGATGGTACTTGCCGATCACGTCGCCGACCACTCGCGCCGACTTCTTGGGCGGCCTGTTGTGCGCCAGTCCCAATTCGTGCATGGCGTACAGGACCCGCCGGTGGACCGGCTTGAGGCCGTCGCGGGCGTCGGGCAGGGCCCGTCCGACGATGACGCTCATCGAGTAGTTGATGTACGCCGTCCGCATCTCGTCTTCGATGTTGATCGGGACGGGCGGATGGCCGGGGGCCGGCGCGGCGGGAGCCTGAGGGTGTTTGGTCATGGATTCATCCGCTAGACGTCGAGGTTCCGGACTTCGGCGGCGTGCCGCTCGATGAACTCGCGGCGCGGCTCGACCTGGTCGCCCATGAGCGTCGTGAAGATCTCGTCGGCGAGGACGGCGTCTTCCACGGTGACCTTGAGAAGGACGCGCAAGGCGGGGTCCATCGTCGTCTCCCAGAGCTGCTCCGGATTCATCTCGCCAAGCCCTTTGTACCGCTGGACCACGAGGCCTTTTTTCCCGATCTCCTGGATCCGGGCGGCGACCTCGCCGGCCGTCGCGTAGGTCGTCGTGACACCCCCTTCATCCAGCCGCAAGGGCGGTCGGCCGAGACCGATCGCCGCGGGGGAACTGCCGAGAAGCCCCCTGAACTCGGGCGACGTCAGGAAGATCTCGTCGATCTCCATGGCGGAGGGCGCCCCGTTCCGCCGGACCGTGACGCGGAGGCGCGCCGCCGCGTGCTCCTCGTCCTTCGCGATCTCGACCTCCAGGCTCGCGTCGGACACGAAACGGCGGAAATATTCCCGCAGCGCGTCCGTCAGCCGCGTCAACTGTTCGGGAGACTTGAGCGTGCCCCGGCCGACGGTCGGATCGAGGGTCAGCGCCCGGAGGACGTCCGGATCGAGCCTCTTTCGCGCGAAGCGCGCCAGCAACCGCTCGTGGCGGAGGAGCGTCTTGGCCATCCGCTTGAGCGCCTCGCCCCTCTGCCACTCCCCTCCATCGGCGCCCAAGCCGCCGATTTCCTCGGCGGCAAGCTCGATGAGATGGTCCTCGAGCTGCCCTTCGTCCTTCACGTACCGCTCGACCTTCCCCTTCTTGATCCGGTAGAGAGGCGGCTGGGCGATGAACAGGTGTCCCTTCTCCACGAGGGGGCCCATCTGGCGGAAGAAAAAGGTGAGGAGCAGGGTTCGAATGTGGGCGCCGTCCACGTCGGCGTCCGTCATGATGATGATCCGGTGGTACCGAAGGCGCGAGATGTCGAAGTCGTCCCGCCCGACGCCGCAGCCGAGGGCCGTGATGAGGACCTTGATCTCCTCCGAGGAGAGCATCCGGTCGGTCCGGGCCTTCTCCACGTTCAGGATCTTCCCCTTGAGCGGAAGGATCGCCTGGAACCGCCGGTCCCGCCCTTGCTTGGCGGAGCCGCCCGCGGAGTCTCCCTCGACGATAAAAATCTCGCTCGCGGCCGGGTCTCTTTCCTGGCAGTCGGCCAGCTTCCCCGGAAGGGAGCCGCTGTCGAGCGCCCCCTTGCGGCGCGTGAGATCCCGGGCTTTGCGCGCGGCTTCGCGGGCGCGGGCCGCGTAGAGTACCTTTTCCACTATCTTCCGGGCGACGGCGGGGTTTTCCTCGAAGAAGCTCCCGAGCGCGTCGTTGACGGCGGCTTCGACGATCCCCTTCACCTCGCTGTTGCCGAGCTTGGTCTTCGTCTGCCCCTCGAACTGCGGGTTCGGAAGCTGGATGGAAATGACCGCCGTGAGGCCCTCGCGGACGTCCTCTCCCTGGATCGGCGTCTCCTTGAACGCCTTGAGAAGGCCGGACTGGACGGCATACTGATTGACCGTCCGCGTGAGCGCCGCTTTGAAGCCGGCGAGGTGCGTCCCGCCTTCGTGCGTGTTGATGTTGTTGGCGAAGGAGAAGATGTTCTCCGTATACGAGTCGTTGTATTGGAGCGCCAGATCGAGGCGGACGGCGTCTTTCTCGCGCGAGAGGGAGATGGGGGGATGAAGAGGCGCCTTGTTCTTGTTGATGTGATCGACGAAGGAAACGATCCCTCCCTCGTAGTGAAAGACCTGCGTCCGGTCGGTCCGCTCGTCCGCGAGCGAGATCCGGAGCCCCCGGTTGAGGAAGGCGAGCTCCCGGAGGCGGCCCGCGAGCGTGTCGTACGAATACTCCGTCTCCTCGAACACTTGGGGGTCGGGCTTGAACGTGATCCGCGTGCCCCGCCCCTGGGTCGTTCCGGTCTCCTCCAGGGGAGCGAGCGGGCGGCCGCGCTCGTAGCGCTGCTGGAAAACGCGGCCGTCGCGCTTGATCTCGACCTCGAGCCACTCGGAAAGGAAGTTCACGACCGTCACGCCGACGCCGTGAAGGCCGCCGGAGACGCGATACGCCTTGCTCTCGAACTTGCCGCCCGAGTGGAGTTCCGTCAGGACGACCTCGGTCGTCGAGATTCCCTTCTCCGGATGCGGCTCCGTGGGGATCCCCCGCCCGTCGTCGATGACGGTCACGCTGTTGTCGACGTGGATGATCGTCTCGACCGCCGTGCAGTGCCCGGCGAGCGCCTCGTCGACGGCGTTATCGACCACCTCGTAGACGAGATGATGGAGGCCCGACGCGCCGGTGCTCCCGATGTACATGGCCGGGCGCTTCCGGACGGCGTCAAGGCCCTCGAGGACCTTGATGTCCGCCGCTGTGTACTCGCCGCTCATCGTCCGCCCACCGCCATCGAAGGAGAACCCGACGCGCTTCCCGCGTGAATGAAAACGCGGCCCGCCGCCCGCGGCCAGCCCGCGTTTTCGCAGGACGTGGCCAGAACCTGCCCTTGAGAGGAGTCCGCCAGACAGCCGCCGAGACGGTCGCGATGGGCCCGGTCGAGCTCGGCCGCGACGTCGTCGAATAGAAGAATCGGGCGCGTGCCGGTGATCTTCGTGTGCATCTCGGCCTCGGCCAGCTTGAGGGCCAGGACAAAAAGGCGGAATTGCCCCTGCGAGAGCGTTTCGCGGGCCGGCCGATCGTCGACGGACCACTCCATGTCGTCACGGTGCGGGCCGCATGTCGTGAAGCCGCGGGAAAGATCGACCGCGCGGCGGTGTTGGAGGGTCTCGAGGAGACGCGCGGAATCCGCGCCGGCGCCCGTTTCCACCGGGACGAGGCGGACGGTGGAAGACCGTCCCGAGAGTTCGCGCCAGCGGTGACCGGCGGTCTCCGAGAGAGCATCGAGGTACTCGCTTCGCGCCCGCCGGATCTCGGCGCCCCAGCGGGCCATCATCTCGTCCCAGATGTCCATCTGACGAAGAGAATCCGGCGCGGGTCTCTCGCGAAGCGCCCGGAGGAGCGCGTTTCGCTGACGCAGGGCGCGGCCGTACTCCGTCAGGGCCTCCCCGTACGCCGGGCGGACGTGGAAGAGCGCGCGATCGAGGAACCGGCGGCGCTCTTCGGAATGGTCCCGAAGCAGAAAGAGGTCGTCCGGCGAGAACGCGATCACGCGCGTGCGGCGAATGAACTCCGTTGCGCGGCCGACGGGCCGCCCGTCGAGGAGCACGCGCCGGCTCTCGGCCGTCAGGTGGACGGAGAGCGTCTCGCGCCCGGCGGGCGTCGCGAGGGCCCCGTGCGCTTCGGCGCCGGGAGTCGACCAGCGGATCAATTGCTCGAGGCGGTGGGTGCGAAAGGAGCGCAGGTTGCCCAGGAGGTAAACCGCTTCGAGAAAATTGGTCTTGCCCTGGCCGTTGTCGCCCAAAAGGAGACAGAGGCCGGGCGCGAGCGGGACCTCGGCGCGCGCGTAGTTCCGAAATTGGATCAGTTGGACGGATTCGAAGTGCATGAAAGGATCAAACCCGCATCGGCATGACGACGCACTGGTACCCCGACGCCCCGGACGGCGTGATGAGGCACGGAGACAGCGCGTCGATGAATGAAAGGCGAACGGTGTCCTGATCGATCGCGGCAAGAATGTCGAGGATGTACCGCGCGTTGAAGCCGATGGTCACCTCCTGCGAAGGAGGCGGAATCGGCAGGGACTCCGTCGCCTCTCCCAGGTCCGGGTTGTCCGTGGAGAGCGTGACGCCGGCGGGCCCGAGAGAAATGCGGACGGCGTTCGTCTTCTCGCGCGCGAGAATGGAGACCCGGCGCATGGCCGCCTGGAGGAGGACGCGGTCGCAGTCGATGGACACGCTGGTGCTGGCCGGAATGACCTGTTGGTAGTGTGGATAGGCCCCCTCGATCAGCCGCGCCGTGAGGGTTGTGCCGTCCTGGCGGAAGGAGAGGTGGTTGCGGGAGAATCCAAGGGTGACCTCCTCCGGGCCGTCATCGAGGATCTTGCGGATCTCCGCCATGGCTTTGCGGGGAACGACGATCTTGCGTTCGCCGTTCAGCGGGTGGCCGCCGGATTCGCAGGCTCGGGAACTCTCGGCCAGACGATGGCCGTCGGTCCCCACGAGGAAGAGGGAAACATCCGTGGTGTCGGCGACGGGGAAGGCGTGGACAAGGACCCCGTTCAGGACTTGGCGGGGATCGTTTTCGGCCACCGAGAAGAGCGTCTTGCGGACCATGTCGGCCAGAACCGCGCGGGAAAGGGTGAGCATCCATTCGTCCGCGGTGCTGGGCAAGGAGGGAAAATCCTCCTTCGGCAGACCCACAAGAGAGAAGGATGCCGACCCCGCGCGGATCTGAAGGTGATGGGCATCGGGGGCCTCGAGGAGGACGGGCGTATCGGAGAGTTCCCGGATGATTTCGTAGAGCTTCTTGGCCGATACGCTGATGCCGCCGGGGGTCTCGATCTCCGCGGGCAAGTGGGAGCGAATGGCGATCTCGAGGTCGGTGGCGAAGAGAACGATCTCGTCGCGGGTCGCCTCGAGGAGGATATGAGCGAGGATCGGCATGGTGCTTTTTCGTTCGACGACCCCCTGGAGACGCTGGAGGGCCCGGAGGAGTTCATCGCGGGAGATCTGGCACTTCATGGACGGTGGCTCCTTTCCCAAGAGTCAGGCCAGGATGAGCCTGCGCAGGGTTTCGATGTCGCGCGCAAGGACCGCGTCGTTTGATGACCGGGCCTCCACTTGCCGGCAGGCGTGAAGGACGGTTGTGTGGTCCTTGCCGCCGAAGTGCCGAGCGATCTCGGGCAGGGACATCTTCGTCATCTCGCGGCAGAGAAACATCGCGACCTGCCGGGGTTGAACGACGGCCTTGGTGCGGCGGCGCGACCGCATATCCGCCAGTTTCAGGTGGAAGTGGTCCGAGACCGCCTTCTGGATGAGATCGACGCTCAGGACTTTTTCCCGGGGCTGGATGATGTCTCGGAGCGCGTCGCGAGCGAAGTCGACGCTGAGAGTGCGCCCCAGGAGAGACGCGTGGGCGCCGAGATGAATGAGGGCTCCTTCAAGCTCCCGAATGTTGGAGCGGATGTGGGTGGCGAGAAAGAGCGCGACGTCTTCGGGGAGCGACAACCCGCTCGCGTCCGCCTTGTTCTTCAGAATGGCGACCTTGGTCTCCAGGTCGGGAAGTTGGATATCGGCGATCAGACCCCACTCGTACCGGGAACGAAGGCGCTCCTGGATACCCGGAATCTCCTTGGGTGCGCGGTCGCTGGAGAGAATGATCTGGCGGTGGGCTTCGTAGAGAGTGTTGAACGTGTGGAAAAATTCCTCCTCGGTCGCCTGCTTGCCGGTGATGAACTGAATGTCGTCGATGAGAAGGACGTGGATCGTTCGGTAGCGGTTGCGGAAGTCGTGCATCTTGTCGAACCGGATCGAGGCGATCACTTCGTTGGTGAACTGCTCGGAAGAAAGGTAAAGAATTCGGCTGTTCGGATGGTGATCGAGGATGTTGTGCCCAATGGCGTTCATGAGGTGCGTCTTGCCGAGACCCGATCCGCCGTAGAGGAACAGCGGATTGTACGCGCGGCCGGGAGTTTCGGCCACGGCGCGGGCCGCGGCGTGGGCGAACTGGTTACAGGAACCGACGATGAAATTGGTAAAGGTATAGCGGGGATTGAGGCCGGTCGGATCGGTTCGCGGCGCTCCAATGGGCGTTGAGGGAGTGGGTGCGGGCGCGGGGGTAGAAGAAGGCGGTGGCGGGGTGCTGGGGGCGTCGGTTGCGGCGGCAAGCTGGATGTGAAGAGCGGAAGGCCTTTGATCGATAAGGCTCTCGGTTGCTTCGAGGATCGTCTTGGAATAGCGCTCCTCGATCCAATCCTGGTGGAAGCGGCTCGGGACTTCAAGTGTCAGCCGTTCGCCGGTCAACTCGACCAGGCGGCTGGGCCGGAGCCAGAGTTCGACGGCCTGGCGCCCAACTTTTTGCTCGAGTTGCTCGAGTGTTCGATTCCAGATGTCAGAAAGATGCATGACGTCCAATGGCGTTTCCGACGGGGTGCGCTTCGCCACCGGGTGATCGGTGGTGTCGTATTGGATGTGAAGATTTCAACAGCTTTATCCACAGTTGTTAATAACCACAAAATACCTGCAAAATCATACAATTATAGTCTTATCCTCGAACTATCTCTAACCATCCGGTGTGCGATTGGTTCGCTCGACCGTGCGCGCCTAGCCGGGATATTGAAGGTAACGACCAGCCTCGAGCGTCGCGATGGGGGGCGAATAGTTGAAGAACCCCGCCTTCAGAGGCGGGGATTCTTCGACCTCTAAGGTACTTTTCGTCATTTGCATTCGTGCGCCTTGACCCCGCCCTAAGGGGCGGGGACTCGGGCGCACTTTGCGGTTCAAAACACCAACACTCACCTCGAAAAGGAAAGATTTCAGCGGCATCGTGTCCGGTCCCTGAAGAATACATTTGTTTATCAAAAATGGCCCGTTTTCGCAAGAAAAATGTTTCTCACAGGCCGGTCTGTTTATTTTTTGTTAATAAGCAGTTAGCCGGTACAAACGGTTGGTTTTCCACAGGGTTTCTTGTTGGAATGGCATTTCTTCCAACAGAGAAACAACAGAATGGAAGATTGTGGTGAGGGAAGTTAGGCCTTCTTTGCCCAGGATCCACAGCGTTACTAAGGCTACTACGGAATTGTAAAACGATTAGGTATAAGAGCTAGTTCACTGGGGAAAAGGGTAAAAAAGCATTATCCAACAAAAGTCAGTGCGGGTCTTGGAAGAGCGGGGGGGGAATCGGTTGACAGGGGAATCGGTTCTTGACTTAGAGGAGGGAAAAGGATAGCCTCATGATTTTTTGCGGTTAGAGTGTCCAGGGTGGGGGAGGAAGACGATGTCAGTCACGTATCGGCAACCATCGAATCTGCGGCGAAAGAAGGTGCATGGATTCAGGGAACGAATGAAGACGAAGGCGGGGCGTCGGGTTTTGAAGCGGCGCCGGGCGAAAGGTCGAGAGAGGCTAACGGTTTCGGACGAGAGGTGATGGGCAATTCGTGAATTGGTGGGCGCCCCTTCGAGGGTCGGAGGAGTACCGGGCCGTGTTGAAAGGGCCGGGGCGGATATCTGGGGCGTTCGTGGCGATGTCCTTTCGAGCGCGGGAGTCCGCGACGGAAACTCGGATGGGGATCTCCGTATCCAGGAGAGTGGGAAGCGCCGTGGCGCGGAACTATATGCGGAGGGTGATCAGGGAATGTCTGAGAAGCTGTTCGGAACCGCGGGGGCCGCTGGACATCGTGATCGTGGTCCGAAGGGCTTTCGGAAGGAGGGAGTTCCGATCGGTTTGCGATGAGGTCAGGGACATGGTTTCGGCCGCGGGCGGGGGAGCCGTTGCTGATCTTGCGTGAGTCGGTTCTGTGTTTGATCCGGATATACCAGCGGTTCGTTTCTCCAATGGTTGGTCCTTCCTGTCGGCATATCCCCTCTTGCTCCAGATACGCGTCGCAGGCCGTCCAAGAACACGGGGTGATGAGAGGAATGGCTCTGGCAACCTGGCGCTTGCTTCGGTGTCATCCTTTCGGGCGCGGGGGGTACGATCCCGTTCCCCGACGATGATTCCAGGATCGTGGGCCGGGTGAACCGATCAAACGGAAATACGTACTTTGACCGGCCAAGAATGATTCTTAGCAGGCTGCTGAAAAACAGCAGCCTGCGCGCGGTGCAGGGATGCACCGCCCAATCTCGAAGATGGCGCGAAGATTTGGTTTTGAGCGATTTAAAAGACTTGCGCGAATTGACTTCGCGCTAGTCGTGGCTGAAAAAGCCATGGATGGACTTTTTCAGCATCCTAATAGAAGAGTGGAGATCTAGAGATTTGGATAAGCGCATTCTGGTGGCGATCGTCCTTTCAATCGGCGTTCTCGTCGGATTTCAGTACGTTCAATCCCTGATGGGCGGGAGCAGGGAGAGCGGGCGTCAGGAAGGACGGGCCCTCCAAAAGGAAAGCGGGAAGCCCGCGGATGTCGCGCGGCCGGCGGACGCCGTGGCGCGGCCGGTCGGGGGAGGCGCGAGCCCGCGCGGGACGATGGTTAAGGTCGAGACGCCGCTGTATACGGCGGTGCTGGCGAGCGAGGGCGGCGGGAGGATCGTTCGCTGGGATCTGAAACGGTATCATGCAAGAAGGTCGAACGGAGGGATTGGCCTCGTGGCGGAACGGGACGAGCTTCCGCTCACGCTCCGGATCCCGGCGGTCGAGGGCGCCGCGCTTCCGTTCTCGGTCGACCGGGAGGAACTGGTCCTCAAAGAAGGGAGCGCTTCTCAGGTTCTCCGCTTTCGGCACTCGACAAGCGCCGGGCGCATCGAGCGCAGCCTGACTTTCCACCCCGAGACGTACGAGATCGACGTCGAGACGACGGTCTTGGGATATCCCTCGTATGCCGTCTCCCTGGGTTCGAACACCGCCGTCATCGACGATCTTGATTCTGGAAACTGGAATGTGTACGTCGGCCCGGCGGCGCGGGTCGGTCGGGACGTGAGGCGCGAGAGCCTGACGAAAGGCTCCGGAAGCGAGCAGCTCTCGGGGGAGGCGGAGTGGGCGGCGATCACGGACAAATACTTCGTCATGGCGGCGGTTCCGGCCAAACCGCGAGGCGGAGTCCGCTTTGAGTTCGAAGGCCCCCGGCAAACGACGCTCCAGCTCGCGGAGGGAGCTCAAAAGCCGGCGGACCTGAAGGCCGGAGATCCACTCACGGCCGTTGTGGACGCGTCGGGGCGTGTCGTGCGGGTCGAGAGACAGCGGGGAGGGGCCGTTCTATCCGGGAACGACGGAGAATGGATCGTCGTGGGAAAGGTCGCGGCGGTCTCGGGGGCGCAAGGGACGCTCCAACTCGATACCCGGCCCGTTGCGCGCGTCTTGATTCCCGGCGCGGCGGGTTCCGCCCCCGACAAGCTCAGGGTCTATCTGGGGCCCAAGGAGCGGGACCGGCTGGCCCGGATGAACGCGCACGTCGAGGACCTTGTCGATTTCGGCTGGTTCACGGTCCTGGCTCTACCGATGTTCTGGGTCATGAAGTGGATCCACGGCGTATTCGGGAACTACGGCGTGGCTATCATCCTGCTGACGGCCCTTCTCAAGCTCATCTTCTTCTATCCCACGCACTTAAGCTACAAATCGATGAAGCGAATGCAGGAGCTCCAGCCCAAAGTTCTGGCCCTGCGGGAAAAATACAAGAACGACCAGACGCGGATGAACCAGGAGATGATGGAAATCTATCGGAAGCACAAGGTCAACCCGATGGGCGGCTGTCTCCCGATGGTGATCCAAGTCCCGTTTTTTGTGGCGCTGTACAATATCTTCTCGCTGGCCATCGAGCTGAAGCAGGCGCCCTTCGCCGGATGGATCCACGATCTCTCGGACCCGGACCCGTACTACGTGCTGCCGATCCTGATGGGCGTGTCGATGCTCGCGTCGCAAAAATTGACCCCCACCACGGTCGACCCGACACAGGCGAAAGTCATGTTGCTTCTTCCCGTCGTCTTCACCTTCATGTTCCTCTCCTTCCCATCCGGCCTTGTTCTGTACTGGACCGTTAACAATATCCTCACGATCGGCCAGCAGCTCTACATCAACAGATCTCCCGCGAAGTAGATTCAAGAGCGCGTCCGCCGGCCGCGCGCCGGAGGCGGTCAACTGGCCCGACGCGCTCCGCGGCCCATCGGAACAAAGACATGAGCGCGGAAACCCATCGGACGATAGCCGCGATCGCAACGCCTCCCGGCTCGGGCGCCCTGGGAATCATCCGGGTGAGCGGGCCGGCCGCGCTGGCGATCGCCGGGGGCATCGTTTGCGTCTCGGCGGGCGATGGGCTGGGAGGGCGCCCCAGCCGCAAGCTTTTTTCCATCCGCGTCCACGACCCGGCGACGAGCCGGACGCTCGACCACGGTCAGGCGGTGATCATGCGGGCGCCTTCAAGCTCGACGGGCGAAGACGTGGTGGAGCTGTACCTGCACGGCGGGTGGATTCTGTTGACGAGCGTCCTGCGGCTCCTTCTAGAGCGGGGGGCCTCCCTGGCCGAGCCGGGAGAGTTTACCCGCCGGGCCTTCGAGAACGGAAAGATCGGCCTGACGCAGGCCGAGGCGGTCAACGACCTGATCCTGGCGACGAGCGAGCGGGGGCTTGTCGAAGCCTCCCGGCAGATCGACGGGAGTATGCACCGGCGGATCGACCGGCTGACCCAGCGCCTGGCGGACCTCGTCAGCGGCCTTGAAGCCGCCATCGAGTTCGGCGAAGACGTGGACATCGACGCCCCTTCTCTGGGGGAGGTCTCCGATCTTCTGAACGGCATCGAGCGGCTGGTCTCCTCGTACGAGATTGGGCGAATCCTTCGGGAAGGGATGCGAGTCGTCCTTGCGGGAAGGCCGAACGTCGGCAAATCGTCGCTGATGAACGCCTTGCTTGGGACCGAACGCGCCATTGTGACGCCCGTCCCCGGGACGACCAGGGACATCCTCGAGGAAAGCCTGGCGATCGAGGGCGTGGCCGTCCGGCTGATCGACACGGCGGGGCTCGCGGCCTCCAGCGAACCGGCCGAGGCCGCGGGGATCCGGCGGGCGGAAGAAGCCCTAGCCGCGGCGGACGTGACGGTATGGGTGATGGATGGGAGCGAGCCGTTGCGGTCCGAGGACGCCAAGGCGGCGGCCCTGCTGACCGGAAGAGATCCCATCGTTGCGGTGAACAAGTCGGACCTTCCCCCGCGCGTCTCACGGGAGGAGATAGTGCGCCTGTTGGCGGCGGGAGATATTGGTGACGCGACGTTCGTATCCCTGTCCGCCGCGAGCGGGGATGGACTGGGTCGGCTCCGGGACAGGATGGCCGAAAAGGTTCGGCAAGCCCTCGCCAGTCCTTCAAGGGAGCCGGGCGTCTCCGTCAACCTGCGGCAGAAGGAAGCCCTGCAGAGGGCCGGCAGCGCTTTGCGTCTGGCCTTGGGAACGGCTGAGGCGAACGGTCCGCTCGACTGTCTCTTGCTCGATTTGAGGCAAGCGCTGGACGCCCTTGGGGAGATCACGGGCCGGGTGTGCCGGGAGGACATCCTGGGGAGGATTTTCAGCCGGTTCTGCGTGGGAAAGTAACGGCAGCCAACCGGGGTGCCCATTGTTCCACGTGGAACAATGGCCTGGCCGGTCGAAGGGAGAAGGAGCTTGAGAGAGTTTGACGTCATCGTCGTGGGAGGCGGCCACGCGGGGATCGAAGCGGCGCTGGCCGCGGCGCGCCTGGGTTGCCGGACGGCCCTCGTCACGATGAGCAAGGCAGCCATCGGCCGGATGTCCTGCAATCCGGCCGTTGGGGGCATCGCCAAGGGGCACCTGGTCCGCGAGATCGATGCCCTGGGCGGCGAGATGGCGCGGGCCATCGATGAGACCGGCATCCAGTTCCGGTTCTTGAATACGGGGAAGGGGCCCGCCGTTCGGGCGCTCCGGGCCCAGGCCGACAAGAAGCTCTATGCCGCCCGGATGCGCAGCGCCGTCGCCGGCCAGGCGGGGCTGGAGGTCATCGAGGCCGTTGTGAGCCGTCTCCCGGTTCGGGGCGGAGAGGTCCGCGGCGTGGAAGCGGAAGAAGGCACCTTTATTCCCGGCTCGGCTGTCGTCCTGACAACGGGCACGTTCCTCAACGGCCTTCTTCATTTCGGGCTGGACCGCGTGGCCGGCGGCCGCGTCGGCGAGAGGTCGGCCGCGGCCCTTTCGGGCTCCCTGGCCGGCTTGGGCTTTCCACTGGGCCGGCTCAAGACGGGGACCCCTCCGCGCCTGGATGGGCGGACGATCGATCCGTCGTCTCTCTCCGTTCAGCGAGGGGACGACCCACCCCCGCGGTTCTCCTCTTCCACCGGGACGATTCCCTTGCCCCAAGCGGTTTGTCATCTCACGCACACGAACGAGGCGACGCACGCGATCGTCCGTCGGAACCTCGACCGGTCCCCGCTCTACAGCGGCGCCATCAAGGGGCTGGGTCCCCGCTATTGCCCGTCGATCGAGGACAAGGTGGTCAAGTTCCCCGACAAAGAGCGGCACCAGGTCTTCCTTGAGCCCGAAGGGCTCGACACGGTTTCCGTTTATCCCAATGGAATCTCGACAAGCCTCCCGGTGGACGTGCAGGAGACGTTCGTCCGGACCATGCCCGGCCTCGAGCGGGCCGTGCTCCTTCGCCCGGGGTACGCCGTGGAGTACGATTTCGTCCCGCCGACGGAGCTCTTCTCTTCCCTTGAAACGAAGCGGGTCGGGCGTCTCTTCTTCGCCGGACAGATCAACGGGACAACCGGGTACGAAGAGGCGGCCGGTCAAGGACTCCTGGCCGGGATCAACGCCGCCCGATCCGTCCGGGGCGGCGATCCTTTCATCCCGAGCCGGTTCGAGTCGTACCTGGGCGTCATGGTGGACGATCTCGTGACGCGGGGCGTGGACGAGCCGTACAGGCTCTTCACTTCCCGGTCCGAAGTCCGGCTTCACCTCCGGCACGACAATGCGGACCTCCGCCTGACGGAGACGGGATGGAAGCTCGGCCTCGTGAGCGGGGAGGCGTACGAGCGGGTCCGCCGCCGCCGGGCGGGCGTCGAGGAGGAGAGGGAACGGCTCCGGCGCGAGCGGGTGGGGACGCGGGCCGTGCCGGGCGAAAGCGCCCCGCGGCCCGATCTGTCGCTGGAAGAGCTTCTCCGCCGCCCCGGCATCACGTATGAAGCCCTGGTTGACCTCTTCCCGCCTCCCAAGGGCCTGCCGCCGGACATGGCCTTCTCGGTCGAGACGGCCGTCAAGTACGAGGGGTACATCCGGCGGGAAGGGGAGCTCGCGGCCAGGCTCCGGCGCCTGGAAGCCGTCGCGATCCCCCCCGGACTCGATCCGGCCGGTCTCCCCGGCATCTCGAGAGAAGTGGCCGAGAAGCTTTCCCGGGTCCGGCCCGCCAGTCTGGGGCAGGCCTCGCGCATCCCAGGCGTGACGCCGGCGGCCGTGGCCTTGTTGCTCGCGGTCATCGAGCGGGAGCGAAGGAGGGGGAATTGTTCCACGTGGAACACGGGAAGGGAGCGCGTTGGGAGTTCGGAGTTGGGAGTGGGGGGTTGGGAGAACGAGAGAGGCAGGCAAAACCCCGACAACGCGCCGTAGGGCGCGGTTCTCTTGGCTCCAATGAGCGAGGCAAAAAGGTTTTCGCGGGAATCGTGTGGTAAGCGACGGGGGAAACATCCGCAAGCCGGTTCGGAGTTCGAAGAGTCCTTCAGTGTCCTTTCGGCTCCGCACTCCCAACTCCGAACCGGATCCTGCATCGCCGTGCCCCCCACGGTACGTTGCCTGCAAGAGCAGGCTGGCTGGACGACAAAGAAGATTGGTCTTTTCCCCGACCTGTGCTAACCTTCGAACCTTGCCATGGGCCGGATCATAGCCATCGCCAACCAAAAAGGAGGGGTTGGGAAGACGACCACGGCCGTCAACCTGGCCACGGGCGTCGCCTTGGGCGGGGACCCGGTCCTCCTCGTCGATCTCGATCCGCAGGGCAACACGACCAGCGGCCTCGGGATAGACCGGTCCAGCCTCGAGAAGCATTCCTACGAGTTCCTCATCGGGCGGGCTTCGTTCGAGGAAGTCAAAAAAACAACGGAAATTCAAGAACTTACGCTCATTCCAGCGCGGATCGACCTGATCGGCGCCGAAGTCGAGCTGGTCGGGGTTCCCGATCGGGAGCGGCTTCTCAGGCGGGCGCTCGAAGGCCCCAGGCGCGCCTACTCGTTCGTCTTCATCGACTGCCCGCCGTCCCTGGGCCTTCTCACGATCAACGCGCTGACGGCCGCCGACGCCGTCCTCATCCCGGTCCAGTGCGAGTATTACGCGATGGAGGGACTGACCCAGCTCCTCAACACAATCCGCCTCGTGAAGCAGTCGTTCAATCCGGACCTGGAGATCGAAGGGATCGTCCTCACGATGTTCGACCCCAGGAACAGGATATCGACCCAGGTCGAAAAAGAGGTCCGCGCCCATTTCGGCGAAAGGGTCTTCACGACCGTGATCCCGCGCAACGTCGCCCTCTCCGAGGCCCCCTCCTTCGGGAAGCCGATCCATCTCTACGACGTCCGATCCAAGGGCGCGGAAGGATACACGAGCCTCTCACGGGAGCTGATCGAAAATGTCAAAGCCGGCTCTCGGTAAAGGCCTCGGCGCCCTCATCCCCGAGTTCGCCCCTTCGCCGGGCCGCCAGGCCGAGGGCGTTCGGCTCCTGGGTCTGGACGAGATCCATCCGAACGTCTATCAGCCGCGGCGGATCTTCGATGACGAGCGCCTGAAGGAGCTGGCCGATTCGATCCGGGAACGGGGGGTCATCCAACCGGTCCTCATCACGCGCCGTCCGGAAGGCGGTTACATGCTCATCGCCGGCGAGCGCCGGTGGCGCGCTGCGCGGCTGGCGGGCCTGGCCGAGATTCCGGCCATCGTGAAGGAGTCGTCTCCGGCCGACCGGCTCGAGATCGCCCTGATCGAGAACATCCAGCGGGAGGATCTGAACCCGATCGAGACGGCCGAGGCCTACCAGCGCCTGGTCCGCGAGTTCAGGCTGACACAGGAGGAGGTCTCGGCGCGCGTGGGGAAGCCGCGGGCGACGGTGGCGAACTTCCTGCGGGTCCTTTCCTTGCCGCCCGAGATCAAGCAGGAGATGGCGTCGGGGCAGGTGAGCATGGGCCACGCCAAGGCGATCCTCTCCCTCGACAAGAAGGCGGATCAACTTCTGCTTCTTCGCGCGATCGTCCGCCGGGGCCTCTCCGTCCGCGAGGCCGAGGAGATGGCGCGCCGGATGGGGAAGGAAAAGCCGTCCGCGGTTCGTCCGCCCGTCCGCAAGGCGGGGGAGGTCCACACGTCCCAACTGGAGGATCGTCTCCGTCGAGCCTTGGGCGCGAAGGTGCGCGTTCAATCGAGAGGCGCCGGGGGAACGATCGAGATCACGTACGCTTCACGGAGCGAGCTCGACCGGCTGGTCGATCTGCTTCTTGACTGAAACTCGGCCGAACAAAGGAGGCAACAATGCTCAAGAGAGGGCGAGATCTCCCGCTGGAATCGGATGTAAAGGCTTTTCTGGGGAAAGGCACGACGTTCAAGGGCATCCTGACGTTCGATGGGACCGTGCGGATCGACGGGACGCTCGAGGGGGAGATCCACACCGAGGACACGCTGATCGTCGGGGAAGAGGCCGAGATCACGGGCGAGATCCGCGCCGGAACGGTCGTCTCGTGCGGGAAGATCACCGGGAACATCTTCGCCTCCCAGCGCGCGAACCTCAACAAGCCGGCCCGCGTGAAGGGGGACATCCAGACGCCTCTTCTCACGGTCGAAGAGGGGGTCGTCTTCGACGGCGGGTGCCGCATGTCGAACGTCGCCGAGTCCGGGAAGGTCAAGCCGATCCTCCGCGAGGCCGGATCGGAGAAGGACCGCAAGGAGATGGCCGGGTAAGCTCTCGGGCCTGGTTTGGAAGAGGGACCCGAGAGCGAGGCGGCGCCGACGGATTGGCGCCCGCTTGCTACGGCTTGCGAGTGCTCGACGCGGTTTGACGTTGATGGAGGAATTGCGCGAGGACCTCAACCGGGGTCCGTCGGGCGTTCTCAGCCCGGTGGATGGGCTTTACGGAGGAGGTACTTATGCCGATCCGCATATCACGCCGGAATAAATGTCGCGACCAGCAGCAACCCGTTGTACGCAAAGGCGTTAGCATGCCTCTGGCAGGAGAACCAAAGGTTTCTTATGCGGACAGGAAAGCAACTTCCTGCATCTTATGCGGGTCCATCTAAAGGTTGTTAGCCCGACTTCTTCAGGGTCGTCCAGAACGGGGAGTTGAAGGAGGAATTCGTTGGCACGCAGGAACATCACCAGTAGGCGTCTCCGAGCCATGCTTCGTGAGGCAGCACAGGGTGGAGACGTTGAATACCTCGTCGACGTTCGCCACGAGCAGTCGAGACCGCGCCTTTTCGACGGTCTCACGCACTTTCAGGGGGTCAGCGAAGATGGGTGGTACGGTTGCTACGTGATCTACTCTCCCAAGCACATGGTGAGCGAGGAGTCCGCGATTGCCTACATTGGCAAGGGCTGGGTGGGCGCTCGCGGTGAAAGTCACTGGCGAACCAAGCCGGGCCTTCGCCGCATGGCGAGCCAGATCGAGCTGAAGTACGTAGCCCTTTCGTGGAGCGGCCTTGATGATATGGACAGCGACGCCGCATGGCTGTTGGAGCAGATTCTTCTGAAGGAGCACGAGTCCATGTTCGGACGATTGCCGAAACACAACAAACAAGGTGCCACATCTGAGGTCAACGCTTGGCGACGGGTCCTACGCTGGAGCCCAGGCCCCGTGTCATTGCTCAAGCGCTACGGCGCGGGCTAACCAGCCGTTGCAGCGGACGGGGCTTGCGCCCCGCCGCTGAACGGCAGATCGTTGGGTGTATAATAGAAATAACGGCATAATGATATGAAAGTTCCACATCCAATACAATATCAAGGAAGCAAGAGAGTTCTTGCGTCAACTATTCTCCGATATTTTCCTAATAAATTTTCGAGACTTGTAGAACCTTTTGCTGGAACGGCCGCTATTTCAATAGCCTGCGCAGCAAGAAACAGAGCTAACTCGTATTGGATAAATGACTTAAATAAGCCCCTTGTAGAATTGCTTGGGCTTATCATTAATCACCCTACTGAAATAGCTGATTTTTATGAAACACTATGGAACCAGCAGCACGATGACCCCGTAGAGCATTATTATCGGGTTAGAGAAGATTTCAATCGAACAGGAGACCCCAGATTATTTCTTTATTTGCTTACACGTTGTGTAAAAGGTTCTGTGCGTTACAATGCTGAGGGACTCTTTAATCAAAGTCCTGACAAGAGACGTCACGGCACACGTCCTGAAACGATGAGAGAAAATATTCTTGGCGTCTCTTATCTTTTGAAAGGAAAAACTATAATATCATCTCTTGATTACAAGGATGTTTTATTAAATGTAAATGAGGACGATGTTGTTTATATGGACCCCCCTTATCAAGGAGTATGTGGTGATAGGGATTCTCGCTATTTTTCCGGAATAGTATATGATGAGTTTGTAATGGCATTAGCAGAGTTAAATGCGCGTAATATTCGTTATGCTGTTAGTTATGATGGCCGGACAGGCAATAAAACCTTTGGCACTCGTTTGCCAGAGAGTCTTTCCCTCACTTTAATTGAATTGGAAGCTGGACGCTCATCTCAGGCAACATTGCTTAAACGAGATGCTATCACTGTTGAGTCTTTATATTTATCGCCACGCTTGACTATGGAAGTTGCAGCTTCACCGTATTTTCACAGAAGACACGAGACTGAACAACTTGTTTTGATGGAGGCAAGAGGCCGCTATGCCGCAAAAATACCCAAAAGAATTTCTTGAGCTTTGCAGGTCTGTTACTGCAAAACGTCCTAAAACTGTTATTGACCATATTTTAAAGCATGGTCATATCACAACAGAAGAACTAAAGGAGAAATACGGGTATAATCATCCACCGAGAGCAGTTCGAGATGTCCGTGAGCATGGTATTCCACTTGAGACTTTTCGTGTAACAGGTTCAGACGGTAGAAAGATTGCAGCATATCGCTTTGGAGATGTAACCAAGAAGAGATTCAGAAAACTGTCAGGGCGTACAGGACTTTCTAAGAAGATTAAAGAATTTCTCATTGAGAAGTATGGCTGTAAATGCTTCATCTATCTTGAAGACATGGATGAAAGCGAGCTTCAAATAGACCATCGTATTCCTTATGAAGTAGGAGGAGATGGTGAAAGTGTCGAACTGAATCCAGATGATTTCATGTTACTATCGGGCTCAGCAAATCGGGCAAAGTCATGGTCTTGTGAGCACTGTGAAAATTGGCAGACTCTAAAAAAGAAGGAAATTTGCCTCTCTTGCTACTGGGCATACCCGGAAGATTATTCCCATGTTGCTATGCGGCAAGTTCGACGTGCTGATTTGATATGGCAGGGCAAAGAAGTGGAACAATATGAACGACTGAAAAAAGACGCCAAAGAATCGGGACAGACAATTCCATGGTTTGTGAAAGAGATTATTGAAAAAGCAATTAAACGAAGAAACACCCAACAATAAAATCCAGCGGACGGCGTGAAACGCCGCCGCTGATTTTGGTCGTTGCCGCCTTCGATAGCGTCACTTGACCCTATTGACAGTCTCTGAGAGCATGGGTCATGCACTTCGAGATCGTGGACGGGATTGCCGACGTCGAGACCATTGCTACGGGCTCTGGCATCAGGGAGTTGGCCCGACTTCGCAAGCGTTACGGCCGGGGCCGGTGGCGCAAGCGCAAGGGAACCGCCGATGTCCGGCTTCGTGGTGGGGAAGTCGTCCGGGCCGAGATCAACTGGTACGAGGCCACGGGTATCGGCAAGCGAGAGTTCAAGATCAAGCGCTTCCTGTGAGGTAAGCGAAAATGGCAAGAACGCAAAAACGATTAATTGTCTGCATCGACAACAAGGGGTACGAAGTGTCGCTGGAGAGGCGCAAGATTTACGTGTGCCTGCCGGATGCACGCGCGGAGAAGCTCGGACAACTGCGTGTGGTCGATGAATCCGGCGAAGACTACCTGTACCCGGAAAAATTCTTTATCGCGGTCGCGTTGCCGCAACCTGCCCGCCGAGCCGTGTTGCACGCGGCATAACGCGTCGCTCGTGCCGACGCAGGAGACTGCATATCTGCCATTTTCGACGATGACCAGAACAGGACCAGAATGTTGGAAAAGCTTGACCAAACCCTCAGCAAAGCGATGCCGGGACGAGCATGGCCTTTCGGCAACTGAGATAGCCCGGCCCGTCGGCGTCAACGCGGCTGGCGTCGCGAGGGCGCGAGGGCGGAAGGGCAGGTAGTCATCCATAGAAACAACGTAGCCCCTTGGGCCCTCAAGGGAGGCGGAATCGGGGACTCCGAAGGAGAGCGGGGGCAACCGCCAGACATGCACACGCCACGCGCATTGACCGAAACGCGGGTTTCTGGTAGCTTTTCCTTAAAGCCGTCCAGACAGGCTGTCAGGCTCCATCCCCTCCAGGAGTCAGGAACGATGCGGTTGCAACCTCTCTCTCGGAACGGCGCCCTGCCTTCGCGGGGTCCACGCCGGCTCTCGCGGAACCGCGATCGCGCCCTTTCCCTCGGCCATCACCTGCCCTCGCATGCCGGGCCATGCCCCAGGCGACCGGGACCACGCCCTGGCCCCGCGGTCGAAAGTTCTCCATGCTCGCCGGCCCGTCTCTCAGAATGCGTCGCAAGAAACAGCTCCCACAAAGTCCTGGCAACCGATCACATATTAGCAACGTTCCGTTCCAAAATCGAAACGGCCGGGCCCGTCCCTCGGTTCATATCCGTATGGAGAAAGCCGGCGGGCTTTACACACTCCCGATAACGGCGGAGTCATTCATGAGAGCGAGATTCATTATTCTCTTCGTGCTGGCAACCGGCAGCCACATGCATTTTATTCCGCAGAATGCCAGTAGCGATGTTTCCCATCCGGGCAAGCAGGCCGAACTGGCCAACATTGCCCTGAAGCAACAAATCGGTCTAGGCGAAGTAAATAAATCGGAGATCACGGCGCTACTTTCCACCCAACAGTATGACGCTATTGAAAGTGCCTACGTCACCCTATACCGACACTTCAAGAGAGACGTTCGATATGAGAGATCCCTTCGGCAGGCATACATGCTCTTTGCTCCACGAGAGGGCATCTCAATTGAGGATTTGGACCTCTGGGTAGCAACAACAGCCTCAGATGTTGCGTATGCCGCCAGAGGCGCTTATAAGGCCCGCCTCGGGTTCGACGTTCGGGGCGGTAAGACTATAGATAAAACCCCCAGACAACGAATAGAAGACATGCATCGCTACCACACTGATGCCTTCAAAGACTTGCAGATGGCCATTGAGAAAAATCCAGGACTCATGCCAGCGTATGTGGACTTGATTTGGATATCCACCGCATCCAGTATACCGATCACGCCACGCGAAGCCCTGGACATGGCGATACATCATGACAACCGGACCTATTATGCGAGACGCGCCTATGTGGATGTTTTGCATCCGAAGTGGGGTGGGTCATTTCGGCAGATGTCTGACTTCGCAAAAGGCTCGCTTAAGTATATCCATTTGAATCCGCGATTGTGGTCACTACAGGGCATGGCCTACGCGTACCGCGCAATGGATTATGATGAGGAAGCCGATTATACGAATGCAATAAGTATGTATAGCGCCGCATTGGCATTTGGCGACGATGTGACTTTGCTAAAGAACCGTGCGGCCGTTTATTATAAGTCTGGCAACATCGGAAAGGCGGAAGCGGACTATAGGAGGGTTCTCTACTACCACCCCACTGATAGCACAGCCGTTGCATTTTCATTGCCAGGTGGACTCGACCGGCTAAAGTATGACCTAAGGGAGTCTACCTATGTAAGCCCCAGTATATGTGAAATGCATATCAAAAGGTATGCAATTGTGACGGTTGAGCATGGAGTCGACTGGCTAAAAAAAAGGCCCGACGGTGGTCGAGTCGTTATTTACAACAATATTGCAAAGATTGAAAGGATGTTGGAGGGATTGGGCTTTGCGTATGTAGAAAGGTCCAAGGTGGTGGCAATAGCCGGTACCGAGGGCCGATCAGTCTCAGCGACGAATCCAAGGTACCTTCAAGAAGTGGGACGGAAAAGTGGCGCAGACGCCGTGATAGTCGCTACAATCCCGGCAATGGGCAGGGACCATTCAAAAGGAGTATATTTTGAGGATATCAAGATCAAAGCATTGTCAGTTGCGACTGGGGCCGTTGCATGGGAGTCGAAATTGGAAGGGACTGTTCCTGCCAAGCAGGAGGAGTATGAGCATACCCTGCTATTGGATTCAATTGAGCGCAAGCTCTATAATCTCCTAGAGAGGATTTTACGAACGAGAATTGCGTGTAAGAGAGTTGAAGGACCTTGACGGCCGGGTCCCCCGTGGGCTGGTTCGAAGAGCGCAAGGCAGATCGCGTCTCCGTAAGGTGCTGATTGCTGTTTCAATCCGAGGGGTGGAGAACGGGCCTTACGACCCTTGCGGCGAGGTTTTCCGTATCCGCCGGTGAGAGCGAGTAAGCCAGGGTTCCGAGGACCTTTTCAACAGCTTTGGAGTTCTCTCCACGGGAGACGAGCCGGGGAATGGGCAGGGAGGCGAGTCTCGTCATGAGGTCCTGCCGGCTTGCGGGATCCTTGACCATCTCTCGGAGGGGGGCCCGAAGGCGGCCGAGGAGATCGAGGTGCCGTTCGTATCCTTGACCGAACGTTTTTTCCAACTCTTCCCGAACGCGGCGGGAGAAGGCCGGGCTCGCGCCGCCGGTCGAGACGGCGATCTGGAGATCGCCGCGCCTCACGACTGCGGGGATCGTGCAGGTGCAGAGCTCGGGGACGTCGACGACGTTGATGAAGGTCCGCGCGGCCTTTGCGGCCCGGCTGGCGGCCCGGTTGACCCGCGCGTCGTCCGTGGCGGCGATGACCAGGAAGGCCCCGCGCTCGTCGTGGCCGGGTTTGTACGACCGGGGGGCCCAGCGGATCGTGCCCTTCGCGGCCCAGGCGCGGATCCGCGCCGTGCTCTCCGGGCTGACCAGGCGGACGTTCGCGCCGCAGGCGATCAGCGATTCGATCTTTCGTTCGGCCACCTTGCCGCCGCCGATGACGAGGACGGCTCGGCCCTCCAAGTCCAGGTTGACCGGGTAGAACGTCCTACTTTTCCGATTGATCGGCCTTGACGGACGGGAAGACCCTCTGCGCACGACGGCTCGGCGGCCCGCTTTGGCTAGCGGAGGGCCGAATGGAGACCGAGGCGGCGGGCAGCCTGGGCGGCGTACGGAGAGGCGGGGAACTCGCGCGCCAGCCGGTCGCCGTAGCGAGCGGCGTCTTCGCGCTTTCCAAGTTCGACGGCCGAAAGGAGGGCGTGGTACAAGGCGGATGGCTCCACCTTCGCGTGGGCGTACTTGCCGAGAAGATGGTCGAAACGGGACAGGGCGGCCTGATAGGCGCCCTTCTTGTAGTAGAACTGCCCGATCAGGTATTCGTGCTCGGCGAGGTGGTCCTTGCAGATTCCGATCTTCTCTCGAGTCTCGTCGGCGAACGGGCTTTGGGGATATCGGGAGAGGAGCGACTCGAACTCGGTCATCGCGTTCTCGGCGTGCTCGGGCGTGCGGTCCGGAGCGTCGATCTGCTTGAAGGAGCACATCGCGAGCTGGTACTGGGCGTAGCTGGCGATCCGGTTGTACGGATAAAGCTCGAGAAAGCGCTTGTACTCGCCCGCGGCATCGGCGAACCTTCCTTCGGCGTAGTACGAATCGGCGATCCGGATCTGCGTGGCGGCCCCGATGTGCGCTCCCGCGTCTCTTTCGCGGATCTTTTCGAAAGCCGTTCGGGCCTCCTCGTACCGGCCCTGCTTGAGCTTCTCGCCGCCCTGGGCGAGGATCTGCTCGGGGGCCATGTTGAGATAGGCCAGATCGCCCGCCGTCGAACAGCCGGCGAAAAGAACGCTCATGGCTACAAGCCAGATCTTGGACGGCATCGCGCGCTCCTACGGGGTTATCGTCCCCCCGGACCCGGGGGGGTCCGAAAAGGCCGCCTGACTATATGCCCGCGGCCGGTTCCACGTCAAGTATCGGCGTTGTTTTGTGGTATGATCCTCGAAAACCTGATCGCGGGGAGACGGAAGATGGGCGGAAGCACGTTAGGCGCGGCGCTTCGCGTCACGACGTTCGGAGAGAGCCACGGACCGGCCATCGGGGCCGTCGTGGACGGCTGTCCGGCCGGCCTGCCGCTGGACGAGGCCGTCATCCAGCGGGACCTGGACCGCCGCCGGCCCGGCCGATCCTCCCAGACGACCCAGCGCCAGGAGGCCGACCGGGTCGAGATCCTTTCCGGCGTGTTCGAGGGAAAGACGACCGGGACGCCGATCGCGCTCCTCATCCGGAACACGGACGTCCGGTCACGGGACTACGAATCGATCAAGGACCTCTTCCGCCCCGGCCACGCCGACTATACTTACCACCAGAAATATGGGATCCGCGACTACCGGGGCGGCGGGCGGGCCTCGGCGCGGGAAACGGCCGCGCGCGTCGCGGCGGGAGCGGTCGCCCGGGAGCTGCTCAAGCGGGAGGGGATCGAGGTGTACGCCTATCTCCTCCAGATGGGGAACGTCCGCGCGAAAAGAGTGGAGCGGGCGGCGATCGATGCGAACCCGTTCTTCACCCCCGATCCCGATATCGTTCCCGAGATGGAGAAGCTCCTGGACGATATTCGGTCCTCGAAGGATTCCATCGGCGCCCTGGTCGAGGTCGTGGCCGAGGGCGTCCCGCCGGGCCTCGGCGAGCCGGTCTTCGACAAGCTCTCCGCGGACCTCTGCAAGGGGTTGGGCTCGATCCCCGCCGTCAAGGGCGTGGAGATCGGCGAAGGGTTCGGCGTCGTGGCCCGCCGGGGGAGCGAGCACCTGGACGCGATCACGCCGACGGGGTTTGCCACGAACCGCGCGGGAGGAATCCTGGGAGGGATCTCGAACGGCGCGCCGATCGTTGCCCGTCTGGCTCTGAAGCCGACATCGTCGATCGGGATCCCCCAGCAGACGATCGACGTGCGGGGCGAGCCGGCGACGATCGTGACGAAAGGGCGCCACGATCCTTGCGTCGGGATCCGTGCCGTTCCGATCGCCGAAGCGATGGTCCTGCTGGTGCTCGCCGATCACTGGCTCAGAAACAGGGGAAGCCGGCTTTAGCTTTAGCCCGGACTAGGACGAACGACTACCCTTTCAGGTGGTCCGAGATGAACGTGCGGAGGTAGGCCTTGTCCATGTCCTTCATGGTCAGGAACGCGAGGCCGTAGGAGAGGCCGCCCCGTATCTTCCGCGACCGCGCCTTCCAGATGATCTCGGCGTTTGTGTCGAACCGGTGGATTCGGCCCCGGTCGTGGAGATAGATCCTGAGGGGGATGAGCGCGTCCTCGGGCAGAGGCCGCTCGAAAACGCCCCGGAGTCCCTTGACGCTGATGTCCTCGGCCAGCCCCTGCTGCCAATTCTCGCCGACCTGGTAGTCGATCTCGATGGCGTGCCTGAGGCGCGCGGACCGGGTGCGGTCCAGCGGAAAGAAATCGAGGTCTGCCGGCTTCCCTGCGTTCGTCACGGCTCCATCCAGTGCGACAGATGATCGGATAACAATTTCTTATCGCAAAGGACGGTCGTTTGTCAAGAAATGACTCGCACAAACGACCCGCTTCCCCGGTCTCCGGGCCGGCCGCAGCCTAGCGCGAGCCGACGAGGAGTGCGGGAGACGATTGGCCGGCGACGTAATCCTCGAACCGGCGCGTTGCCCGGTACGCCTCGAGGCGGTTTCCGCCGAACACGATATGAACGGCTTCTCGTTCCCACTCGTCGAGGTTTTGCCACCAAACCGTTGCCGCGTCGACTTCAATCTTGGTCGTCATCTCTCCACCCCGTTTGGGCATGTCCCTCGCGGTATCAATATAGAATCAACTTGCGAAATCCGTGCCGGCAGAGCCGACGGCGTCCACGAGCCTTCTTCCTAAGGGACTTTTCGGCTTCTCCGTTGGGAAACTTGAGTTGCCGTGCCTTCCTCCAATGCCCTGTGGTATAGTTGGTCGAAATGTCGAGCGATGACGCGGCTTATATCTTCAAGGGGCGGTCCTTGGTTGTCCTCGCCAAGTTCTCGAACGGCGCCGTGGCCCGGCTGTTCGAGGCGGATCGGGGCTGGGTGAAGATCGTTGTATCCCAGGGATTCCGCCACAAGAAACTCGCTCCCGGCACGAGGAGTTATGCAGATCTCCGGTTCGTGCTCCCTGTACGGGGGGCGGATTGTGCCGAGAGGATCGGCCGGGTTCTCGTGAGTCTGCGGGGAATAACGGAGTGCATGCTTGAAGGGCCGCTGGTCAACCGGCGGAAACTCATCGCACTTCTGGGGCCGGACGCCGCGCCCCAGGAGGAGACGTTTGCTTGGCGGGACGCGATTCTCGACCCTGTCGATCTCTCCCTTGTCATTACACGAACGCCGGGCGGCGGAATCTTGACGATCGAGGAAGCACTCGATCCTCTGTCCCATTTCAGGGCGAGAGGGATCAACCGATACCTGTCGGGGCTGGATCGGTAAGACCTGCCTGCCCGTCAACCCGCCAGGCGCTTGAGTTCCGCGCGGAGGACGGGAAGCCAGGCCGCGAGCGGCTGCTCGCTCTCAATCACGATCTCGAACTTCCCGTTTGGAAGCCGAGCGACCCTGCCGGGGTGCTCGGGCGTGAGCGGGATCGTCACGTGCTCGCGCGAGATCTCGAGCTCGTCCAGTATTTCAAAGACCGCCCGGATTTCTTCCATCGTTACAATGTCAAGCATGGCCCTTTCCCTCTCTCGGCCGGGACGGCCCGCCCGCGTGTCGCCCCCGGCTTGCGGACGGTCCGGCAGTCTGCTAACTTGGGCGGCGATGGATGCTTTTCAGCGGTTCCAGGCGGTGTCGCTTTACTGCCCGAAATGCCGGCAGGCCCTCCCTGTCAGGGAGAAGCTGCTCCTCTTCCTCCCGGACGGCGTTCTCTACGACTATCTGTGCGAGGCCTGCGGGACGTCGGTTGGCACGAGGAAAGAGTCGGTCCCGGCGAGCGATCTTCTGGGGATCAGGCCCGGGGAAGGAGGGCCCGGACCTTCTGTCTCAGCTCAACGACGCCGAAAGGCTTGACCAGGATGTCCGACGCGCCGGCCTCCTGCATCTGGCGGACGATTTCCTGCGAGGGGTACCCCGTGATCGCGAGAATCCGGATGCGTTCGTCCGGGAAACGTTCCCGGACCTGCCGGCATACCTCCATCCCGTTGAGATGGGGAAGCATGACGTCCAGGATGACGAGCTCGGGTTCGAACTCAAGGATTTTCTGGAGGCCTTCGGGACCCGAGTTGGCCGTGTGCACGATGAATTCTTCGGAGAAGGCCGCGCGGATGGCGTCGACGATGATCGACTCGTCTTCGACGATGACGACGCGAGGTTTGGGACCGGCATTGGGCATTGCGACCCCCAGGCGAGAAGCCCCTACTGTACAGCGTGCCTCGCGGCCAGTCAAGCTGGTCCAGGCCGGTGGGCGCACGACATAGAAGTGAGGATACGTAGGGAGTTGCAATGGGAGTGGGCTTGGGGTATAATTCTGACAGTTTATACAACTGTCAGAAAGGAGATCCCATGGGACCATCCACTCCGACG
>JACPZO010000166.1 GCA_016195465.1 Nitrospirota bacterium
GAGCCTGTAAACCAACCCGATCAAACCGACCGACAGGGCGCACGGAACGGCGTAGAGGAGGGCCGGTGACGGCCCCAGCAACCGGAAGAGGACGGCCGTCGCGTACGATTCGAGCGAACCCATGTACCCATCCCCGGGAAAGAAGACGGGGAAGTCGCCCCGGAGGATCGAGAGGGCCATGATCCCGGCCATGGCGTCATCCGAGTTGACAACCTCGCCGACCCCGTGGAGAAGCAGGAGCCGCGCGCATGCCCCGAGGACAACGACGAGCCCCAACGCGACGTCGTCACGTCCCGCAAGAAAGCCCGCGGGATCCGGCCGGGAGATCACGCCCTTCCCCCGCGTCACGGCTCCCGACCGGCCGCGAGCGCGCTGTTGATCTGGTGGGCTTTCATGTTCTCACGATCAAGCGCCAATATGCAGGAAAGCCTCTCCTGCGCCTCCGCCCGCCGGCCAAAGATGAGATCCCTCCGGGCCCGCGACAAAGCCGTCTGCCCCTTCCCGGACATCCCCCCCGCGCCCGGCGAGAAGACGAAGATCTCTCCGATCGACCAGTCGAAGGGCGGACTCTCCCCAAGGTGCGTAAATCTCAGGTACCGCGCCTGGGCTCCCGGGAAGGCCAACTCCACGATCCCGCTGTGGTCGAAACGGGGCTGCCCCCTCCACGTGTAAAGACCGGGCATGATCTCGGGAAGCTCCCATACCGTCCGCCAGTTCTCCTTGTCCCGCGATGCCTCCACACGGAGGCCCACCGGAGTGTCCGTCACGAATATCCCCGGGAGAAGCACGACGCGGTGGACCGTCTCGATTCTCCCGAGATCGAGGAGGTACCAGATCCCCGGCCCCTTCGGCTTCCCGCTCCCCCACCGCGTCGTCACGTCCCGGTCGAAGGCAAGCCTTGGATCGTCCCGCGTCTCGCTCGCTTCGCCCCTCCACCCTGTTGGACGAATCGGAACGGAAGATGCCTTGCCGAGCGTCTTGAAATCGTAGTAGACGCGCCAGCCGTCGAACTCGGCCTTCTCGAACACGAGCCCCAGGGCGCGGAGAACCCTTTCGAACGACGCCGGCTCGAAGAACGTGAACCGGCCGTGCGTCACGATCGCCGCTCGCTCCGATCTTTCAACGGCCAGTCGAGACGGCGGCGGGTTCTTCTCTTCCAGCGGCACGGCAGCGACGATCCTCTCGGCCGTTTCGAGGTTGAGACGGGCCGAGATCCCGAAAGCGGCCGTCACGCGGTCGATTCCTTTCCCGTCGAGGAACTCGACCAACGGCCGGAGACGGGGGAGATCCCCTTCCACCCCGTCCGGCGGGCGCACGCCATTGACGCCCATATAGTTCCCCGCGAACGCCGTGGCCGTTATCTTCCCTTCCCGGATGTCCGCGTACGCTCTTGCGATCCCGACCGCGTTCCCGGCCAGGATCGGAACGATCAACAGCCACCCCCATGGCGACCGGCGGCGGACGAACGACACTCCTCCCGCAACGAGCAGCGGAAGGGCCGAGTAGAGAGGGAAAAGATACCGCGGCGCGCCCAGGTCCCCGAAGCGACTCGACATGTACGAAACGAGCACGAACGCCGTCAACACGACCGATATCATCACCGCCTCGATCGGGCCGCTCTCCCCCCTCCGGAGGCCTCCTTTCAGCCACGACCAGACGATCCCGGCGGCGAGCGCCGGGTATCCCAGGCCGAGCAGGACGGTCGACGGCCAGAACAACCCGCCCGCCGACAGGTCGCGCATTCCCAGGATGTAAGGCGCCGTCTCCCGAAGAAGAAGAATCGCCCGCGACCATGCCTCCGGACGGGAGCCCGCGTCGAAGTCGAAGAGCGTAAACGACCAGAACTCGTAGCTGAAATTGAAAATCCAAAAGGGCAGGCTTCCGAGAAAAAAACCCAAGACAGCCCACCCAGCCGCCGGCTGAATGACAAGTCTTGGTTTCCGGACAAGGAGGAGAACCCCCACCGTTCCGATGAAGGGGGCGATCAAGAAATTCGTCCAGAAACCGATCCCGCTGACCAGACCGAGAACGAGAAGGGCGGACCCCTCACGATACGGCCCGCGACTTGCCGCCAGCCGGCGCCACAAGAGAAGGAGAACCGTCCCGAACACGAGCGTTTCGATGTAACCCCGGCGCGGAGTGACTCCGAAGATGACGAGATAGACCGGCGCCAGAGCCGCAAACGCGGCCGCCAGAACCCCATCCGGCTTCCCCATGAGCGATTTTCCGAGCCTGTAAACCAACCCGATCAAACCGACCGACAGGGCGCACGGAACGGCGTAGAGGAGGGCCGGTGACGGCCCCAGCAACCGGAAGAGGACGGCCGTCGCGTACGATTCGAGCGAACCCATGTACCCATCCCCGGGAAA
>JACPZO010000162.1 GCA_016195465.1 Nitrospirota bacterium
AGGGCGGCCCGGAGGTCGGAAAGGAGATCGGCCGCAAGGGCGTGGATTCTTTCGTTGGCCGGGAGCGTTTTCTTCTCGCCGAACCCTTCCGTGGCCCCTTCGGCGTACCGGTCCTCGATCTGGACGTCGAAGAACAGGGGACCGCTGGGGGGCGCCGTGACGCGGACGAGGCTCTCGATCGGTCCCGCCAGGTCGCCCAGCCGCTCGGGGCGCGTCGTTTGGACGATTTGCGAGAGATGGCCGATCTTCTCCTCGGCGTAGCTGGACCGCCGGAGGAAGGCTTCGATGAACGCGGCCAGGATTGTCTGCCGGGCCGGCGCGCGCCAGGGTTCCGTCCGGGCGAGAGCCAGGAGACGGTCGCGGAGCGGAGGAGGGAACGCCCCGGCGGCCGACCGGACGGCGGGGAGGACCGGTTCTCCAAGGTTCAGGAGCCGGACGTAGCGGCGGACGATCCCGGGGGGGAGAACGATGCGGACGGACGCGCCTTCGCACTGGACGACCGCTTCGGTGCTTCGGCGTTCAAGGCGGGCGACCAGCTCCTCAACGGCCGCGGCGGAGGGGGGCGGATCGCCCAGGAGCGGAGAGACGCGGGCCTGGTCTTCCACCGTCGGCGTGAAGAGCGGGGAGAGGATCAGCTCGGCCTCGTATTCTTCGAGAAGCGGAAGACGGGACTCAAGGAACGCGGCCTCGTCCCCCGAGGGGATGCCGTGATGCGACTGGAGATGACGGCTGACCTGGGGCGTCACCGGGCGGGCGGCGGCCAAGTCTTCCCGGATGCGGTCTTGAAGGGCCTCCCAGCCGGCGACGACGGCGCTCACGAACCCTTTCGCATGGCGTGCGGAGGCCGCTCGTCCTACGCGCCCGCCGCCTGCAGATCCGGACTCTTCCGGGAGGCGCGGTCCTTGTTGACGATTCCGGCCATCTCCTGCAGGAGGCGCCAGTTCTCCAGGCGTTCCGCCTGGGAGCGAAGCAGGGTCTCGGACGGGTTCCCGTTCTTGTCGAAATGCTTCCGGAAGCGGCCCTCGGTCCGGGCCCAGGAGGCGAAGTCGACCGTCTCGATCCCCCCGTCCTTGGCCTTCCGCGCGTGCCAGTCCCGGTCGACGCTCGGGTTTCCCTGGAGAGAGAGCCGCTCGCGGAGGGTCTCCCCCGCATCGGGATCGTAGACGAAGATGGGAAAAGCGCGGGACTCGACGGCCAGCCTCGCTTGGGCGGCCGACATGTCGTCGGCGACGCCGTGCTCCGGCTGGCAGGTCGTGTAGGCGTTGATCACGGCGGGACCGTCGAACTCCAGCGCCCGCGCCACCGCCTTGTAGAAGTGCCCGGTCATGGGTCCCACGACCTGGGCCACGAACGTTCTGGGGTGCATCATGCAGATGAGGCCGACTTCCTTCCGCCGCTCCGTCTTCCCCGGCACGACCTTCCCGTGGACGCTCATCTTGGCTTCCTGTCCGATGTAGGTCGCCGTGGAGGTCTGCCCGCCGGTGTTCGAGTAGACCTGCGTGTCGAGGATCAGGACCTTCACGTTCTGCCCGGACGCGAGCAGGCGGGAGAGCGCCTGGAACCCGATGTCGACCATCGCGCCGTCGCCGCCGAACGTCCAGAGGACGCGGTCCTTGTGCCCCGTCTGGTTCCAGAACTGCCGGACCCCCATGGCGAACGTGGCGACGTTCTCGAAGAGCGAGTTGGCCCAAGGGACGACGAAGGGATTGTACGGATACGTGGAGCCATAGACCGTGTTGCACCCCGTCGCCGCGACGATCCCGTAGTCGGTGCCGACCTTCTCCGCCGTCATAGTGAGGAGCTGGCGGATGACGGAGGCCTCGCCGCACCCCATGCACGAGCCGCCGCCTCCCATGTACTGGTTGTTCGACTCCCGGAGCATCAGGTCGACCACGACCTTCGGGTTGATGTAGGCGTCGGGCGTGGGCGGGAGGGCGTTATGGAAGTCCCAGATCGTAAAGAAACGGGGAAGGTTCTCGGGCGTCTTCTTGATCATCTGGAGGGCCCGATGGTCCCCGCAGACCTCCACGCACTCGCCGCATCCCTTGCACTTCGTGGGATCGACGAAGATGCCGAACAGGGCGCCCGGGGGCGCGCTGGGGTCCTTCGCCCGTTTCTTCTCGTAGGTCGTGTGATACTTCGTCGTGACGACGAACTGCTCCTTGAGAAAGGCCCGCGTCTTCTCATCCGGGGTCTTGGACAACTCCGCGTCGATCGTCCCTTCCGTGAGGGCCTTTCCGAGGATCGCCGTGTCGGGGCAATTGTTCACGCACTCCATGCACCCGACGCAGTTGGGGGCGATGAACAGGGGGATATCGGGCGCGATGTAGCTGAAGTCGCGCTGGGATCCCGTCCCCGCCGGGAGGACGCTCCGGGCCGCGAACTCGTCGGCCGGCTGAGCCGATCCCGCGCCGCGATTGTAGGCGTCCAGGATCTCCTGGGCCCGCTTCGCGTCGTACCAGGGGGGCGTCGGTCTCGTGATCTTCTTCGTGTGCGCTGAACTCATGGGAAGTATCCCGCCTAGATGAAGAATGCGTTGACGTCTTTGCCCTTTTGCTCCCACTCGGCCTTCCCGCGCGCAAGCTCGCCCGGGTCGGTCTTTTCCATCAGCGGCCGCGTGACCTCGACGACCTCGCTGTACCCTTTCTTGACGGCTTGCAGGTTCTCCCGGAGGACGGCTTCGCCCTTCTTGCCGAAATACTGCCGGAGCGGCTCCTCCACGCGGCGGAAGAGGTCCTCCTCGCTCATGCCGGCCTGTTCCCGGTACGGGGTGACGCGGAGGAAGACCCCCAGGAGGACGATCCCCTGGAACCGCTGGATGAGGGACTCGTCCGCCTTGCACGACTCGCGCGCGATCCGGATCGTGTCGACGCCGTAGAATCGGATCTTGTGCTCGAGCAGGAAGTGCTTGGCCCAGGCCGGGATCGATCCCCACAGGGCCTCCGGCGATTCCGCGTCCGTGTGCTGGAAGACGATCCCGCCGTCCTGGAGCCCCACGAGCGGGTTCCCCATGTTCCAGGTGTTCGGGTCCATGAGCGGAACGAACTCCACCTGCTGGAGCTCGCTGTGGGTCATGATTTTTCCGCCGGTCGTCGTCGTCAGATACGTGTTCGTCGGCAGGCCCTTTTTCTCGGAACCGTACTTGGGGGCCGCCTGCACGGGGAACCCGAAAATGTCGCCGATCATCGTGGCGATGATCTTGTTGGTCGTGACGGAGCCGTACCCGCCGACCGAGTGGCCGCGGATCGAGAACGATCCAGGCGGGCGCACGTCCGGCTCGCTCTCGACGGGCAAGGCGGCCGGGTGGTCGATCCCAAGCGTGAAGTATCTCTTCCCCCGGTCGCCGGCCAGCATGTTCTTCGCCGCGGCGACGATGTGGCCGGGGGTGACGTCGCGGCTGCCGAGGCCGCCCGTGCCGCTGAACGCCTTCGGGATCCGGCTCGCGGCGGGGTAGCCCGCCGTTCCCATGACGGCTTTGGCGAACGCGGCCTCGACCTCGGTGGTCAGCGGGTTGTCGACCATGAAGGGCACGTCGCACCGCTCGATGACCGAGAAGGCCTTGACCCGGGAGAGGGCCTGGACGATCTGCGGGCCGGGGAAAGGACGGAAGCTCGTGACGTTGACGACGCCGATCTTGATTCCCAGGGAGCGGATGTGGTCCGCCGTGGCCATGGCCGTCTCGGCCGTTGAGCCCATGGCGACGACGGCGTAGTCGGCGTCCTCCATCCGGTAAGCCTCGACGAGATCGTATCGCCGCCCCGTCAGGCGGTGGAACTCGTCCATCGCGTTCCGGAGGGCCGCCGGCGCCTTGTCGTAGAAGCACCGCTGGGCGATCTTTCCGTTCATGTAGCTGTCCTGGTTCTGGACGGTGCCGCTCATGAGGGGGAACGCCGGATCGAAGAGAGGCTTGATCTTCTCCCGGGGGTCCCCCAGGTAGACGCGGATCAGCTCGTCCTCCGGGAAGAGGACGTTTTCGATCGTGTGGCTGGTGAGAAAGCCGTCCTGCGAGTTGATGAACGGGACGAGGGAGTCCTCGCTCGCCCGCCGCGCGATGAGACAGAGGTCGCCGATCTCCTGGACGTTCTTGGCGAAGAGCATTCCCCAGCCGCAGTCGGCGACGCCCATCACGTCGTCGTGGCCGGCGTGGACGTTGAGGGCGTGCGAGGTGAGCGCCCGCGAGGCGATGTTGAGGACCATCGGGAGGCGCTTTCCGGCGATGACGTAGAGGACCTCCTTCATCAGGATGAGGCCCTGGCCGGACGTGAAGTTCGTCACGCGTCCGCCCGCCATCGCGTACCCCTCGCAAGCCGAGGCCGAGGAGTGTTCGCTCTCGAGCTCCATCCAGCCGATCGGCGTGCCCCAGACGTTCTTGAACCCGTTCGCGTGGGCGACCTGATACCCCATCCCCATCTGCGTGGAAGGCGTGATCGGGTAGGCGGCCGCGCATTCGGTCGCCCGCGTCTCCACGTGGACGACCATGGCCGTTCCGTCAGCCGTGCCGGGAATGCCGGGGAAAGGGAAGCGCCCCTTCGGCTCCTTCGAGGCCTCCTTGGGAGTCCGTGCCGCTTCCGGTTCGATCGCCGCCTTCGCCATCGCAAGCTCCTTCGCGTTGAAGAACCCCGCCTTGAGAGGCGGGGATTCTCCGACCTCCAAGGTGTTTTTCCATATTTGCACTCGTGCGCCTTGCCGGCCGGTGGGCAGGCGACAAGCGGGTCCGGGGGGCCCTTTGAGATAAAAATCCGCCCGATCGAGCCGCGCAACGAACGAGCGGAAAAGGAAAAGACTCGGGACGCCGAAACTCGAATCAAATTTTAGGGAATCACTCGCGGGGATGTCAACCGATTCCCGCCGCGGGCTATCCGGTCTGCTCGTCCAGCGGGCGTCGTCCCCGGAGAGACCGGGCGAGCGTCGCCTCGTCGGCGTATTCCAGGTCGCCGCCCAGCGGGACGCCGGTGGCGATCCGGCTTACGCGGATGCCGAGCGGCCGGATGAGCCTGAACAGGTAGAGCGCGGTCGCTTCTCCCTTGACGTTGGGATTGGTCGCCAGGATGACTTCCTTGACCTCGCCCGTCTTGAGGCGGCCGAGGAGAGGCTCGATCGCGAGCTGGTCCGGCCCGATCCCGTCCAGGGGGGAGAGCGCCCCGTGAAGGACGTGGTACCGGCCCCGGAAGGCCCGGGTCCGCTCGACGGCCTGGGCGTTGGCCGGTTCTTCGACCACGCAGAGAACGGAGGAGTCGCGCGCCGGGTCGCCGCAGATGCGGCAGGGGACTTCCTCCGTGATCTGGCCGCAGGCGGAGCACAGGCGGGTCCTCTCCCGCATATCGACGATCGCCTGGGCGATTCCGCGGGCGTCGGCTTCGCTCATTCGGTAGAGGGCATGGGCGAGCCGCGCGGCCGTCTTCGGCCCGACCCCCGGAAGGCGCCGGAGGAAGAGCGCGAGGCGCTCCATCGCCGAGCCGGTTGACGCCCCGGACTCCAATGGATCAGCCGAGCAAGCCGGGGATATTGAGTCCTCCCGTGACCTTGGCCATCTCTTCGGACATCATGGCTTGGGCCCGCCGGAGAGCTTCGTTGAAAGCCGCCGAGACCAGGTCTTCGAGCATCTCGACGTCGTCCGGGTTGACGACGGACCGGTCGATCTTCACGGACTGGACCTCCTGGCGCCCGTTCATGACCACCGTTACCATGCCGCCCCCGGCCGTGGCCTCGACCGTCTTGCCGCCGGCCTCCTCCTGGACCTGTTTCAACCGCTCCTGCACGGCCTGCGCCTGTTTCATGATATCGCCCAGCATTCTCTTCGTCATCCCTCCTCCTCGATGGGCGCCTCCGGCGATCCGTTTGCGCCGGCGGCGTTTGCGTTGCCATTTTCCACGGAGACCAGTTTCCCGCCGAACATCTCGAGGGCCGACTGGGTGAGAGGGTCGGCCATCGCCGCCTCCGCCCTTGCTTTCTGGCCCTTCTTCTCCTTCTCCTTGAGCCGCTCGCCGGCCGTCGGCGGCGCCGGGGCGTCATCCGGAAGCGTCGTCACCTCCAGGGCAAGCGCTCTTCCCGTGATCCC
Organism: Nitrospirota bacterium; assembly: GCA_016195465.1. Lineage (GTDB taxonomy): Bacteria > Nitrospirota > RBG-16-64-22 > RBG-16-64-22 > RBG-16-64-22 > RBG-16-64-22. Next base: position 6,059 of record JACPZO010000162.1, read on the forward strand.
TTCCGCGAGCGACTCGATGGTCTCGCGGTTCTCCTTGCGGCGGATCATGTCCTGGAGGAACGACGATGCGGCCTTGTAGCCGACGACGATCCGCGACTCGTCGAGCCGGATGAGGGACCCCTGCTCGAGGTAGCCTCCCACGTTCGCCTTTTTCTTCTTCACTTCGCGCACGAGGTTGAGCCAGACCGATTCCGCGTCGCCGCTCTGGACGGGCGCGGGGCCGGGCGCGGGCGGCGGCTGTTGATTCTCGGGAGAAACGGGGCGAGGTCCAGCGGAGACCGGCCGCCGTCCGGTCGGAGGGGGCGGCGTCCGGGAAGGGGAGGACGCGCGCGCGGGCGGCTGGGCCGAGGGAGGGACGGCCTCCGCCGGGGATGAAGAGAGGCGCTCGATCAAGTCGGCCAGGATCACGGGGGGCGGCATGTGGCAAGCCCGAAGGACGGCGATCTCGACCGTGTGGCGCGGGCGCTGCGACCAGCGGAGCTCGTCCTCCGTTCGGACGAAGAGCTGGTAGAGCATGTGCAAGGTCTCGGCCGAGGCCTTTTCTCCTTCCTCGATCAACTCGCGGACCTCCGCTTCCGTGAGGTCGACGAAGCGGCCCGTTTTTGCCCCGGCCGCGTTCGCGATCAGCAGATCCCGGACGCGCGTCACGACGTCCCGCGTGAAGACCTTGAGGTCCCGCCCATCCTCCGCGAGGCGGTCGACGATCTCGAGGGCCGGTTCGGGCGTCCGGTCGAGAATCGCCCGGGCGAAGTCCCGGACGGCGGTCTCGTCCATTGTCCCCAGGATGCTCCGGAGGTCTTCGTCCGTGATCGTGGAGCCGGCGAAGGCCAGGACCTGGTCGAAGAGAGACTGGGCGTCGCGGAGAGACCCGTCGGCGGCGCGGGCCAGGACGTGGAGGCCGGTCGGGCCGATGGACACTCCCTCGGCCTCGGCGATCTTCGCGAGGCGCTCCCGGATCTCCGCCGGCGCGATCCGGCGAAAATCGTACGTCTGGCACCGAGAGCGGATCGTGGCCGGCACCTTGTGCCGTTCCGTCGTGGCGAAGATGAAGATGACGTGCGGCGGCGGCTCCTCGAGCGTCTTGAGGAGGGCGTTGAACGCCTCCGTCGTCAGCATGTGGACTTCGTCGATGATGTAGATCTTGAAGCGCGAGGTGGACGCGTACTTGACCGACTCCCGAAGCTCGCGGATCTGGTCGATGCCCCTGTTCGAGGCGCCGTCGATCTCCTGGACGTCGAGGGACGACCCGGCCGTGATCTCGCGGCAGGGATTGCACTCGCCGCAAGGCGCGGGCGTGGGGCCCTGGGCGCAGTTCAGCGCCCGGGCGAGGATCCGGGCCGTGGTCGTCTTGCCGACGCCGCGCGGGCCGGCGAAGAGAAAGGCGTGGGCGACGCGGTCCTGCCGGATGGCGTTCTTGAGCGTTTCGGTGACGTGCTCCTGCCCGGCCACGTCGTCGAACGACTGGGGTCTCCACTTGCGGGCCAGAACGAGGTAGCTCATCGCTTCAGACACGCTCCTATCAGGACGCTGAAAAAGTCCATCCAGGACTTTTTCAGCTACGCTCGGCCAAAGCGCAGCTTCGGCCTCGCTTCCATTTTTCAAACACTTGCGTGTTCGAAAAATGGCGGCACGTCCTTGTGCCGCGCCGCAGGCTGCGGAAAAAACGAGTTTTTCAGCAGCCTGCGGCACACTCAACCCGGCAACGCCCCTTCCTCCTCCGGGACCGGGCGCCCTTGCGGCACACGGCGCGTCCGGCGGACCGTTGCTTCCTTCCGGACCTGGCGGGGTTGGCCGGGCCCCGTTGCGCAAGACCCGGACCCGAAGGAGAGAGAG
>JACPZO010000021.1 GCA_016195465.1 Nitrospirota bacterium
GGTAGCGAGAAAGCCGACCGCGCAATACGGGGACTCCGGGAAAGTCGGATCGTTGGACCGGAGAGGATGATGAAACAGTCCCCTCTCCCCCTGCCAAGGGGAGAGGGCGAGGGTGAGGGGGTTAAGCAAGCCGCTGATTTTATAGGCCCTCACCCCAACCCTCTCCCAGAGGGAGAGGGGGCGAAAGAGGGTTTTCAGCACCCTTCTGGAGCGGACGAACATTTGATCCGGCACCTGTCCCGGGACGCCGGCGTCCCGCTCGAAGATTTCTTCACACAGTGGCTCGACCGTCCGACCCCTTCCGACTATTCATTGAGCCCGATCATCCCTCCAGCGGGCGACATGCCCGGCCGGATCGAGATCCGCCGCACGGCGGGACCGTGGGAACCGCTCCTCGCTCGCGCCCGTTTTTCGGACAGAACGATCGACTGGTGGTTGAGCGGAAAGGAGACGGAGACGATCCTTCCCCTCGCGCCCGGCGAGGTCCCGCGATGGGTCCAGCTCGACCCGGACCAGAGGCTCTCCGACCCGGACGTCGCGAACAACCGCCGGCCCGAAGAGTGGAAGACGCTCTTGAGCCGGTTCGGCGCCCGGTACGACTTCCAGTCCCGCGAACTCGAGTACAACCTCTCGCTCGTCGCGACGCCGGTCTACCGGCGCGACCGCCGCCTCGCGCTGAATCTTTTCCGGGAGGAACAGTCTTCGGGGATCAGGCTGGAATACGGAACGAACGTCTGGAAGAACCCGGCCGGCGACCTGCGCTATGACCTCGCCGTCCGGGCGGGTTGGGAGAAACTCCGAAAGGGATTCGGCGAAGGAGACGGGGGCAATGAACCCCTGCCCGGTCCTCGGAGCGACGTACCTTTAATATTCTCGATCGAGAGGACGCGCGATGGAGGGGGGTCGATCGGCCTCGACGCGGAGGGCTCGAGCCGCGCCGTCGGCAGCAGCGTCTCTTACCTTCGCGGCCAGGTCGCCGCGAAGCGCGAATGGCGGATCGGACCCTACGAGGCCGTCGCCGGCCGCGTCATATTCGGGAGCGCCTCGTCCGGCATCCCCGATCAGAAGAAATTTTCGCTGGGCGGACTGGAGGGAGCGAGGGGGTTCTCGAAATCGGAGATTCTTGGGCGGCAAATCGTTCTCGGAACGGGCGAATACCGCGTCCCGATCCACGAGGACGTCGGGCTCGATCTGCTCGGCCTGCTCGTCGTGGACCGGGTGCAACTCGCCCTCTTCGGCGACGCGGGCGCCGCGACGGAGAGTTTTGACGATCTGGGGAGGATCGGGAGCTACCGATACGACCTGGGCGTGGGCTTCCGGATGCACGCCGCCTGGGCCGGGATCATGCCGGCGGTTCTCCGCCTCGACGCGGCCTATCCCATTGGCCCCCAAAACGCGGCCGGCGGGGAACCTCCCCGCCGGCGGATCCACTGGTACCTGAGCGTGGGGCAGTCGTTCTAGCAGACCCAAGCACTCAACATCAGTTGTAGACGTTGACTGTAAAGTTTACATCCGGCGTCTCAACGCTTCTCCCCCCCGTCGTCTCATACCCCTGAGCCTGCACCTTGGCTCTCACCTGGAAATAATTGTTGGATGTTGGATTGGAAGGAAAGGCCGAGCGGTGATTGTTGACGTAGTCCTTCGCTGCCTGGGAAAAAACGATCGTAGTGGTACAGTAGGTCCCTCCCCCGGGACTAAGCGTAAAACCCTTCGGATTTTCTTCGGGAGGGATTTGCATCGTCGCACCGGGCACCTCATACGCGACGTGTATGTTGGTGATCTGGATCACGGTGTTTTCCGGTTCGGTGGCCGTCGTTTTGGAGGTGCTGTCATTCTTGACGATCGTTAATGTTGTCACATCGCCGCCCGTGCTAAGGTTCGTACTCGTCATACTCTGAAAAACGGTTGGGGGACAGGTTGTGGAGTCAGAGGAGAATCCGCTGACGTACAGGTTCTTGCCCGCGGCATTCCCCGGTGAACCGTTCTGGGGGATCTTGCTGCATGTCGCAAGCGTGACGCCGATGACACCCGCAAGCCCGACTATCACCCACCGTCTCCGGGAGCAGCCCCTAATGTTCAACATGGCTCGAACCTCCTCCAGCTTGATGGAAACCCGCATGGACGGCGGGATTCTTCAGCAGTTGACGAACGGCCGCTTCCGGCACGTTCCGATCGACCTTCACCGACCCGATCCCCGGACAGACCACCTCCGCGACGTCCCGCCCCGCGCTCTTCTTGTCTTTCTTCATGAGCCGCACGAGCGAGTCGGCGTCGTACCCCCACCAACTCGCCGGAAGCCCCAGGCTCTTGAGGAGCGCGAGAACGCGGTCGACGTCTCTCCGCGGGCATCCGGCCCGCTCGCGCGAGAGAAGCATGGCGAACGCCATCCCGATCGCGACTGCCTCGCCGTGCCTCAGACGCCCGTAACCGACGCCCGTCTCAAGAGCATGCGCGAGCGTGTGGCCGAAGTTCAGCTTCTCCCGGATTCCCGCGGTCTCGAACTCGTCCTCCATCACGATCTTCGCCTTCACCCAGCAGGCTCGTGCAATCAAAACGGATAGAGCCTGCGGATCGCGGGCGTTGATCTCCTTCACATGCCCTTCCATGAACCGAAACAGTACGGGATCTCCAATGATCCCCGCCTTCACGATCTCCGCCAGACCAGCCCTGTACTCCCGCGCGGGAAGCGTTCCGAGGACGGTCGGATCGGTCCAGACTTCCGAGGGCTGATAGAACGTCCCGACCATGTTCTTCCCGCCCCGGAGGTTCACCCCGGTCTTCCCGCCTACTGAGCTATCCACCTGGGCCAGGAGCGTCGTCGGGACCTGGATGTATCGAATCCCCCGCATGTACGTAGACGCCACGAATCCTCCCACGTCTCCCACAACCCCGCCGCCCATTGCCAGGAGCGACGACTTCCGCGTCAAACCTCTCGCAAGGAGGGCATCCGCAACTTTCTCGACCGTCGCCAAAGTCTTGTATCTTTCGCCATCCGGCATCATAACAGCCTCTATGCGAATCCCCGCGTTCCTGAGCCTACCGAGAAGGCCCTGCCCCGCCAGCTTGCAGACCCGTCGATTCGTGAGAAGAACGTGTCGGCCCTCCCGCAGAAACCGGGGGATGGGCGGCGATTCGAGCAGGCCGGCCTTCACGCGAATCCCGTACGCCTTGTCTCCGAGACGAACTTTGATCAGCATCGGACTTCCCGTTCGATATCTCGTTTACTCGCTCGATGACTTCCCATGCGACCGCCGCCGGCCGGCCGGACGCCCGAATCACCAGGTCCGCGCTTCCTTCATACGCGCGACTCCGCTTCTTGAAGAGAAGCGCCAGACCTCCCGGTCCTTTCCTCGCCCAGAGCGGGCGCGCTTCCGTTTGGGTCCGCCTCAACCGCGTCCGAAGAACACCAAGGGGAGCTTCCAGGTAAACGATGACTCCTCCTCGCCGTCGAAGAGACTGGAGATTCCTTGGCCGGCCCAACGCGCCGCCGCCCAAGGAAACGGCCGTTCTCGCTCTTGTCGGAAGCAGACCGATCGCCTTCGTCTCTAGCCGGCGGAAGACTTTCTCGCCCCGGCCCTCGAATATTTCCCGAACGCTCATTCCGCTCCGGCTCTCCACCATCTCGTCCGTGTCGATCAGCGAAACGCCCATGGTACGAGCCAACCGGTTGCCCACCGTCGTCTTGCCGGCTCCCATGAAGCCGATCAGGATGATCATTCCCGCGACCGCCCGTCAGATGGACGCCGGCTTCAGAACCTTCGGCGTAATGAAAATCAGAAGCTCTTCGTTCTCCTTCTTGGCCGTTTCCTTCTTGAACAGCCATCCGAGAACCGGGATGTCCGAAAGCCATGGCAGACCGATCTTGGCATCGTTCTCCGTGGTCTTGAAGACGCCTCCCAGAACGACCGTGTCGCCGTCTCTCACGAGGAGCTGCGTGCTTGCTTCCTTGACGATGACGCTCGGGGTCCCCTTCACGGAATTCGACCAGTCGCCCTCGTTCTTCTTCGCCTCAATCTTTATGTCGATATGCCGGTCGTCCGTAATATGAGGAACGACCTTAAGTTCCAACGTGGCATCGATCCATTGGGTCTGCGTCCCCGACTGGGAGACGGTCTCATAAGGGATCCTGCGGCCGCTCTTGATGATGGCTTCCTTGTTGTCAAGCGTGGCGATCTTGGGATTCGAGAGGATCTTGAGCCTGCCGGTGTTCTCGAGCGCCGACAGGACGACGTCCAGGCTCATGATGTTCGCGATGCTTCCGACCGTGAACCCGATCGCCCCGCCGGCTCCCAGGCCCACCGTGGCCGGAAGGTTGACGGCGAAGGCGTTGCCCCTGCCGGCGCTGGTGGCGCCGGCCGTCGTGCCGGCCGCCTCGGCCCGCGCGCCCGTTAGGGGATTGGTCGGATTCTGGTTTAACGAATCGGAGCCGGGGCCCGTCAGACCGGACGCGACGCCCATCGAGTTCGGGAACCGGTACTGCAGGGCGTTTCCGTGTGCGGCATCCCGGACGTAATGGCCGCCCCACTGGATCCCCAGCTCCTTCAGGTAGTTCGTGCTCACCTCCACGATCCGGGCCTCGATGATAACCTGGGGCGTCTGCTTGTCGAGAGTCCTGGCAAGCTCGGCCACTTGCCCCGCGATCCGGGCAATATCACGGATGATGAGCGTATTCGTACGCTCGTCGAGCGTAATATCACCCTTGGAACTAAGGGCCTTCTTAAGGACCGGCTCGACCTCCTTGGCCCGCGAAAAGCTGAGCGTCACAAGCCGTGTAATGGTCGGCTCGGCTCGTGCCTCTGCCTCACGCCGTTTCGCGGCATCCTCCTGCTCCTTGGTCAAGGCCGCCACGGGCGCAACGCGAATGATCGTGCCTTCCCGCACCTCTCCCAAACCCTTGGTCTTAAGGATAATGTCAAGCGCCTGGTCCCATGGAACATTGAGAAGCTTCACCGTGACCTTCCCCTGGACCTCGTCGCTGGTGATCAGGTTGAACCCACTTACTTCGGCAATCAGCCTCAAAACGTTCTTGATGTCGGCATCCTGAAAATCTAGCGAAATACGCTTGCCCGTGAACTCCGGACCGGCCTTTCCAATGGTTGTGTCGAATTTTGGGCCACTCTCTGGAGCCGTGGCAGCGGGCGGAGCCTCCGAGGCCGCTAGAGACGCATCCGCCGGTGTGTCGCCCTTGAACCCCAAGACAGCTTCGGAACCACCCTTCGCCTTCGGATTTGCCGCCCTTGAGGTCTCCGCCGCCACCGACGTCTGGTCGCTTGCAGCGGCCGCCTTCGCGGGATCTCTGGAGATGTCCGACGCTTTGATTGCGGGCGCCGTTTGTCCTTTATCGGAAGCGCCAAGGGCCGTCTTTTCGCTCTCTGTCCCGGTGCTTGAGGATCCGGCCGGCGGCTGGGCGGCTGCCTGGACTCCGCCTCCCGTCACGGTCGCCTCGGCGGATTGTGCCTCCGCGGGCTTGGCGTCGGTTCCTTCGGTCTTTTCCATCTTTTCAGGCGCCGACTTTTCAACCGCCGACGGCGCGACCGCCTCCGGGGCCCGAGCTTCCCTCACGGGCGCCGACCCCATTCCCGCGTAGCGGGACCGGGCGTCGCGGGTCACACGCAGTTCGATAGAGGACGCCGTCCGGGCAATTTCTTCGATCGAGCTTGGACCGCGCAGATCGAGAACGATCCGCACCTTCGACGCCTCGCCTGAATGACGTCCGATCCGGATCTTCTGCACCGGGGACTTGCCCTCGATCCGCGGGGCTTTCACGACTCCCTGCGCTCCCGGAAGATCGATCACGAACCGAAGCGGATCGGCGAAGAAGGCTTTCGCCTCCCCCAGGCCGGAGCCATCCAGTCTGACGATGGACGATCTCCCGTCCGCTCTGGCGGAAATCCGTTCCAGGGCGGCCGAGTCCCTTGCCGGGTTCACCGTCTCGGGATTTGGATTGGCGGCCTTCGTTCCTTCTTCCGCTCCCAGCAACCCAACCGAGCTCCCAAGTCCGATAAGTCCCGCCAGGAGAAACACGGCACCACGGGCCACGTTGGTCGGCTTCATGGTTGAGGCACCTCCTCCTTTTTGCGCAATTCGAGCGTGTACTTCCGTTGTTGAAGTTCTCCCAAACGGGTCTTCAAGGTTTCTTCCACGATCACACTGCCGCGGTCGATCCGGCGGACGACGCCCTTGTTTCGGCCCACGATGCTTCCCTCCCGCACGGAGTATCCCCGCCCATCCGGCATCTCCAGCATCGCAACGAATCCCGCGGGCCCTCCCACGATCCCGATCACCCGCATCTCCGGAATTGCGTGCCTCTCCAATGGGGGGATGTCTCCCGCGAGACGGGCGCGGTCGCTCTCTTTTTCCAGCACGAGCAATGACATGAACGGGTCGCGCCGGCCCGACGGATTGTAGAAATAGTCTTCGGCCCTCATGGCTTGCGGGGCCGCCTCCTTTGCCGCCGCCGCGGATGGTTCCTTAGCCCCGGTCGGCGCGGTCGGAGCAGACTCCTTGGATGCCTCGGCGGGGGGCACCGCGGCGGCCGACTTTTCGGGGGTAACGGGCTTGCTCGGCGGAGGTTCGGGATTCCCGCATCCCGCCGGAGCGACCGCGATAACCAGGAGCAGAATCGGAATCCCCACGGCGCGGGACACCCCTCCACGAATCGCTGAAAGACTGTGACAGGCTCTCGTCATTTGCCCGCCCTCCCAGCCTTTGCGGCCGCGGGTTTATGCGGCCCCTTGGCGGGCTCCGCGGCGGGCGCCGTCTCAGCCCCGCCCTTTTCCGCGCTTGCGAACGTCGTCGCCGTGCAAGAGACGCCGATGGTCAGTATGCCCCGTTCGTAAACCGGCTTCTCCATGACGATGTCCGAGATGTTGACGATCCGGTCCAGCCGGCTGATGTGGTTGAAAAAGATCCCCACGTTGTGGAACCCGCCGACAACCTGGATTGCGATCGGAATCTCCTCATACAGGTCGCCCTGGGATTTCCGCTGTCCCGGCTTCCAGGTCTTGAACCGGAGGCCCGACTGGTTCCCCAGGTCGGAGACTTGCTGGAGAAGAGAGGTCACCTCCCGATCGTTCGGAAGCTTTGCCTTGAGCTCGGTGAGCATCGCCTGGAGCCGCTCGTTTTCCTTCTTGAGCTCCGGAAGCCGGCGCACCTTCGCCTCGTCCTTGGCGTTCTGGCTCGCCATGTTGTTGACTTCCGTCTGAAGGACCCCCTTCTTCTCGAAGGCCGGATAAACGACAAACCACGCGATGCCGCCCAGCACGAATACGTACAGGACGCCGATGACAAGGCCCCTCTGCCAGCCTGGAAGGTTCTCGAACGCGCTCAGATCCATGCCGCTCCCCCTTGGACCTGCTTCACCTAAACCGTCACTTTGCAGGCGACCGTAAACTTGAAGACGGGCTGGTTCTCCAGGCTTGTCTCCGCCGACTCTACGACCGCCACGTCGCCAAGGTACTTGGAATTCTTGAGGTTGTTCCCGAACATGACGATGTCGGCGTTGGAAAAGGCGTACCCCTCGATCGTGACGGCGCCGTTCTTCTCCTTGAGCGCGCTCAGCCAGACGCGTTCGGGGAGGGCCCGGCTGACATCGTCCAGAAGATGCACGGGAACAGACTGGTTCTTCTGGAGCTTCTGAACGATCGCGATTCTTTCCTCGAACTTTTTCTTGTCCGCCTCGAAGCGCTCGACTTCCTTGAGTTGGACCTTGAGCTGGTTGGATTTCTGCGTGAGATCGGCCTTCTGGCCCTCGAGCGCGCCGATGGCGTTCTGGTTCCAGTACCAGACACCGGCCAGGAGAACGAACCCGAGAACCAGCCCCGCTCCCGCGTATACGAGCGTCTGCTTTCCGGGAACGGCCTTCCTCGCTTTCGTCTTCGTCTTGGATGGAAGGAGGTTGATCCTGATCATCGGTCACCTATCCGCCGCAAGGCCAGGCCCACCCCGACGGCGGCCATCGGGGCGACCTTCTTGAGAACGTCAAGGTCAAACTGCCCGGTGTCGATGTGGATGTTCTTGAAAGGACTGGCGATCTCGACCGGAACGCCGAGACGGTCGCCCAAGAGAGAGGGAAGTCCGCGCATCCGCGAGCACCCGCCGCTCAGGATCACCCGGTCGATCTGCTGGCTCGTCGACGTCGCCTTGAAGAAATCGAACGACCTCGATATTTCGGTGGCCACGTCCCCCGAGACGGCCTGAGCGATCCCGTCGATCTCGTCCATCGACACCGCCGCGCCGCCCTCTCCCTGCTTGACCTTCTCGGCGTCATCGTAGGAAAGACCGAACTCCTTCTGGATGGCTTCCGTGTACTGGTTGCCGCCGATCGTGCTGTCCCGCGTGAAGGCCGTGGTCCCGTCCTTAAGAATGTTGATGTTGGTGACCGACGCGCCGATATTGACGAGGGCGATGACCTTCCGGCTCTCCACCTCGTAGTTGATCTCGTACATGTTCTGGATCGCGAAGGCATCCACGTCGACAATGGCGGGGGTGAGGCCGGCTTCCGTCACGACGGTGATGTAGTCGTTGATCTTCTCCCGCTTGACGGCCACGAGCAGGACGTCCATCTGGGCCTGCTTTCCCGACCCGCTCGACCCCAGGATCTGAAAATCGAGGTTCACTTCGTCGATCGCGAACGGAATGTACTGCTCCGCCTCCCAATGGATCGATTCGGAGAGCTCTTCCTCGCTCATCTCGGGAAGCGTGACACGCTTGATGATTACGGAGTGGCCGGAAACGGAGAAGACCACGTCCTTGGCCTTGACCTTCTGGCTCTGGAGGACCTGGGCAATGGCCTCGACAACCCGGCCTGCGTCCATGATCGTCCCGTCGACGATCACCTCGGGCGGGAGCGGGGCCATTCCGAACTTCTCGAGGGAATATCCTTTCGGGGTTTCTTTCAGCTCGACAACCTTCACCGAGCTTGAGCCGATATCGAGGCCGATAACCCGTGGAGCCTTAGAGAAGAGCATCTTGCGCTCCTAGCATGAAGAGGAACCTCAACTTCCCTCTCGAACCTTCCATACCGACAATCGAACAAACACTTAACAAAGCTGAGACAGGATGTCAAGTAAAAAAGTCTTGAGATTCAGATCATTAGCCAGCGAGACCTAATCCCATTCATTCAGACCACGCTGTAACCGCCCGGAAGATGCGAACGCCCACTGCTCCAGTTACGACAAAAAGCTAGAATTAACATTAACTTACACCTCGAGAAAAACAAAAGGCCGCCAAAGAAAACATCTCTTTGGCGGCCCGACTGACGTGTGCCCCGGGAATTTCCCCGGTGCATTTAGTCTCGTGGCTCTGCGTCTCCGCCTTTCGGCGGGTTTGCTCTGAGCAAAGAGTAATATTCTGTTCGGTTACCAGCCCAATGCAAAACTATCACACGAGGGTCGGACTGTCAAGGAAGCGAGGCCTCAAAGCAGGCTATCTCTCAGCCAAAGAAGGGGTTTGAGGGAAGCCGAGCCTTGAACTTCCGCGCCCACGAGCGTATTCTGCTAGATGAGCATGGCCGCAATCACCCTTCCGGACACGAGCTTTGAGACGGTGGGCGGGTTCCGCGAGGACCTGGCCCCGCTCTATAACGTCGTCTTCCACAACGATGACGCGACGACGATGGAGTTCGTCGTGTTTATCCTGGTTTCTCTCTATCAACACGAAATCGATTCGGCCGTCCGGCTCATGTACGAGGTGCACAGCACCGGCGCGGCCGTCGTCGCGACTCTCCCGCTGGAAGTGGCGGAACTCAAGAAGGACCAGACCCACGCCGCGGCTCGATCGAAAAGATACCCGCTCACCTGCACGATCGAGCCGGCATAGCGAAGAAAGGCACAGAGGCACAGAGGGGCAAAGGGGCAAAGGGGCAAAGGGGCAAAGGGGCAAAGGGCGAGGCACAGAGGCACAAAGGCACAAAGGGACAGAGGGGGCAAGGAGGGGACGAAGTTCTTTGTGTCCATAACCCCAAATCGTTAATCCCCGAATTTTTCTCTGTGCCTCTGTGCCTCTGCCCCTCTGTGCCTCTGCCCCTCTGTGCCTCCGTGCCTCTGTGCCTCTGTGCCTCTGTGCCTCTGCCCCTCTGTGCCTCTGCCCCTCTGTGCCTCTGTGCCTCTGTGCCTCGCCCCTCTGCCCCTCTCCTCTGTGCCTCTGTGCCTCTGCCCCTCTGTGCCTCGCTCTTTGTGCCTCGCCCCTCTGCCCCTCCACCCATCAACCCGTCCACCTGAGACCGGCCGAGCGTATCTCCTTCCCGGTAAGGGCCCGTACGTACTTCCGCACCACGTCGATCGCTCCAGGCGTCGGCGGCGAAAGTCTGGAAAGCTCCGCCAGCGAGAGCCCCGCCCCCTCGCCCCCGCTGGCGAAGAACAGGAGGTCCGCCGGAGCCACGCTCTCTCCGTCAATACCGCACGACGGGCATCGGACCCCTCCGCGGGCGGCGATGAGCCCCCATGGACGGTCCTCTCGCCGCGGGATCCGGCCGCAGTCCAGGCAGTGTCCGAACTCCGGATGGTACCCTTCCAGCGAAACGATCTTCATGAGCACCCCTGGGACGCGATCCAGGGGAAGCGTCCCGTCCTCGATCCGGGAAAAGCCCTCCTCGAGGACGGCCGAGACAGCCTGTTGCGATTCCCCCTCGGGGGCGAGGAGGCAGGCCGTCTCCAGCATCTGCATCCCTCCCAGCAGCCGGTCCAAGTCCCCCTTCATCCCTTGGTACGAGGCGAGGAGATCGGCTTCCTCGAGCCGCAAGAGGGACGTCGTCTCCTTCTCGACCAGGCGGAACAGACAGCGGTTCAGGAGGTCGAGCCGCCCGCCGAACCGCCGGCGCGACCGCCGGGCTCCCTTGGCGATCGCCTGGACCTTCCCCTGCGCCTCCGTATAGAGCGTCGCCACCCAGTCCGACTCCGAGAACGGGTGAAGCCCCGCGACCCACCCGGCCGTCTCCCGGATTCTCACGACGATTCGCCCTCGATCGTGTAGCCGAAATCCCTGAGAATCTCCGCTTCCTCGCGCCAGCGGGGTTTTACTTTGACGAAGAGCTCGAGATAGGCCTTCGCTCCCAGAATCCGCTCGACCTCATGGCGGGCCGCCTGGCCGATCGCCTTCAAGCGCGCCCCCTTCCGGCCGATCACGATCCCCTTGTGGGATTCGCGTTCGACGACGACAAGGGCCCGGATGTAGATCGTCCCCTCGGGGCGGTCCTTCATCTCTTCCACGACGACGGCCGTCGAGTACGGGACCTCTTCCTTCGTCTGCAGGAAAACCTGCTCGCGGATCAACTCGGACGCCAGGAAACGCTCGGTCTGATCCGTCTTCATGTCTTCCGGGAAGAGGCGGGGGCCTTCCGGCATCGCCCGGACGATCGTCTCCTTGAGGTCTTCCAGGTTCTCTCCGGTCACGGCCGAGACGGGAATCACTTCGGCGAACGGATGAAGGGTCCTCGCCTCGTCGATGAAGGGGAGAAGGGTTTCCCGGCGGACCAGGTCGGTCTTGTTGATCACGAGGAACGCGGGCGTCCCGGCGCGCTTCATCAGGTCGATGATGAAGCGGTCCCCCGCGCCCGGCGGCTGGGCCGCCTCGACGAGGAGACAGACCAGGTCAACCTCGCCGAGCGTGGAGACGGCGTTCTTTACCATGATCTCGTTCATCCGGTGCTGGGGCTTGTGGATTCCGGGGGTATCCAGGAAGATGACCTGGACGCCCGGAAGGTTCAGGATCCCGCGGATCCTGTTCCGCGTCGTCTGCGGCTTGTCCGTGACGATCGCGAGCTTTTCTCCCAGGAGCGCGTTGAAGAGCGTCGATTTGCCCACGTTCGGCCGGCCGACGAGGGCGACAAAACCGGACCGAAAGGGGCTGGAATTCCCGGACGCGGACATGGGCTAGGCCATCACCAGCGAGGAGTCGATCGACAGGGCCGCCCGGACGATCCGCGCCGCGAGATCGTCGATCTCGTCCTCCGTGTTCTCCCACCCGAACGAGAAGCGCACGGCGCCGAGCGCCTGGTCCGCCGGGACGCCCATCGCGGTCAGGACGTGGGACGGCGTCCGCGCCGAGCCGTGGCAAGCCGCGCCGCCCGCCGAAACGGCGACTCCCTCCATCCGCTCGGCCAGAAGAGCGCCGTCGATCCGGCCGATCCGGAGGTTCACGGTGTTGGGCAGGACGTCCGCCCCGCTATCCGCTGGGTAGATGACGACGTCCCGCACGGATGCGCAAAGAGCGTCAACGAACCTCCGGCGAAGCGCGGCTATTCTCGCGCCGTACGCCGCGAGCCTTTCCCCGGCCAGATCGGCGGCCCGGGCCAGCGCCAGTGCCCCCGCAACGTTTTCCGTCCCGGCCCGCCGGCCTCGCTCGTGCCCGGCCCCGTGGACGAGGGCCTCGACCGGCGCGCCTTCACGGATGAAGAGCCCCCCGATCCCCTTCGGCGCGTGAAACTTGTGGCCGGCCGCCGTCAGGAGGTCGCACCCGATCTCGGAGACGTTGACCGGGATCTTTCCCACGCTCTGCGCCGCGTCGACGTGGAAGAGGATCCCCCGCTCCCGGCAGATCATCGAGATCTCGCCGACCGGCTGGATCGTCCCGACCTCGTTGTTGGCGTGCATGATCGAGACGAGAACCGTCCCCGGCCGGATCGCGCGCGCCACGTCGTCCGGATCGACCCGGCCGCGCCCGTCGACCGGCACAATGGTCGTCTCGAACCCGAACGATTCCAGGAAGCGGCACGGGTTCAGGACGGCGAAGTGCTCGACGGCGGACGTGACGAGATGATTTCCCCGCCCCCTGAGCGCCCACGCCGCGCCCTTGATCGCCCAGTTGTTCGACTCGCTCCCGCCGCTCGTAAAGTAGAACTCGATCGGGGCGCATCCCAGGAGAGCGGCCGCGCGGCTCCGGGCCTGGGCCACGGCCATCCGGGCCTTGACGCCGAGCCAGTGGCTCGAAGAAGGATTCCCGAACAGATCCTCGAACGCCGGCCGCATCGCCTCGCGGACGGACGGATCGACGGGCGTCGTGGCGTTGTAATCGGCGTAAATCGCACGGCTCATGAATCGAATCTCGGATGGGGGATCAGGAACATCGGGGGAAATGCCGCTGCTAGGCCTTCCAATCGTCGATCACCTTCCAGACGTCGGCGTCTTTTTCCGGAGGCGCCGGCTCCACGGGCGCCTCCGCTTCTCCCGCTGTGACGTCGACCAGCAAGGAGAGGTGCAACCGCCTCAGGCGCGCCAATGTCACCGGCCCGGGATCGGCTGACGCCCTGAGGATCTCTCCAACCGTCGCGCCCGACCCGATGCGCGAAACGAGATTCTGGTCCGGGCCCGCCAGACCGGACGTTCCCCCGGCCAGGCGAGTCTTCGTCACGAGCGCTTCCGGACGACTGAGATCGGCCGGAAGAGGCGGAAGCTCGCTCGCCGCCGGCAGGGCGCGGAAAATCGCTTCGCTCGCGGGGACATCGATCGAGGCGGGATCGGGCATGGCGACCGTCTCCCACGTGAACTCTCCCTCACGAAGCGACAGGACGTCTCGAAGGGCACTTGTTCCACGGTCCTGGCCGAACCGGGCCCCGATAAATCGGTCCCCTTTCAGAACCAGGCGTCCAGCCTTGCCGGCCGCGGTGACGAAGAAGGTCCCATCGAGCTTGCCGTTCCGGTCGAACATCTCCCGAAAACCCGAATACAGTCCATGGCCTTCGCAACGCCCTTTTCCCGCCATCGCGAGCCTCCTCGCTCCAAGGACAAACCGGTCATTCCCTCATGAACATAATATACACCATCGCCCAGGCCCCCAGGACGATGAAGGCCATCGTCACGAGGCTCCCCACGGTCAGCATGGCGGAATTCGTCAGACCCTGGCCGATCGTGCATCCCCCCGCCAGGCGCGCCCCGAACCCCATGATGAGGCCCCCGGCGAACTGCTGGATCAGCCGCGGAGGGGGCGAGACGCGCCACTTGAATTCACGGCCGCGGAGCGCCCCGACGAAGGCGCCCAGCGGAACGCCGGCCAGGGCGAGCATCCCCCAATCGATCGTCCAGGGAATGCCGGCCGAGACGTACGTGAACAGGTTAGCCGTCGGCCCGGAGAACGTGAACCCGAACGAATACTCCGACCGGGCCGAGAAAAACCAGGCCAGCGGGATGATGACGCCCATTCCCACGCCGCTCGCCCGCCAACCCCATCCCTTCTGGTGCTTCTCCTTCTTCCCCAAGACGAACCCCAAAACGGCGAATAAAACGGCGATCGACACGAAGACCCAGCGGTTCCAGCCAAGCAGGTTGACGAGGGTCGCGACGTCGCCCTCGACCGTGATCTGGAACGACCGCAGCCACGTCCGGAGACCGGAAAAGACCCCCACGCCCGTCGCCGCCGCGCCCAGGCCGAAAGCGTAGACGGCCGCCCAGGAACCGAGCATTCCCTCACCCATCCGATACATGGACCCGCTGTCGCATCCGCCCGCGAGCACGACGCCGATGCCGAAGATGAACCCGCCGACAATGTTGGCCAGGTAGTAGAACTCCTTGAGCTTGACGCCCTCGATCAGCCCCAGGGCAAGGAGCGCCTGCGTCCCGGCCACGGCGACGCAGAGCGAGAGCAGGTACGTCCGGAAGAGAAGGAAATCGCGAAGAAGGAGCACGTTCCGCATCGCCGAGTTCATGCAGAAGCGCCCGCGCTGGGCGACGTAGCCGAACGAGACTCCGACAGCGAGGGCCGTCAGGACCGTGTATGCGATGTCCGGATCAACTGGCAACTCTTCGTCTCCAACCCTTCCAACCGCCAAATCCCCCCGATCCCCCCTTTGACAAAGGGGGGATCGGGGGGATTGTGAATCCATTCACCGTTTCCCCGATTCCCCGTTTCACCCATTCCCCGTTTCAGACTCTCCACATCCGCTCTTCGAAATCGGCCGAAGGAACGGTGAACGAGACGGCCCCGCGCGACGGCCACCGCTCGACCTCCAGCCCCTGGTCCGTCACGGCGATCGAGAAGGCCACCTCGTCCCCGGGCGCGAAGCCGAGCGCCTCGAAAGGAACGGCCGCCTCCAGGATCTCGTCCAGCACGGCCTCGCCCGCGTCTTCCCGGATCGTTTCCCCTTCACTGTTCTCGATCCGAACCCGCCCTCGCCGCTCTTGGCCGGCGGCGGGACCGTCCGCGAGACTGATGAAGCACCGGACCGCGCGGGGACGGAGGATGTGCACGACGAACCCCAGGGCCGCGAACGACGCGGACGGGGGATTGGTGAAATCGAGGCGGACGAACCAGTGCGTCGCGTTGAAACCGTACGTCAGGACGGACACGAGCCCCCCGGCGTGGTGCATCGTCCCGCCGGCCAGCTTGACGTCGAACCGGGCGGCCGACGTCCACTCGTAGTAGTGCGTGACCCGCCCGTCGATCCTCGGGCGAACGAACGCCGTGCACGGGGTCGTCGGGACGACCGTCCGCTCCTCCCGAAGAACGGGGACCCAGAGACCGTCGGGCGCCCGCAGGTCGAGAAGATCGTAGACGCGCCTCAGGTGGGACCGGAACAGCTCGTCGAAATCGCCGTCGTTCGCCGAGGAATGGTCGTCGCCGTACCACCAGCACCAGTCGCTTCCCTCGGCCGCGTAGATCGCCCGCCAAGCCTCTTCCCGAACCGCAGGCGGAAGATCCGCTTCGGCCCCGCGCTTCGCGAGAACGTCGCGCGTCTCCGCGAGCCATTGCCACGCGAGATTGTCCTCCTCGTGTCCGATCCAGATCTTGAAGTTGTGATTGATCCACGATCCCGGGAAAACGGCCGGAAGCGATTCGGCGGGCGGGTTCTCACTCAGGTACGCCGAGACCGTCGTCGTGACGATTCCTTCTTCCCTCTCCAGGCGGCCGTACAGCGCCCGGAGGAACGGCGCGCCGTCTTTCGCGTAGAACTCCCAGGCGTTCTCCCCGTCGAGGATGATCGGAACGATCGGCGCGCGGACCCGGACGGCGCACGCGGACCGGACGGCCCTGAGGCGGGCGACGAAATCGTCCGCCGCTTTCTCGGCCTCCCATCCGGCGTACGTGAACCCGATCAGGTCGGAGAGAACGTGGTCCCGGAAGATCATGGCGATTCGGGCCGGACCCTCGACGGCCCAGTACGGGCGATAGAGGCGCTCGGGCGCGCGCACGAGACCGTGCCCGTCCCGCTCGATCGGAAGGCCCAGCGAACGCGCAAGGATCTCCTCGTCGGACGCCATCCAGGAGAATCCGGCTTCCGCGGCGAACGGGATAAGGGCCTGGCAAACGGAGCCTTCCGACGGCCAGAGTCCCCTGGGCGCCCGTCCGAACAGGGCGCGGTGTTGGGCAACCGCGCGCGACAACTGCTCCCGCGCGTCCTCGGGATGCCGAAAGGGGGGGTCGGGAAGGACCGCGTCCGGAAGGGCCGCGCGGGCAAGGTTGGTGTCGATGAGAAGAGGGAGAATCGGGTGAAAGTAGGGGGTCGTCGAGATCTCGATTTTTCCCGCTTCGCAGGCCCTCTTGTAGGCCGGCACGATCTCGTTCAAGATCGTCCGGCCCGAAGCCAGGACGATCTCCTTGTCTTCCTCCGTGAAGCCCTCGCCTTTCCGGGCGAGCGCGAGGAGCGATGGGTCCCGCTCGCGAAGGATCGGGTCGATCCAGGCCAGGTTGAAAAGGACCTGGAGGTCGCGGAACTCGGCCGTCGTGAAGTACCGGGAAACCTCCGGGAGCGCTTCCCGGGGCGTATGGGCGCCGCGCTTGACGTAGAGAGCCCGGTAGCGGGGAAAGGTCCCGATCATGTTCTCCGGATGGGCCATGAAGAAGCTCTCCAGAATGAACGTCTTCTGGTCCGGGGTCAGGTCGGCGGCGGGAAATCGCGTGTGGTCCAGGAACGGGTCCGACGCGCGGGCGTCGGCGTAGTCCAGGATCTGCTCCAGGAGGGACGGGACCATGTTGAACGTCATCCGGAGGCCGGGAAATTCCTCCGCGAGGAGGAGCATGTCCAGGTAATCCTTCCAGGCGTGGAGACGGACCCAGGGAAGGCGGGCGTTTCCCGTGGACGGGTCGCGGTAGAGAGGCTGGTGCATGTGCCAGACAAGCGCGACGTGCAGACGTTGGTCAGGCATGGATCACGTCAGCGGGACGGCGGGTTCTTCTCGAACTGGAAGACGGTGTCTCCCTCGCGGGCCATGCCGAGGCGCTCGCGAGCCAGGCGCTCGATCGTCTGCGGGTCGGTCTTGAGGTCCTCGACCTCGTCTCTCAACCGGTCGTTCTCCTTCTTCAGCGCGGCGATCTCCGCCTCGAGGTTCCGGGCCGTCTGACCCAGCCGGAGGTAGTTCACCAATCCCATATCGGAAAAGAGGAACGAAAAGAAAAGGTAAATTCCCAGCAGAAACCCCGCCATCCCGAGGAAGACCCGGCGCCGCTTTTTCTTCTGCGCCTCTTCCTCGACGGGGCGGTTCGCAACCGTCGGATGCTCGAGGTCGACGATATTCAATGTCAGCTCGACGAGCCCTCCACCACGCGGGCCACGGCCCGCCGTCCGGGATAGACCGCGGCCGGCCCCAGCTCGTCCTCGATTCTAAGGAGCCGGTTGTACTTGGCCACCCTGTCCGTCCGCGACAGAGAGCCGGTCTTGATCTGCCCGGCGTTCGTCCCGACGGCGAGGTCGGCGATGAACGTGTCCTCCGTCTCTCCGGAGCGGTGCGAGATGATCGTGCCGTAGCCGGCCCGTTTCGCCGTCTCGATGCACGTAAGCGTCTCCGAGAGCGTCCCGATCTGGTTCACCTTGACGAGCACGGCGTTTCCGATCCCCTCCTGGATCCCCTTGGCGAGGATCGCGGGGTTGGTCACGAAGATGTCGTCCCCCACGAGCTGGACCCGGTCTCCCAGGCGCTCCGTGAGCCGCTTCCATCCCTTCCAGTCGTTCTCGGCCAAGCCGTCCTCGATCGAGACGATCGGATACCGCGCGCAGAGGGCCTCGTAGTACGCGACCATCTGGTCGGCGCTTCGACGGGGCGGCTTCTCGGCCTTGAGGCGGTAAGCGCCGTCGCGGTAGAACTCGGACGAAGCCGCGTCGAGTGCGATCGCCACGTCGCGTCCCGGCCGGTAGCCGGCGGCGGAGATCGCCTCCATGATCACGCGGACGGCCTCCTCGTTCGACTTCAGATTGGGCGCGAATCCCCCTTCGTCCCCGACAGAAGTGCTGTGGCCGTTCTTCTTGAGAATTCCCTTCAGCTGGTGAAAGACCTCCGCGCCCATCCGGAGCGCATCGGCGAAGGCGGACGCCCCCGCCGGGACAATCATGAACTCCTGCAGGTCCAGGTTGTTGTCGGCGTGCGCGCCGCCGTTGATGATGTTCATCATCGGCACGGGCATCGTCCGCCCGCCGACGCCGCCCAGGTGCCGGTAGAGGGGAACGCCCGACGAGAAAGCCGCCGCCCGCGCGACGGCCAGGGAGACGCCGAGGAGGGCGTTCGCCCCGAGCCTCTTCTTCGTCGCCGTCCCGTCGAGATCGACGAGGACCTGATCGATCAGGACCTGGTCGCCGGCGTCATGGCCACGGACCGCCTGCCTGATCTCCCGCTCCACGTTCCGGACGGCCCGGGTCACGCCCTTCCCCAGATACCTTTTCTTGTCGCCGTCCCGGAGCTCGATCGCCTCCCGCTCGCCGGTCGAAGCTCCCGAAGGGACCGACGCCCGGGCCATCGTCCCGTCCGCGAGGTAGACCTCGACCTCGACCGTGGGATTGCCCCGCGAATCCAGGATCTCCCGTCCTCGAAGATCGACGATTTCGCTCACGCCATCCCCCGATCAGTGCGACTTGAGAAAGCGCTCGTACCCCGCCGCGTCCAGCAGAGCGTCCGTCTCGGCCGGGCTCTCCATCTGGATCACGGCGATCCACCCCCGGCCGTACGGCTCCTCGTTGATCAACTCCGGCTTGTCCTTCAGCGACTCGTTGACCCGGACGACCTTTCCGGAGAGAGGGGCGTAAATGGGCGAGGTCGCCTTCGTCGATTCCACCTCGGCGAACGACTGTCCCGCCTTGGCCGCGGACCCGACCGACGGAAGACTCACGTACACGACGTCTCCCAGCTTGTCCTGAGCGTAATGCGTGATCCCAACCGTGGCTTCATTCTTCTCCACTCGAACCCATTCATGCTCCGACGAGTATTTCAGGTCCTCCCGAATCATCCACCCCCCCTGCGTCCTTTCCAGTGCCGACGGAAATGCGGTCCCGTCAAACCTTACCCGGCACGGGACCGCAGGCCGAATTTGCGGCGATTCTATTCCAAATATCCTCTCTGTCAAGGAATTGTTGCCGGAAGGAACGAGAGGAATGGACGCTCCACGATTCACCGATTCACCGATTCACTGTCTCCGATTCCCCGATTCCCCGTTTCTCCTCTTCACCCCTTCCCCGATTCCCGCTCTCCCGCCTGAGCCGCGTCACGAACAGGTGCGCTTGGCGCGTCGGCTCCGGAATCCGATACCCCCCGGAACAGGCCAGTGTCCATCGGACGGCTGCGGCCAAGCCGATCTTGTGGCCGACCGAGACGTAAACGGGGCGCGTTCCGTCCTTCGTCCGGACGACGCGACCGATGATCTTCCCTTTCCCGTCGAACAACGGAGCGCTACGCCCTCGAAGGAAGCCGGGATCGGCATGAGTACCGTAGAGCCTGCTCTTCGCGCAGCCGATCGTCGGGATGTCCAGCAGAAGACCCAGGTGACACGCGATGCCGAATCCGCGCGGATGGGCGGCCCCCTGGCCGTCCACGAACAGGAGGTCCGGAGCGTGGCGGAGACGAGCGAAAAGATCGAGCAGAAGGGGGACCTCGCGGAACGCGAGAAGACCCGGGATGTACGGAAAGCGCGCTTCGGCCGCGCCGCCACGCGTCTCCACGACGGAAAGGCCGGGAAAACTCAGCACGACCACGCCGCCCCACGCCGTCCTGGAGAACCGCGAGGTCGAGACGTCGACGCCGGCCACGAAACGGACCTTGCGCGGCCCGCCGCGATGGACGACCTTGCGGGCGAGCTTCTCCTGGAGAGCGATCGCCTGGCGCGGCGTGAGGGTCCATGGGTGAAGGTCGCGGACCTTCATCGCATCGCACGCCGGTCCGGCGGCCCGATCCCCCGGATCTCGACCAAGCCCGGCCCGCCGACCGCGCCGTCGATCCGGATCAGGGCGGGGAGAAACTCCCCGACCACGTCCGCGTTCGTCATCAGGTGCTGTGTCACGCGGGATGTCCGGATCTCCGAGACGCCCGAGGCAAAGACGAGCGGAAGGACGAGCTGGTCGGCGATGAAGTGATCGACGGCGCCGTCCGTCGCGAGGAACGCTTCGAACGCGTCCACGGCCTCGTCCGCCACGCGCTCGGCGGGCTTCCCGCGCTCCCCCAGGGCGGAAAAGCACGCGCGACCGACCTCGAACTCCGCGAGGAGGAGAAACATCGTCCCCCTGGACCGCGCGGGGAGATCGACGGTTGCGATCTCCGTTCCTGGAATTCCGGCGGCCAGGCGTCGCAAGGCCTGGTCCCTCTGCCGCTCGGCGATGCTCAGGGGAAGACCGGCGACGGCCGAGACCCCCGTGAGGCGGCGAAGTCCGCCGCGCGCGACGAGCCGGAGGGGGGCCAGCCTTGAGACGGGGCGGATCCGAGCTTCGACGCATCCTCCGCCTCGCGGATAGAAACCGGCCTCGCTCAGCGCAAGGTCGGCATCGAAGCCCGCGTCGTGGAGAAAGGAAATCCAGTGGCGGTCCAGGTAATCGAAGCAGGGGCTCCAGGACACGTGCGTCCCCCCCGTGATCGTTACGCGCGAGGGGGCGGACGCGAATGAAAGAGGAAGGAATATCGTCTGGAGAACCAGCGAGACGGAACCGGCCGTGCCGATGTCGAACCGGTACTCTCCGGGAATGATCCCGCGCGGCTCGAAGAGGAGCGCCGACGAACCCAGGCTCGCCCCCTCCGCCCGGGCGCCGCTCACGCGCGCGGCGGCTTCGACCGATTTCAGGTGCTGGGCCGCGAGGCCCGGCTTAGGGCGCCCGGCGCGGATATTGAGAATGCGAAACGGCCGTCCGGTGATCGACGACAGGGCCAAGGCGCTTCGAAGGACCTGCCCGCCCCCTTCGCCGCGGGAGCCGTCGATCTCGACAGCCTGACGCGAGCGAAGAGTGCCCACGGGGTGCCGAAGGATCTACCGCAAGACGACGGTGCTCGCCTGCGGTCCCTTCTCCCCCAGCTCCTCGGTAAAGCGCACCTCGACCCCGACCTTCAGGCGGTCGAAACCGCCGTTCAACACGCTGTTCCGGTGAAAGTAGACCTCGCGGCCGTCGGGCGTCTCGAGGAAACCGTGGTCCTGCGCGGAGAGGAGGCGCGCGACGCGGGCGTAGGCGGGCGCCTCGCGCGCGGTCTCCGTCTTGGGCGCCTCGCGCTGGCGCCGGACGTGCTCTTCGAGCTGGCGCCGCGCCGCGTCGAAGGCGTCGCGGATCGCCACGTACAGATCCTCGTGGGGCTCGCGCTTGACGACCAGCTCCGAACCGGGCACGGTCATGTCGATCCGGACGTTGTAGAGCACGCCCTTGTGGTGCCGCTTGTGGGGAGCCTCCACGACGACGCGGCAGCTCATGATGCTCTCGCAGAAGCCGTCCAGCTTGGCGGCCTTTTCGCGGATATTCTCTTCCGCTGCCGAAGAAAGGGACATGTTCCGGACCGTGATCTGTAGTGGCAGCTTCATCGATTGTCCTCTCGCTGGGGGGAGATGGTCACCCGGCCCGGCCCGCCCAACGAGCCGGGCCGGAGCCGGAGTGAAATTCCAGTTCAACAAATGCCAAAAATGCCGGGCTGGAGTCAACAGATTAATGCGTCAAGGAGTCGATAGGGAATTCCCGACCCATCAACCGAATCGACCCATTCCCCGGACACGGAAACAGATCGATGAAAGCTCCGCCGTCGGGCGGCGGCCCCACCAGCTCGGCGAGCGTCGCACAGCGCCCGTTCGAGCAGAGCGTGTAATCGCCCGCGTCAACCGACCGGGCCAGCGAGATCTTCCGCGCGGGGTCCCGATCCGGCCGGAAGCGCCACCAGCCGTCCCGCAAGACGGCGTCCGGCGTCGGCTCCATGCCCGCCCCCATCCCCTTGATCCTGGCCTCGACGAGGACGAGCCGCCCCTCCTCGATCCGGTAGTCCTCCTCCCAGCGGATTTTCTCCACCGAATGCGTCCACGAGAGCGTCAGCGTCTCCGCCGGGAATACGGCCTGGATCGCCGAGAAGGCGATGCCGAGACAGAACCGGCTCAACGCCGCGACCGGCGCCAATGGGCGGCCAGAAACAGACCCGCGAGCGCGAACCCGATCTCGTCCGTAACCGGAAGCGCCGCCACCAGGAGAAACGCCGACGCTCCCGCAAGGATCCGCTCCGGCCATGCGAGGGAGCGCCACAGGTATCCGACCGTGGCCGCTCCCCACAAACCGACCGCTACGAGCGCCTTGAACGTGATGTAGATCGTCTCGAAGACGCTCCCGCCCTGAAGCATCAAGGCCGGAGAGTAGACCGCGATGAATGGAACGACGAACCCAGCGACGGCGATCTGGAGACTGCGCGCGCCGACCCGCATTGGGGAGGTCTTCGCGATGGCGGCGGCGGCGAACGCGGCCAGCGCCACGGGCGGCGTGAGGTCGGCCATGATGCCGAAGTAGAAGACGAACATGTGCGAGACGAGAAGCGGAACGCCCATCTGGAGAAGCGCCGGAGCCGCCACGGAGCTCGTGATGATGTAGTTCGGGATCGTGGGCACGCCCATCCCCAGGACGAGGCTCGTGATCATCGTCAGCACGAGGCCGAAGAAGAGGTTGTTTCCGGACAGCGCGACGATCGTCGAGGCGATGCCGCTCGCCAGGCCCGTCAGCGTCAGGATCGCCACGATCACGCCGACGATCGCGCAGGCCAGGCCGACGCTGACCGCCCCCGTCGCCCCCTCCGCGAGCCCGCTCAGCATGAGGCGGAGCGTGTCGCGCCCTCCACGGGCGAAGAGGTTGCCGATCACGAGGGCGGCGATCAGGCCCAGAACGATCTGGATGCCGGCGGAAAAGAACGCCGACGCGATCAGACCGAGCCCGACCCAGAAGACGACGCGCAGACCCTGGACGCCGATCCGCTCCGCGAGCGGCCGTCCCAGGATGATCACCGTCGTCAGCGCGAGGCCGGCCAGGCTGGCGAAGAGCGGCGTGAAGCCCGTCATCAGCAGGTAGATCAGGGCCGCCAGGGGGAGCAGGAGCGGCCACTGCTCCCGGACCGCGCCGAGCGCGCTCGGGCACTCGTCGCGGCTCAGGCCGAAGAGCCCGGCCCGGCCGGCCTCGAGGTGAACGATCCAGTACGCCGCCGCGAAGTAGAGCACGGCCGGGATCGACGCGGCCTTGGCGACTTCCAAGTAGGGAACGTCGATCGTCTCCGCCATGATGAAGGCCACGGCCCCCATCACCGGCGGCATGATCTGCCCGCCCATGCTGGACGTGGCCTCCACCGCGCCGGCGAACTCCGCACTGTAGCCGAATCGCTTCATCAGGTTGATGGTGAAATGCCCGCCCATCACGACGTTGGCCACCCCGGACCCGCTGATCGTGCCCATCAGCGCGGAGGAGATGACCGACACCTTGCCCGGCCCGCCCCGGTGATGCCCCACCACGCCGAGGGAGACGTCGTTGAAGAGCTGAATCATCCCGGCCTGCTCCAGCAGACTGCCGAAGAGGATGAAGAGGAAGATGTACGTCGCCGAGACGAGCGTCGGCGTGCCGTAGATCCCTTCCGTGCCGAGATAAAGCTGATTGACGACCTGATCGAAGCCGTAGCCGCGGGTCGCCAGCCCTCCGGGCAGGTACTGGCCGAAGAGGCCGTAGGCCAGGAAGGCCGCGCAGATGATCGGGAGCGCGGCGCCCATCACGCGCCGCGTCGCCTCGAAGACCATCACGACGACGATCGCGCCCACCGCCAGGTCCGCCGCGGAGGGATCGCCGGAACGCTGGATGATCTCCGCCTCGAACACCCAATGGTACAGGGCGAGGGCGAACGCGGACGCGGCCAGCCCCCAGTCGATCCACGGAACGCGGGTGCTCTTCGATCCGCGGCGGACGGAATACAGGATGAAGGCGAGCGTCAGCAGGAAGCCGACGTGCACCGACCGCAGGGTGAGGCTTGAAAGGGGGCTGAACGCGGCGTTGTAGATCTGGAAGGCGGAGAACGCCATGCAAACGCCGAACACGATCCTCGCGGCCGTCCCCGAGAGAAGGCGGCGATGCTCGTACTCGGCGATCTCTTCGGCGAGCGCTTGGGCCGACGGACTCCCGGTCGTCATCTCGCTATTTGATCAGCCCGAC
>JACPZO010000167.1 GCA_016195465.1 Nitrospirota bacterium
CTACTCCCTCCACCCTCCCGCTTCCCATTCCTCCATCTCCTCGTCCGAGAGGCCGAAGTAGTGGCCGACTTCGTGGACGACGGTCTCCTGGGCGATCGCCTTGGCATCCTCCTCGTTTTCCGCGTCCTCCTCGATCACGTCCTGGTACAGGACGATCCGGTCGGGGAGCGCGTTACCGTAGTTGAATTCCCGCTCGGGAAGGGGGACGCCGTGGTAGAGGCCGTAGAGGGCGTCTTCCTCCGGGTCGAGGCCGACCGATTCCAGGTCCTCGTGGGAGGGCCAGCTCTCGACGGTGACGGCGATGTTGGCCATTTTCTCGCGGAACTTGAGCGGAAGCGCGTCCAGGGCCTCCGCGACGAGGCGCTCGAACTTCTCGCGCGTCAAGTCAGTCGCCCGGAAGGGTCATCTTGTGGAAGGCGGGCGGCTCGTAGGGGGTGACGCGGTTCCTCCCCCGATCCTTGCTCTGGTAGAGGCCCTCGTCGGCGCGGCGGACGATCTCGTCGCCCGAGTCCCCGTCGAAGGGGAACGTGGCGACGCCCCCGGAGACCGAGATGCACCTGAGCGGCTGTTTTTCTCCGTTCGGCAGGTCGGCGCCGGAGATGAGTGATCGCATCTTCTCCGCGTAGGCCATGGCGCCTTCCTTGGGCGTGTCGGGAAGAAGGACGATGAACTCCTCGCCGCCGTAGCGGGCGACGATGGAGGTCTTGCGCGTGTTGTCCCGGATGAGCTTGGAGACCGCCTTGAGGAGCCTGTCGCCCTCCGGGTGACCGTTGTTGTCGTTGTAGTGCTTGAAGTTGTCGATGTCCATCATGAAGACGGAAAGAGGGACGTTGTACGTCCGGGAGCGCTGGACCTCCTCGACGAGGCGCTCCTGGAAGTAACGCCGGTTGTAAAGGCTCGTGAGGGGATCGGTCGTCGCCTCCGTCCTCGTTCCCGAGAGCGTGAGGGCGTTCTCCAGCGAGACGGCGGCCAGGTCGGCGATCATGGCGAGGAATTTCCGCTCGTTTCCCGTGCGGTTCTTGATGTTCCCGATGTTGAGGACGCCGTAGAGCTTTTCCTTGCAGACGATCGGGGCGGCGTAGGTGGACACGATCCGAGTCTCCCGCGCGCGGGCCCTCTTTTCGACGTATTCGGGGTTGGTCCGGTACTCGCTCTCGGAGAGGAGGAAGCGGGTCTCGGCCACCGTCCCGATCATCCCCTCGCCGAACGGCACGCGGAGCCCCTCGGCCTGCTCGCGCTTGATCCCGAAGGCCAGGGAGATGCGGAGCTCGTTTTCGGCTTCCCGGTGGAAAAAGAGGCTGATCTCGTCCGCGTCGATGAGCATCTTCGCCAGGCGGACGATGGCCGAGGAGACTTCGTCTACCGACTGGGTGGAGTTGAGGCGCTTGACGGCTTCGGGAAACGTGACGAACAGGTGGATGTACCGCTCGTTCTCCTTCTTGAGCCAGTCGATCTCGTTCTGGAGCGCCTTCCGGAAAGAACCTTCGGAGGCCAGCCGGGCCTCGACCTTTTTCAGGTCATGGGTGTAGGACTGCGCGACTTCGGTCGCGCCCTTTTTCCGGCCGATGATCGTGCCGACGACGAAGGCCGCGACCGAGCCGGCCAGGATCACGACGACGACGAGACCGCCTATCTCTCCCGACATGGGTTCCCCTCTCCCGACTCAGCAACCGCTGGACGGGGCGTCCCCCCGCCGGATATGATCACGGACGTCCTTGACCCTGGAGATTCCGCATGGTGACGATCGATGCCCTGCTCCACGTTCTTCATGTTCTGGCTGCCGTAACGTGGCTTGGGGGAATGGCCTTCGCCGTCCTGGCCTTGCACCCGGTCCTCGTCACCCGCCCGATCGAGGAGCGGATCCCGCTTATCGTTCCGGTCCTTCGCCGGTTCTTCGTCCTGGTCGGGTCGAGCATCGCGGTCCTCGCGGCGACGGGCGCGTACTTCTATTTCGCCCGGTTCGGCGTGTCGCCAAGCCTCGCCGGGAGCCGGTACGGAATCCTCATGACGGCGAAGTTCGCCGCCGCCCTCGCAATGGTTCTCGTCTTCCTCCGGATCGTCTTCCGCCACTACGCCGCCGCGTCCGATCTCGCCCGCCGGGAGCGGCCGGGGAGCCCGCGGTACGCCGAGATCCCGGTCCATCTGAAGCGTCTCACGACGCTCGTCCGCGTCAATCTCGCCCTCGGGATCTTCGTCCTCCTCCTCGTCGATCTGGCGCTCCGAACGTAGGCTCCAGGTCATTGAAAATTGAAAATTTTCAATTTGAAATTTACAATTTTCAATATCGTCTTTAGCCCGCCCCCTCCCTCTCCATCTCCGCGGCCACACTTCCCATTTCGACACGATCCAGGGAAAGCTTGAGGTTTTCAAGCGATTGGACGGCCACAATGTACATCGCCTGCGCCCAAGTGAGCGGCGTGTTCGGATTCGGTTTGTCGCCCACGTAGAGTTCGGGGATCGCCCCTCCGTCCGTCATGGCCGCCTCCGTCCTCTTGATGTAGTGATGGGCTTTCTTGAATGACGCGATGACGTCGGAACGGCGGCCCGCGGCGAGGTCCTCCTCGGCGATCTTGGTGTACACGATCGAGAGCCACGAGAAGCCCATCGGCCAGGCCGCTTCGTTTCCCTCGGGCCGGTTCGGATCGGCGCTGAAGTAGCGGTCCCCCGGATAGCGGATGACCCCCCGTTCGCGGACGAGGTGCGTCTCGATGTTCGAGAGGATCTGCCCCCTCTGCTCGGGCGAGACGACGCGGAACGGCCAGAGAAGGGAGAGCTGGGCCAGGTCGTACGGCCGCGACTGGCTTTCCCGCGGGAGCAGGCGGCCCAGGGCCTCGCGCCCCGCGGCGAGGAAGCGGCTGGGGACGCGGATCTCGGGGATGTGCTCCCGCGCCGCGCGGAGCCCGGCCAGGACGGCCCCGACGCTCGATGCATGGACCTCCGGGCCTTCCTCCCAGACGCCGAAGTCGGGTGCCTTGTCCCAGTCCAGGGAGAAGAGGTACCAGACGAGGTCCTGGGCCAGCTTCAGGTCCTTGTAGTCGCGGTAGACGACGATCCCCTTCTGCCGCAGGTCCCCCACCTTGTAGAGGAAGAGGCCGAAGATGTCGAGTTGGTTGTGGCCCCACTCCTCGGGAAACTCCTGGAGGGTGTGGGGATTGTAGCGCGCGTGGAGAAAGTCGGTCTTGGCCGTCGGCGGATCGTCGATGCAGCTCGAGATCTTGTCGCCGGACTTGTGAAAGATGTCGAAGGTCAGGCCGTACGTCTTTTTGATGCTCTCGAAGTCGCCCACGTACTCGCGGGCGATCGCGCAGTAGAGGGTGTCCCGGAGCCAGAGCGCCCGGTACGGCCCGGACAGGGCCGAGGTGTAACCGCCGTTCACGTGATAGAGCGTGTTCAGGATGGCGATGGAACGGTCCACCTTCTCCTTGGCCGTGACGATCTTGTAGGAGACGGGCGTTCCCAAGTGGCGATCGAGCGCCCGGCGGTATTCGCCGAGAAGCTCATCCCGCTCGCGGACCTGGCGCTTAAGGTCCTCGATCGTCCGCCAGAGGTCGCCGAAGCGAGCGTCGGCGAGGTCGGCGCTTCCCCCGGACGGGTCGGTCAACGATTCCTCCGGGCGCTCAGATGGAAGCGGATCTTCTCCTTGAGCGGGCCCATGTCCGAGGACTTCACGACGTAGTCGTCGGACGCCCAGGCGTTGAAGTCCTGCTTGTACTCCGGATAGGCCGTGAAGAGAAGGACCGGGACGTCCAGCGTCCGCTCGCGCACGAGCTCGAGCGTCTTCATGCCTCCGATCCCCGCCATCTTGATGTCCAGGATGACGAGGTCGGGGCGCTTCGCGTCGAACAGGGCAAGCCCCTCCTCGCCGCTGGCGGCCGTTACGACGTCGTACCCCTCATCGGCGAGCTCTGCGGCGAGAAGAACCCGCATCGGTTCCTCATCCTCGATGACAAGGATATTCGCGGACTGAGGCATTGCGGCGTCTCCGTGGAAGACCGGGCCGAACGCCCGGAAAGGGCAAGACCCATCTTACCCGCGGGCTCAGAAGTCGTCAACTCCAGGAGGGCCTCCCCCGGGGCCCGCCCGGCGGGCGGCCGGACGGCGGGCAGGCTTGCCTTCCTCCATGTCCTGGAGCGCCTGGCGGGCGCGCTGGGCCATGGGGAGGTTCGGGTCGATCTCCAGCGCCCGCCGGAGGTCCTGTTTCGCGAGGTCGACGCTCCCCTCGCGGTGGCGCACGAATCCGCGGAGGTACAGCAGGACCGCGTTGTCCGGGTTGCGAGAGAGGCCTTCGTGGATGGCGTCCTTCGCCGCTTCCCTGTCCCGGTTCATCTGGTGGGCGCGGGCCAGCATCGGGTAAAGACGGGGATGATCGGGGGCCAGCCGCTTGGCTTCGTTCAGGAGCCGGATCGCCTCGGCCGCTTGCCGTCGATCGAGAGCGCTCCTCGCGGCCTCGATTTTCTCTTCGGCTTCAGGCGGCATGGGCGCCCGGGCGGTTGGCCTGACGGCGGACGGTTCCGGGGGACGCGCCGCCAAGCGGGCGGGGTCCTCTTGCCGGGGTGAAATCTTGCGTTCCGCGGGAGCGGGCGGCTTCTGCGGCGCCCCCGGGGCTGTCTCGCTCTTCTTCTCCTCCTTCTCCTTGGCGACGTTGAACTGGATCGTGATCTTCTTGTCCTCTTCCTTCTTCTCTCCGCAGGCGGGGAAGGAGGCGAGGGCGAGAAGGAGAAGAGGAACGGATATACGGCCGGTCTTCACGGCGCTTCGACTCGTCCCTTGGGGGCCCCCTTCTGGACCTGGGAGACCCTGCCGTTGCCGAAGACGACGGCGAGCTTCTCCTTCTTCGTCACGAGGTAGACCCATTGATCTTCCTTCCTGATCTCATCGAGGGTCAGCATCCCCGTGGGGTTCTCGTTCGCGCCCACGGCGTACGGGACGCCGTACAGGGCGAGGACAGCCGCCTTCGACATGCCGGGTTTGGCCTCGGGCTCCCTCGCGGCGCGGAGATCCTCGGGCGGGAGGACCTTCGCCGGGTCGGCGGGCGAGAAGAACTTCGAGAGCATCACAGCCGGCCGGGGCTCCGCCTTGTGCCCCGAGTAGACGAACTTGTGCGGCACGCCGTTGATCGTGACGACTGCCCCGCCTCCCTTCACAACCGTGATCGTGGCCGGCGTTCCCGGGACGATCGGCGAACCCGACAGGAAGTTCTGCCAGAAAAGCTTGTTCTTCAAGGCGTGGAGGGTCGTCCGGACGTAGACTTCCTTGTTGAGAAAATCGTCCGGAAGGTTGACGGGCATGGGCCTGGGCGGATGGGGCGGGGCCTTCGGCTCGATGGCCGCAATGCGCCCTTCCTCTTTCTTCTTTTCGGGCCTCGGCTCGGCCTTGGGCGGAGCGGCCGGAGGCGGCGGTATCTCTCTCGCTTCGGTCTTTGGCGGCGGCGCGGCAGGCGGCTGGACGGCGGGAGGAGGCAGGGGAGCCGGCCCCGGAGACACGGTCGGGGCGGGTGCGGAAGCAACCTTTTTTTCCTCCGCCTTCTCGGGCGCCTGGGGCTCCTCCTTCTTCACGTTGAACTCGATCGTGATTTTCTTGTCTTCCTCTTTTTTCCCGCATCCCTGGAAAAAGACCAGTCCGGCCGATACGGCGATCACGCCCATCCAACGCATCATTGTCGCTGACCTCCTCCAGGCATCGCGACGGTCTCGGCCGCCGCGAGGTCCTCGATTTCGTAGATGTCCACGGGCGCTTCCTTCCCCTTGACCTGGATCGAGGGGAGCTTCGCCGCCCGAACGTAATTCCCGACCTTCCTGTACGTCTGCTCGCTGATCAGGATCTGCCCGCTCGTGGCGCTCGACGTGAGGCGGCTCGCCAGGTTGACGTTGTCGCCGATGACCGTGTACTCCATCCGCTCCTGGGAGCCGATGCTCCCCGCCACGGCCTGGCCGGAGTTGATCCCGATCCCGGCCTGGATCATCTCCTTCCCTTCCTGGGCCCGGCGGTCGTTGAACCGGCGGACCGCGTCCCTCATCTCCAGGGCCGTCCGGACGGCCCGGATGGCGTCGTCCGGGTGCCCTTCCGGCGCGCCGAAGACGGCCATCACGCAGTCCCCGATGAACTTGTCGAGCATCCCGTCGTACTTGAAGACGATGTCGATCATGAGCGAGAAGTATTCGTTCAACAGCAGGACGACCTCTTCGGGCTGCATCCGCTCCGACATCCGCGTGAAGCCGCGGATATCGGAGAAGAGGATCGTCACGTCCCGCCGCTCTCCCTTGAGGAAGGGCGTCCCGTGCTC
>JACPZO010000168.1 GCA_016195465.1 Nitrospirota bacterium
CGACCCATCGACCTACTTCTGGATCTGGCTTACGATGTGGGTGAGTTCGGGAAGGATGAGGCGCTCCATCGCCAGCCGGACGGCGTTCTCGGATCCCGGCATCGAGACGATCAGCCGCCCCTTGCAGGCGCCGGCCGTCGCACGCGAGAGGATCGCCGCCGACCCAATCTCCCGATACGACAGAAACCGGAACAACTCGCCGAAGCCGGGGAGCCGCTTCTCCAGCAATCCATCGACCGTCTCGAACGCTACGTCCCGCTTGGCGAGACCCGTCCCGCCGTTGATGAGAATGGCTTCGACGGCTGGCGCCGCGATCCCTTCCTCGATTGCCCGGCGGATCGGCTCGGGGTCATCCTTGACGATTCGGTAGAGGCGGACAGCGTGGCCTTCGCGGTCCAGAAGCTCCCGGATGGCCCGACCACTGGCGTCGCTTTCCTCCGTGCGGGTGTCGGAGCAGGTGACGACCATGCAGCCGATGCTCTTCTTCGCCTGGGCTTTGTGCTCGTGGGCGGGCGAGGCGGGGAGGCGGTTCTTCACAGCGGGACGGTCAGGACAGGGCACGGGGTCATGCGGACGATCTTCTCCGCCGTGCTTCCGAAGAGGACGTAGTCGATCGGCCCGGTTTTCCCGTGGCTTCCCATGACGATCAGGTCGGCTCGGATTTCCCGCGCCTTCTTCGCGATCTCCGCGTCTGGCGCGCCGAAGACGATCGCCTCCTCGCGGATCCTCCCGCGGTTGCGCAGCGTCTTGACGAACCGCGTGAACAGCCGCTTCGTCTCCTTGAGCGCCGCCGCCTCGACCGTCCGCTTCGGTCCCAGGCCGAGCCTTCCGGCGGAATCGAGAATCCGCTGGTCGACAACCGTCATGAGGACGATCTTCCCGTCGAACCGGACGGCCAGCTCGGCGGCCGTGTCGTACGCCCGCCGCGAGCAGGAGGAGAAGTCGGTGGGAACCAGGATTATCCGGAACACGATTCGGGCGTCGGGGGGGGTCCGGTCAGGTCGAAAGGGGCTCGACCTTCTTGACGGAGGCCGGATAGACGGAGATCACGGCGTTGTTCGAATTGGGGTCGGCCGGAAAGAGGTAGAACGCGCCGTCGGCCGTCGGGTTCCAAGGGACCGGGATGTAGCCGACGACCGTTTCGTCGTCGCGGAAGGTGACGGACACCTTCGTCCCCAGTCCTTCCCTGGCGGCGTCCATCCGGTCTTGCCGGTCCGAGTTTCCCTCCAGATTGCGGACGAAGAAGATCGCTTTGAGGTCGCCGGGACGGACGGGCGTCCACTCCGCGAACGCCTCGTCGATGAGCTGCTCGATCGGCATGAACTCGAAGAGCGGCGCTTCCAGGGAGAACCCGCGCACGTATCCCTTCTCGACCCGTCCGTTGCGGAAATGGACGACGACCGGCCGCGTGGCCAAAAGGCCGCCGGAAGAGATGAAATACGAAGCGATTTTCCTGCTGTCGTGGGCCATGTTTCATCCTGACCGAATTGGGACTTGCCTCGGGTTTTAATCGAATTTACCGCTCGAACGGGCTCCTGTCAATGGTCTCACCCCGGGAAATCGCGCACATCTCACGTTCCTTGCACTGCCAAAATGCGGCAATCGCCTAACAGGGTGTTGAATAAGTCTTTTCCCTTCTCCCCCCGGGAGAAGGTCAGGATGAGGGGGATAGTAAAAACAAATGTTTATGAAAGCAAGATCGCCCTCACCCCCGCCCTCTCCCGAGGGGAGAGGGGTTTTTTCAGCTTCCTGCTAAAGATACGAGATTCGGCGAAAAGTTTCGGACAGCATCTTCGAGTGGTTCAGGAGGGCCCCTTGCGTCGTGACGCGGTACGTGTACCGCGTCTGGTTGACGTCCCGGTAGACCAACTCGTAGATCTCCGGCTTTCCCTCTCCGGCCGCGAGCGTCCCCTTGCAGGAGGCCGGCTCCTGGATCCCGTATTCATGGGCGAGGTGGATCCGGGCGATCAGGTCCGCCACGGACTCGCTGATCCAGCGCGCCTCGGGCCGTCCCCGGAGGGCGGCGTAGAGGGACAGGACTTCGGCCGGCGGGCGGTCGGAGGAAAGGAGAAACTCGACGACCTTGACGGGTCCGTCGGCCGAGGGCGAGCCGGGCCCGATGAGGATCGAGACGGGCACGGCGTCCAGATCGGCCCTCTGGTGAATGGTTGAAAGAACCTCGGCGATTCTGGACACCCCCGCCAGGCGGAGGCGGTACCAGGTTGCCGGCTCGGATTGTTTCGTCACAGAATTCCCCGTCCCGAAGCTTATGTAAATCTATCTTCTTTCTCCGCCGGCTTCAAGGGGCGCGGGGGCGGAAAACGCCTTGACACCCCTCAAACGCTGTTCTAAATTGTCGCCTGATGAAAAGAGAAAAGGGGGAATACCTCATCCAATCGATCGCCCACGCCCTTGACATCCTGGGAGCTTTCTCGCCCCAGGAGGTCGAGCTGGGCGTCACCGAGATTTCCCGCCGGCTTGGCCTCCCCAAGAACAACGTCTTTCGGATCCTCGCGACGCTCGAGCTGAGAGGATACATCGAGCAGAACAAGACGACGGGAAATTATCGGCTCGGACTCAAGACGTTCGAGCTGGGCCAGACCTTCATCCACTCGACCAACACGGTCCGCCAAGCCCGTCCGGTCCTCGAAAAGATCGTCGAGGACGTGAACGAGACGGCGTACCTCGGCATCCTGAAGGGAACGAACGCCGTCTATCTGGGGGTCGTGGAGACGCGGCAGGCCGTTCGGTCGGCCTCCCGCCTGGGGGCCATCATCCCGGCCTGTTGCACGGCCCTCGGGAAAGCCCAGCTTGCGTTCATGCCCCGCGAGGAGTTGATGCACCTGTTCGGCCGGAGCAAGCTCGTGGCCTACACGACCCACACCGTGGCGACCCGCGAGGAGCTTTTCCGAAGGCTGGACGCCATCTACGAGAACGGGTACGCCCTCGACGAGGAGGAGTACGAAGAGGGCGTGCGCTCCGTCGGCGTCCCGGTCCGCGACTACTCCCAGGAGGTCGTGGCCGGCATCGCGATCTCCGGCCCCGCCTACCGGATCACGCCGGAGAGGATCCAGAGCCAGCTCGTTCCCCTCTTGAAGCGCGCCGGCCTCGATCTCTCGAAGCGCCTCGGCTACGAAGTCGGCGTCAAGATGGAAGGCGTGAAGGTCTAGGCGATTCCCCCGCACCCATGTCTCGAAAAGGCGAGACACCGGCGTATCAAGGCGCGAGAAGAGATGTCTTGCAAAATAGAAATCGATTTCTATAATGTAAGACATGATCCAGCGGCTGGTCGGCCCGCCCGGCCCGATTCGCCGGCTTTGGCGCCGTTTCTCTCGCCCGCGCCGCCCTCTCCGTTGACACGACCTCTCCCAGGTGATACCTTCCCAGCCTTCAAGTGAGGCTGGATGAATCCCCCTCGATCGAAAGAAGAAATCCGCCGGGCGATGATCGTCCGGCGCGAGGCGCTGGACCTTTCCGAACGCCGGGCCATGAGCGAGGCGATCGCCGCGCGTCTGGGCGCGATGGCGCTCTTCGAGGAAGCGCGGGCGATCGGGCTCTACAGGGCCGTGCGCGGAGAAGTCGAGACGGATCTCCTCATCGAGCGCTGCTTCCGCGAGGGACGGAAGGTGGCCGTTCCCGTCGTCCGGCGGGACGAGCGGCGTCTTCTCTTTTCCTGGATCTCCCGCGAGACGCGGTCGGCGGCCGGCCCGTTCGGCATTCCCGAGCCGGCGCCGGAGGACGTGGAACCGGCGGACGTCGCGTCCCTCGATCTCCTCGTGATGCCGGGGGTTGCGTTCACGGAAGACGGCTCCCGTCTGGGTTACGGCGGGGGGTACTATGACCGGCTCCTTCGGGAGGCCGCCCGGCGGCCGGTGACCGTCCTCCTCGCGTTCGAGATGCAGGGCGTGCCTGAGCTTCCGCGGGGCGATCACGACGTAAAGGTGGACTGGATCGTCACCGAAACAAGGACGCTCAATACGGGTGAATCGGTGAATGGGTGAATCGGGATCCAATGGCGAAGATCATTGACGGCAAGGCGATCGGCCAGACGGTTCGCGACGAGGCGGCGCGCGAGGTTTCGCGCCTCAAGGAAACCGGCGTCGTTCCGGGCCTCGCCGTCGTGCGCGTGGGCGACGATCCGGCCTCGGCCATCTACGTCCGGAACAAGCGGAAGGCGTGCGAGGCGGCCGGAATCCACTCCGAGGAGCACGATCTTCCCGGAGCGACGGACATACCGGCCCTCCTTGGCCTGATCGAGCGGCTGAACCGCGATCCGCGGATCCACGGGATTCTCGTCCAGCTTCCCCTGCCGAAGGGGCTGGACGAGAAGGCCGTCCTCCGGGCCATCGATCCGGCGAAGGACGTCGACGGGTTCCATCCGTTCAACGCGGGGCGGCTTCTGTCGGGAGACCCGTCGCTCGTTCCCTGCACGCCCCTGGGGATACTCCGGATGCTCAAGGAGGCGGGCGTCCCGCTCGCGGGGCAGGAAGCCGTCGTCGTCGGGCGGAGCAACATCGTCGGGAAGCCGATGGCTCTCCTCCTCCTCGGCGAGAACTGCACGGTTACGATCTGCCACTCCCGGACGAGGGACTTGCCCGCCGTGTGCCGGCGCGCGGACATCCTGGTTGCCGCCGTCGGGAGAGCCGAGATCGTCCGCGGGGACTGGGTGAAAAACGGGGCTGCCGTGATCGACGTCGGGATCAACCGCCTTCCTGACGGGAAGCTCGTCGGCGACGTGGCGTTCGAAGAGGCTCGCGCGAGGGCGGGATGGATCACGCCCGTTCCCGGCGGCGTGGGGCCGATGACGATCGCTATGCTCCTTTCGAATACGATCCGGGCGGCGAGGAGCACACTCTAGTGGCGACCGAGCGAACCACGATCCACACGCTCATCCAAAAGAAGAAGGACGGCGAGAAGATCGCCGTCGTGACGGCCTACGACTATCCGTTCGCCGAGATCGCCGACGAGGCGGGGATGGATATCGTCCTCGTCGGGGATTCGCTCGGGATAGTCGTTCAAGGCGAGGAGACGACGCTCCCCGTCACGATGGACCAGATGGTCTACCACACCCGCCTCGTCTCCCGCGCGGTCAAGAAGGCCCTCGTGGTCGGCGACATGCCGTTTCTCTCCTATCAGGCCGGCGTCGAGGACGCCGTCAGGAACGCCGGGCGGTTCGTCCAGGAAGGGTTCGCTCAGGCCGTGAAGCTGGAGGGAGGGGCGGGGGTGCTGGACCAGGTGAGCGCGATCTCGCGGGCGGGGATTCCCGTGATGGGCCACTTGGGGCTCACGCCCCAGTCCGTCCACCAGATGGGCGGGTACAAGGTTCAGGCTCGCTCGCCGGCGGAGGGGGACAAACTGCTGGCCGACGCGCGCGCCCTGGAGGAGGCCGGCGTCTTCGCCATCGTCCTGGAGGGCATTCCCGCGCGCCTGGCGAAGCGGACGGCCCAGTCCGTCTCCGTGCCGACGATCGGGATCGGCGCCGGGCCGCACTGCGACGGACAAGTCCTGGTCTTGCACGATCTGCTCGGTCTTTTCGTGAAGTTCTCTCCCAAGTTCGTCAAACGCTACGCGAACCTCCGCGAGGAGTCGCTCAAGGCCCTCCGGCAGTACCGAAGCGAGGTCCTGTCAGGCGAGTTTCCCACCGACCAGCATTCGTTCTAGGACGCGCAAGAAGCCACAGAGGCACAGAGCAAGATCAAAGTTGGGGAAAAAGGCAAAGGGAAGACGAATAGCGCACTCTCCCCCACTCCTTCCCGTTTCCTCCTTCCGTCTTTTCCGCCCGAACTCCGCCTTTTCTCTGTGCCTCCGTGGTTAATCGGTCTTCTTCAGCCAGATTGCCGCCAGGGGCGGAAGGGTGAGGGAAAGAGAGAACGGACGGCCCTGCCATGGGGTCGGCTCGGCCGTGACGCCGCCGATGTTGCCCACGTTGCTTCCTCCGTAGTGCTCCGAATCGCTGTTCAGGATCTCCCGGTAGAAGCCGGGCTCGGGGACGCCGATCCGGTATCCGTGCTGAGGGACGGGCGTGAAGTTGCAGACGGCTACAAGGAAGTCCCGCCGGTCCCTGGCCCGCCTGAGGAACGAGATGACGTTGTGGTCGGCGTCGTGGAAGTCGATCCACTCGAACCCCTCCCAGTGAAAATCGACTTCCCACAAGGCCGGCAGGGACCGGTACAGGGCATTGAGGTTCCGGACGTACTTCCTGAGTTTCTCGTGCGGGTCGAATTCCAGGAGGTGCCACTGGAGAGACGAGCTTTCGTCCCATTCCCACCACTGGCCGAACTCCCCGCCCATGAAGATGAGTTTCTTGCCCGGGTAGGCGTGCATGAAGCCGTAGAAGAGCCGAAGATTCGCGAACTTCTGCCAGAAGTCGCCCGGCATCCTGTCCAGGAGGGAGCGTTTCCCGTGAACGACCTCGTCGTGGGAGAGAGGCAGGATGAAGTTCTCCGTGAACGCGTACAGGAGGCCGAACGTGATCTGGCCGTGGTGGTACTTCCGGTGGACAGGGTCCTTCGACATGAAGTCGAGCATGTCGTGCATCCATCCCATGTTCCACTTGAGGGAAAAGCCCAGCCCTCCCAGATACGTGGGACGAGAAACGGCCGGCCAGGCGGTCGATTCCTCGGCGACCGTGGCCGCGCCCGGAAACTCCCGGTGGACGACCTCGTTCAACTCCCGGATGAAGGCGATCGCCTCCAGGTTCTCGTTTCCCCCGTAGGCGTTCGGGACCCACTCGCCCGGCCGGCGCGAGTAGTCGAGATAGATGACGGAGGCCACGGCGTCGACGCGCAGGCCGTCGGCGTGGAAGCGGTCGAGCCAGAAGAGGGCGTTCGAGATGAGAAAGTTCTTCACCTCGTTCCGCCCGTAGTTGAAGATGAGCGTTCCCCAATCCTGGTGAAATCCCTTCCGCGGGTCTTCATGCTCGTAGAGGCAGGTCCCGTCGAACTGCCGGAGGGCGTGGTCGTCGGCGGGGAAGTGGGCCGGCACCCAGTCCAGGATCACGCCGATCCCGTTCCGATGGCACTGGTCGATGAGGAACATGAGGTCCTCGGGGGGGCCGAAGCGGCTCGTCGCGGCGAAGTAGCCGGTCACCTGGTAACCCCATGAGGCGTCCAGGGGATGCTCCATCACGGGAAGGAGCTCGACGTGCGTGTATCCCATCTCCTTCACGTAGGGGACCAGGTCCCGGGCCAGCTCGCGGTACGTGAGGGGACGGTTCCCCTCCTCGGGGACCCGCCGCCACGATCCCAGGTGGACCTCGTAGATCGACATCGGGCGGTCGAGGGGATTCGCCTTGGCCCTCTCTTCCATCCAGGTCTGGTCGTTCCACCGGTACTTCGAGACGTCGTGGACGACGGAGGCTGTCTTCGGGCGGACTTCCGTCAGGAACGCGTACGGATCGGCCTTGACGCGGACCGGCCCGCCGCCGTTCGGCCGGATCTCGAACTTGTAGAGAGATCCCTCGGGCAGGCCGGGGATGAAGATCTCCCAGATGCCGGACGTGCCGCGGAGCCGCATCTGATGGATTCGGCCGTCCCAGTGGTTGAAGCCGCCGATCAAGCTCACGCGTCTGGCGTTCGGCGCCCAGACGGCGAAGTGGACGCCCGGCGTGCCGTTCACGGCGCGGAGGTGGGCGCCGAGCTTCTCGTAGGTCCGGTAGTGCTTCCCTTCGCCGATCAGGTGCAGGTCAAAATCGGTGAGGACCGGCGGGAAAGCGTACGGATCCTGAATCTCCGACTCCCGGTTCCGCCAGTCGACGAGGCGGAGACGGTAGGGGCGCGCGCCGTCGTCCCGGGGAAGGACGGCCTCGAAGAAACCCTCCGGGTGCTTCTTCTCCATCGGGATGGGCGAGCCGGGGTCGGAGTCGGTGATGACGAAGGCTTCCCGCGCGTCGGGCCGGAAGACCCGGATGCAGACGACGGGTCCTCCGTCGCGGATCGAGGGATGAGGGCCGAGGACCTGGAAAGGGTTCCAGTGCTCGGCTCGGACGATCCGGAGGATCTCATCGTGCAAACTGTTTTCATAAACATCCATCTGGGACGAACCCCCTTTCCGGCTGCGTGCCATCATCCTATCACCGGACGGCCGAGATCGGGAACAACGAAGCGCATCCCTCGCGGGTGGGACCGCAATCCCCGCATTGTCGGAGCGGGCCCGCGCACTTTTCCCGCGCCTTTTTTCTTGACACTCTCCGCCCCGTCCGATAGGATGCGAACGCCTTTTGATCGTTTCACCGAAACTCTTTAGTTTCAATGCGTTAGAGCTCTTCCGCGGGTCAAGTGTATACACTTTCGGCGGCTTGGAAGGCGGACTCGCCTTCCGGCGGCGATTTCGCCGTGCAGGGAGCCGTGCGGGGAGATTGATGCCGGAAACGCACCTCCCAACACAGTACCTGCCGGTACTCCTCCTCTTGGCGCTCGCCGCCGGATTCGTCGTGATCAACCTCGTGGTGGGCTCGCTGGTCCGTCCCAAGCGGCCGTCTGCCGAGAAGCTCACCCCCTACGAGAGCGGAATCCCGCCGATCGGCCAGGCCCAGCGGCGGTTCAACGTCCGGTTCTATCTGGTCTCGATGCTCTTCGTCCTGTTCGACATCGAAACGGTCTTCATCTATCCCTGGGCGGTCCTTCTGAAGAAGCTCGGGACGTTCGGCTTCGTCGAGATGGCGGTCTTCATGGCGATCCTTCTGGTGGGGTATGGGTATGCGTGGAAGTCGGGGGCGCTCGATTGGGATTAAGGACTGATGGGGGTCGGAAAGAAGGGGAAGGAATTGGAAATTTGAAATTGGAAATTGGAAATTGGAAGACAGGCAACGAAGAACCGGACAACGAAAGCCGGCGAGGAATGGATGATTGTTTTCGGCAATTTACAATTTGAAATTTACAATTTCCAATTTTCAATCCGTTTTTTCGCGATGTTAGGGGGTACTTAGAACGTGTCTGAGATTGTCTTCTCCGAAACGGCGAAGAGGGAGATCGAGAAGATCCTGTCGCGCTACCCGACGAAGGGCGCGGCGCTCCTTCCCGTCCTCCATCTGGCCCAGGAGGAGTTCGGCGTCCTGACGGAAGGCGTTCGGGCGCAGGTGGCGCGGGTCCTCGATCTTCCGCCGGCCCACGTGGAAGGGGTCGTGAGCTTTTACAC
This sequence comes from Nitrospirota bacterium, assembly GCA_016195465.1. GTDB lineage: Bacteria > Nitrospirota > RBG-16-64-22 > RBG-16-64-22 > RBG-16-64-22 > RBG-16-64-22. The sequence goes on from JACPZO010000168.1 coordinate 9,136, forward strand.
GCTCTTCAAGACAAAGCCGACCGGCCGCCACGTGATCTGGCTCTGCCAGACGCTCTCCTGCGATCTCGCGGGGACGCGGAGTCTGCTCGGGCACCTCGAACGCCGCTATTCTCTGAAGCCCGGCGGGACGACGGCCGACGGACGGTTCACGCTCACGATGGCCGAGTGCCTGGGCGGCTGCGGGACCGGTCCGGCGATGATGGTGAACTGGGACTACCACGACCGGCTGACGCCGGAGCGGGTGGACGAAGTGCTGAAGAAGTACGATTGAAAATTGGAAATTGAAAATTGGAAATTGAAAAGTGTAAAGCAATCGGCCAAGAGTTGAAGGTCGAAGGTTGAAAGTTGACGCGTTGACCATTGACGAATGACGGATGACTATGGAACCTGTTCTTCTTAAGAGAATCGACATACCGGGCATGGCGGAGATCGAGACCGCCGTTGCAAACGGGGCGTACGCCAACCTTGGGAAGGGGCTGGGCATGAAGCCGGCGGACCTGCTCGAGATGGTCAAGGCTTCGGGCCTTCGGGGGAGAGGCGGGGCGGGGTTCCCGACGGGAGCGAAGTGGGGTTTCGCCGCGGCCGATCCCAAGACGCCGCGCTACCTCGTCTGCAACGCCGACGAGTCGGAGCCGGGCACATTCAAGGACCGCCCGATCCTCGAGAGGGACCCGCACCTTCTTCTCGAAGCGATGATCCTCTCCGGCCACGCGATCGGCGCCGAGTACGGCTTCATTTACATCCGCGGCGAGTATGCGGACGCGTACCGTATCCTCGCGCGGGCCGTGGACCAGGCGTACGCGAAGGGGTTCCTGGGGAAGGACATCCAGGGCTCCGGGACGCGCTTCGAGTGCGTCGTTCACCGGGGGGCGGGCGCCTACATCTGCGGAGAGGAGACGGCCCTCCTCGAGTCGATCGAGGGGCGCCGCGGACAGCCGCGGAACAAGCCGCCGTTCCCCGCGAGCGTGGGGCTCTTCGGCAAGCCGACGGTCATCAACAACGTCGAAACGCTCGCCAACGTCCCGTTCATCGTCGAGAAGGGGGCGGCGTGGTTCAAGTCGATCGGGACCGAGAAGTCCGCCGGCCCCAAGCTCTTCTGCGTCTCCGGCCGGGTGAACAGGCCGGGCGTCTACGAGCTTCCGATGGGGACGCCGCTCCGCGCGCTCATCAAGGACGTCTGCGGCGGCGTGCCCGGCGCGAAGCGGATCAAGGCCGTCGTTCCGGGCGGCGTCTCGGCCGCCTTCCTGGGGCCGGAAGACCTCGACGTGACGCTCGACTTCGAGTCGGTGGCGGCGGCGGGTTCGATGTTCGGATCGGGCGGCGTGATCGTCCTGGACGAGGACGACTGCATCGTGAGCGCGACGCTCAACATCATGCGTTTCTTCAAGCACGAGTCGTGCGGAAAGTGCACGCCGTGCCGGGAAGGGACGTACTGGCTCTACAACGTCCTCCATCGGATCGAGGAGGGCGGCGGCCGGGCGGAGGACCTCGCGCTCCTTCTGGACATCGCCGACAACATCTCCGGCAAGAGCTGTTGCCCGCTGGCCGACGGCGCGATTTCCTGCGTCGTCTCTTCCGTCAAGAAGTTCCGAACCGAGTACGAGCGGCACATCAGCGAGGGAGGATGCCCCTTCGCGGCGCGCGAGGCGGGGGCGGCGAAGGCATGACCGAGATCATCCAGCCGATTTTCCAGACGGCCGCGTGGGTCGTCATCCACGCCTTCGTTCCGGCGTTCATCGTGATGAACGCCGTCCTGATCGCGGGCGCGTTCCTCACGTACGTCGAGCGCAAGGTCATCGGCCACATCCAGCTTCGGCCGGGGCCGAACCGGGTCGGGCCCCTGGGCCTTCTCCAGCCCCTGGCCGACGGGATCAAGCTCCTCACGAAGGAAGACATCATCCCCGCGCAGGCGGACCGGTTCGTCTTCGTGATCGCGCCGTTCTTTTCCCTCGTTCCCGTCATCATGGCCTACGCCGTGATCCCCTGGGGCGAGCCGACGACGATCATGGGGGTCCTCCCCTGGCTGCGCGCGTTCGACGGCTGGGGTTATATCCCGCCGGCGTGGAACCCGTTCCCGCTCGTTCCCGAGAAGGCGACGCTCGTCGTCTCGAACCTCAACATCGGCGTCCTCTACATCCTGGCCATGTCGGGGCTCTCGGCCTACGGGATCATCCTGGC
>JACPZO010000169.1 GCA_016195465.1 Nitrospirota bacterium
GATGGCTGGTACGATCTCCGTTATCATCCCCAACCGAAACGGTTCAGCGACCATCGGCAAGTGCCTCGAAGCCGCCTTCTCGTCGCGGTCCGATCCGTTCGAGGTGATCGTCGTGGACGACGGCTCGGAGGACCGGTCGGTTGAGATCATCAAGCGCTTCCCGTGCAGGCTGATCCGATTGGAAAGACACGCCGGGGCGGCCAAGGCCAGGAACGTCGGCGCTCGGGAGGCGAAGGGGGATATCCTCTTCTTCACCGACGCCGATTGCCTTCTGCAAGAGGACACGCTTTCGGCCGCAGCCCGGGCGTTCGCCGAGGCAGGGCCGGGGGCGGTCGTCGGCGGAACCTACACCCGAATCCCCCACGATAAGCGCTTTTTCAGCGTTTTCCAGTCCGTCTTCATCAACTATTCCGAGACGAAGAGGCCGGAGAATCCCGACTATATCGCGACCCATGCGATGACGATCGACGCCGGGCTCTTCCGCCGGCAGGGCGGCTTCAACGAGAGATTCCTTCCGATCCTGGAGGACGTGGAGTTCAGCCACCGGCTGAGGAAGGGGGGAGTTCGGCTCGTCATGAGGCCCGAGGTCCTGGTTCAGCACATCTTCGATTTCTCCATGCGGAGGTCTCTCCGGAACGCCCTGAGAAAATCGACGTATTGGACGGTCTATTCCCTTCTCCGTAAGGACGTGTTCGCCGATTCCGGGACGGCTTCAACGGCGCTCAAGACGAACGTGGCCGCTTTTTTCCTCAGCGCCTTCATCGTCGGGGCCGCCATCGCCGCGGGAGAGGCGGGCCTCTTGTGGCTCGTTCTTGCGCCCCTCGGGGCGAATCTCGCGGCCAGCGGCGGACTGCTCCGGGCGTTCGGCCGGGCCGGAGGGTGGGTTTTCGGTCTTCTGGCGGGGGCCTACTACGTGGGCGTCTATCCCCTGGCCGTGGGTCTCGGGGCTCTTGCGGGAACGATCAAGTACATGGGCCTCCTCGCGCGCCCGGGGGAGGTTCGGTGATGCACTCGCCGCTGAGGCACGCCGGGTCCATCTTCCGGAAGGGAAGGCCCATCCATCTCACCTTCTTCGTGACCCGAAAGTGCAACCTGACTTGCCCCTTCTGCTTCTATCTCAAGAGCAAGGAAGAAGAGGTGCCGGGGGCGTCGGAAGAGTTGTCCTTGGACGAGATCCGGCGGGTCTCCGCCTCCCTGGGGAGGATGCTCTGGATCGCGTTCTCGGGAGGGGAGCCGTTCCTGAGGGACGATCTCGCGGAGATCGGCCGGGTCTTCTACGAACAGAACAAACCCGCGGTCATGCTGTTTCCGACCAACGGGTCTCTCCCTGAGCTGATCGAGGAGAAGACCGAGAGAGTCCTCGGGGAATGCCCGAACAGCGTCGTCGTCGTGAAGCTCTCCCTCGACGGGATCGGGGAAGCGCACGACGCCCTTCGCCTGGGCCGGGACAGCTTCTCGAAGACGATGGAGACCTGCGACCGCCTCGGGAGGCTCCTCGCCCGGTATCCGAACTTCGATCTGGGGATCAACACCGTCTTTTCCGCCGCGAACCAGGACCGGATGGACGAGATCATCGAGTTCGTCCGAGGCATTGAACACGTCAAGACGCACACGATCTCGATGGTCCGCGGAGACCTTGCCGACGAGAGCTTCCTCCGAGCGGACGTTCGGAAGTACGAGCGCGCCGCCTTGCGGCTCGCCGAGAACATGAGGGATGGAAGGTCTCCGCACTACCGGTTTCGGGGAGGGCGGTTGAAGGCCGCGCAGGACATCCTCCAGCGGCGGCTGATCCACCGGACGGCCGTGGAGAAACGGAGGGTCGTCCCTTGCTGGGCCGGCCGGCTGAACGTCGTCCTGAGCGAGACGGGCGAGGTGTTCCCATGCGAGATCCTGACCGAGAGCCTCGGGAACGTGAGGGACAACGGATACGACGTGAGGCGGGTCCTTCGCTCAGAGAGGGCGGGGAACGCGGCCCGGGCCATCCGGGAGGGTCGGTGCCACTGCACGCACGAATGCAACTTCATCACGAACATTCTCTTCAACGCGCGCCTCTACCCGGCCCTTTTCGGGGAGTATCTCCGGCTGGGCGGCGGAGAACGGCCCGCCCTTCGTCCATAACCAAAGCAGGCTCTTCATTCCCTTGAGCGCCGCCCGGGCGTCGTTCAGGCTGCGGAGCGCGAGGAACCGCCTCAAAATGAACGACGGGCGGCCGTAAAAGCGCTTGAAAGCGGTCCGGCGGAGCGCGGAGATTTCCTCCCGCGTCATCGTGTGGGGAACGAACGCCGCGCCTTGGTAGGTATAGTCTCTCAGGTCCGCCGAGAGGGTCCCGTACTTCGAGTAATGATCGTGGAGGTGCGTTCCCGGAAACGGGGTGAGGGCGTGAAAGTTCGCCAGGTCGGGGCCAAGCTCCAGGGCGAACTCGATCGTCTTCAGGCCCTCCTCGTACGTTTCGCCGGGGATCCCGAAGATGAACGGCGTGCTGACCTTGAGGCCGGCCTCCTTGGCGGCCCGCACGGCGCGCCGCGTCTGGTCGAGCGTGATCCCCTTCCGGAGGGCGTTCAGGTTCTTCTGGACGCCGCTCTCCGCGCCGAGGAGGATCGCCCAGCACCCGGCTTCCTTGAAGGCGCGCAGGAGCGGGCCGTCCACCTGGCTCACGCAGGCCGAGGCGAACCATGTGATGTCGAGCCGCCGGGCCTTGATCTCCCGGGCAAGCTCCATCGCCCTGTCGTAGTCGGCTGTCAGCGAATCGTCGAGGAACTTGATCTCCCGGTATCCCTGGCGGACGCAAAGCTCGATCTCCTTCACGACGTTGTCGACGCTCCGGAAACGGACGCCGCGCGCGCCGCTCCTTCGCTCCCTGTCGATCTGGAAGCAGAAGATGCACCTCTTGTCGCAGCCGCGCGAGGTGATGAGGACGGCGACGGGCTTTCTCCGGTACGTTGCGGGCGGGGGGAGGTAATGGGCGGCGTCGCCCAGGAGCGCGCGGGCGGGGAAGGGGACGGCGTCGAGGTCTTCGATCAGCGGCCGGGGAGGGTTCTTGAGGATCTCCCCGCCCTTCCTGCAGACGGTTCCCGGAACGCCGTGGAGGTCTTGGCCGCGCTCGAGCCGTTCCAGGATTTCCGGGACGGTCCGCTCGCCTTCTCCCGTCACGACGGCGTCGATGCGGCGGTCGTTCTCCCCCAGGCACCGCTCCTGAACCGCGATGGGGTAGGGGCCGCCGACGCAGGTGAAGATGTTCCGGTCGAGGGTCTTGATATCCTTCGCCGTCTCGCGCGCCTTGCCCCATCCGAACGCCGTGGAATAGATTCCGGCGAAATCGGGCCGGAAGTCGGCGACGGCCGACAGGATCTCGGCGCGGGCCATGAACGCGCCGTTGTAAAACCGGACTTCGTGGCCGGCTTCAAGGAGGCTTGCGCCGACGTAGAGGGTCCCGAGGGGCTGCCAGTAGTTGATCTGGGACGCGGCCGTGCGCGGCGAGAAGATCTCGTCAGGCGTCCAGGAGGGGACGATCAGGGCGCATTTCATGCATTCAATTCCGCCAGATCGGCGTCTTCCCGGTCCATCTCGAAATCGGCGGGAGTCCGCGCGATGATCCGCTCCGCCGCGTCGATGCCGGCCGCGATTACATGGTCCATGTTCAGGTACTTGAACGCGCCGGTCCGTCCCGCGACGTGAAGGTTCTCGAAGCGGCCCAGGTAGTCAAGGATCGTCCGATAGCTTCTCTCGTACCCGACCTCGAAGACCGGGTAGGCGTGGGGGACCCTCACGACGGCGGCGTCTTCCACTTCGTCCGGCTTGACGAAGCCGAGGCGCGCGAGGTGGGAAACCGTGTTTCCGACGAGCCGTTCGTCGGTCGTCCGCCAGACGTCGCCGCCCTGGAAGCAGAAGTGCTCCGTGACGAGAAGCGTCTTTCCCTCGGGGGCCATCTTCCGGCTCCAGTTCGTGGGTTCGTGGATCCGTCCGAAAGGGACCGACCGATCGGGAACGTAGATCCACGTCTGGTCCGTGGCGCGCGGCCGGTCGATCATGACCGCGACGATGACGAGGTCTCGGTACCTGAGACGGGAGGCGGCGCGGACGATGTCTTCCGGGGGCCGGGGTCGGAGCATGCCGACCAGGGACGTGAGGGGAAGGGTGGAGACGAATTCCTCCCCCGGGAAGTCGCCCGGGGAGCCGGGGCCGTTCACGACCGCCCTTTCCAGCCTGAGACCGTCGTGGCGCAGTTCGCCGATCCGGGCGTCCGTCAGGACCCTGCCGTTCCTCTCGATTCCTTCTTGGAGGTTCTCCGCGATTCGGCCGATGCCGCCCGCCGGATAGAGGAAACGGTCCGCGAGCGTGGCCATCCCTCCGCCGTTAGACCCTAGAAAGGCTTCCTTGATCGCCCGGCGGAGGGAGAGCCCCTGGATACGCTGGTCGATCCACTCCATGCAGATCCGCTCGCAGTCGATGCCCCAGACCTTCTCGCTGTACTCCTTGAAGTAGACGTTGTAGAGCGTTCGCCCGAAGCGGTCCACGACCCAGTCCTCGAGCGAGACGATCGGCGCCTCCTTGAACCCGCGGACGATCCGCCGTCCGGCGTAATCCAGAAGGCTCCGGATCGTGGTCGGGACCCCGAGGCCGAACAGGGCGTTGAACGGCCTCAGCGGGTAGTCGACGTAGCGGTTCTTGAGGAGGATCTTGCTCGTTCGAGGGACCGTGACGAGCTCGCCGCCCATCAGGTCGCCCAAGAAGGCCGCGACCTTCTCGTCTTTCGTGAAGAACCTGTGCCCGCCGAGGTCGAACCGGAACCCGTTTCGGGCGATCGTCCTGGCGAGGCCGCCGACTTCGGGACCCCGCTCGAGGACTTGGACGCTCCGCCCGGCCCTCGAGAGGACGAGACCGGCGGTCAGTCCGGTCAGGCCCCCGCCGAGGATGACGATCCGATCGCTTGCGTCCTTCGGGCGGTGCAATTCCTTCTCCCAGCCGAGCCCCGCCGCTTGCGGCGGGCTATTTCGCCAACAGCACGGGGACCGTTGCGCGGTTGGCCACTTCCTTCGTGACGTCGCCCATGAAGAGCTTGTCGAGCGTGCTTCGCGTGTTCCCGATGATGATCACGTCCGCGCCTTCTTCCCCGGCCGTCTCGAGGATCGTTTCGGCCACGTGCCCGGGCCTGCTCACCGTCTTGATCCGGGTCATGCCGTTCTTCTCGAGGAAAGCTTTGTGCGAATCGAGGATCGTCTTCGAGCCGCGTTCCAGATCGTCCTCGACCTCCGTTCCCTGCAAGTCCTCCTGGACGGTCGAGAGCTCGGCGTCGCTGATCCGGTCGTGGGCCAGGGTCTTCCCGCCCAATTGCCGCACGTGGAGGAGGATCACCGACTCGAACGGCGTGTCCGAGAACAATCGGGCGCACGCCGCGACGGACGCGCGGGCGCCCTTTGAATCGTCCACTGGGACAAGAATCTTCTTTGCGCTCATGGACGGGCCTCCGTTTTGTCGATTCGAGCGGGTCGTTATCCCCCGCCTGGCGAGACGGTGTACGAGGGGACACCCGGAGCCGCGGCGGGGGCGGAGGCTCCCGATGGGGCTCCGTAGCCGCCCGAAGGGGCCGCCGACGGCGCTCCATGACCGCCCGAAGAGGCAGACGGGGCTCCATAGCCGCCCGAAGGCGCCGAAGGCGCTCCGTAACCGCCGGATGGCGCCGATGGCGCTCCATAACCGCCTGATGGGGCGGCCCCATAGCCTCCGGCGGCCGCTCCTCCTCCATACCCGCCCGCGGCGGCGCCTCCCGCGGCGCCTCCCTTCATCCCCGTGTGGGAGGAGACGGCGTAGCCGAGCAGGAAGCTCAACCATGCGACAACAACGAGAGACACGGTCCAAAGAGTCGTTTTCACGATTGGTCCCCTGGGTGAGAAGTTGAGAGCGGCATCCCTACGCCCGTTCCGCTTTCCTGACCGTCCACTTGTATTTCCCGCCGTTCGTCGTCTTCTCCGTAATCTCGTCCCCCGTCGTGTCGCACATCGACGCGATCGACTCGCCCGAGGACGGGTTGTCGAAGACGATCTCCAGGGTGTTTCCGGTCTGCATCTTCTCCAGAGCTTTCTTCGTGTAGAGCTGCGGGTGCGGGCAGACGTAGCCCGTCACGTCCAGCAGGAAAGCGCCTTCGCCCTTTTTCTCGAACTTCATTGCCATGACTCACCCTCCCTTTTTTCCGATCCGTTTCTGTTGTTAGAGTTCACACGCGGCCATTTCCTTGGCCATCTTTCTGTCGGTGTACCAGTTGAAGAATCTCACGCCGAGATAGGCGCCGCCGATCATCCCGATTCCGAAGAGCCACCCCGAGGCGTCGCCCTGGGAGACCCGGACGAAGAAGGCGCCGACGTTGCACCCGAGGCCGAGCCGGGAGCCGATCCCCATGAGCGCCCCGCCGATCACGGCCCACATCGCGAGCTCCAGGGTGGGCGCCTTCCACTTGAACTCGTTGTGGGCCAGCGCCATCACGGCCGCCCCGCCGATCAGGGCGATCGACATCCAGTCCGCGGGATTGATCATGGGGTTCGGGATGCCGTTGTTCAGGCCGAAGTAGATGTTGTGCATGTTGTCCCAGCCGAGCTTGTTGAACACCCACCCCACCCACTGTGCCTCCTGCGTCGTCACGTACCAGTAGCCGGGGTCGAAGACCGTCCCCTTCGCGGAGAGGCCGAACGTGATCCCCATCCTCTGCATCAACTCGCCGAAGTTCTGGACGCCGAACTTGACCTGCAGCCCCTTCATCACGAACATATGGAGCCCGGCCGCGATCCCCAGGACCAGCCCGGCGATCGCCGTGCGCCTGGAGGCGGCGATCATTCCCCAGTAACCGGCGAGATGGACGGCGAGACCCTCGCTGGGCAGCCCCTCTTTTCTCCGTTTGTGGAGGAAAGACTTCCTCACCCAGATGAGATAGATCCCCAGGAGGATCAAAGCCGCGGGCAGGACGATGCCGACCAGGACGTTCCCCACGTATGCCGCGAGGTAGGGATTGGAGAGCTTGACGATCTCGGCGTACGTGGTGGTCGGAAGGTCCCAGACGTGGCCGGCCAGGAACTGGTCCATCCACCCGTCGCCCGCGTCGATCGTGGCGGGGAGCCCCTTCGCGACGGCCGAGTCGTGCCAGGACTGCGGGACCAGCTTGTTGGTCCAGCCGCCGACGTCCGCGAGGATCGCTTGCGTCACGCTGATCGACAAGATCACGAGATAGGCCACGCCGTTCCCTTCACCGGCCTTGTACAGGGAGCCGGAGGCGCACCCTCCGGTCAGGACCATGCCGACGCCGAAGATGAGTCCGGCGATGACGGAGTGAACGCCGTAGGGCGCCGCGTGGAACGTGCTCATCCCGACGGCGGTGACGAAGGCGGAGACGATCCCGAAGAGAACCATCGCGATCATGATTCCGACGGCCATCCGCGGCACGCCGACGGCGAAGAGATCCCGGAACGCCGAGGAAAAGCAGAACCGCCCGTACTGGAGGCTCATCCCGTAGACGAAGCCGAACCACAAGTACGCCGTGAGGTAGATGTAGTACTCGTTCATCATGTACGTGACGATGCTGACAAGAGACAAGAACGCCACGATGACGAGAATCCATATCTGATTCTTCCGGGTTGTTTCATCCATTGCCATCCCTCCCCAGGTGTGCCGTGTTCTGTGTCGGTGAGTATATCCTGATGAGACTCCTGTACGCGAACACATCGTCCGATACGGCGAATTCCCCGGCCAGGCGATACCCTTCGATCCGGCGGCGGATCGAGGCGAGCGAGGCCTCGTCGAAATCGGACGCGATGACCGCCAGCGCGGACCGGCCTCCGGGCGAATCGGGCCGCCCGGCGTAATAGTAACGCGGGTTTTCGTATTCCCAGGTGAACCTCAGCGGGGACGTGGAGACGTCTTCCGGCGCGGCGGAAGGCTCGCCCGGGCGATAGACGATGTTCTTCTCGGTAAAGAGATCGAGGAGCGGAACGGAGACGGCCGGATTGATGGAAACGCGCGCCTGGGGAAGCGCGATGACCTCGACTCTTTCCACATCCATCGCGCTCAAGTACCGGCCGGCGTCCCGCAAGTTGGCGGCGCTCATGTTTTGCAGGAACGGAAGGTAGCCGAAGAGGGCGATGACGATCGAAGTGGCCGCGATCGACGCGACGGCGAACCTCTTTGCCGCCGTGTCCTTGATTTGGCTGAGCCCGTAGGAGGCCATCAAGGCGAGCATCGGGAGAACGGGGATGATGTACCTCGCCCGCCTGATCCCCAGGACGATCACCAGGAGGACGGGCCAGGCGGCGATCGCGAACTTCAAGTCCTTCTTGAGGAGCGCCACGACGGCGGCGGCCAGCGCGGACAGCGTGATGAAGGGGTGAATCTGGAAGAAGAACGTGGACGCGAAGCTTTCCGTCCACCGGCCCAGGCCGGGGGCTTGAAAGGTTCGCAGGAGCCCGATCTGCTCCGAGACGACGTCGAACTTGAACGCCGCGAGGCCGCCGACGATGAGGAGCGAGACGGCCAGGATGGACAACCCCCGCCGGAGGACGGTCTTCGGCCCGTTCGGCCCCTCCGAAACCCGCGCCAGGACGATGAGGGGGAGGACGGTGAGCATCAGCCATGCCGAGTATTTGGACAAGACGGCCAGGGCCACCGCCGCGCCCGACAAGACCAGCGGGCCCGTTCCGCCGCGGTCAAGGGCCTTGACGACCGAGAAGACGGCGAGCGTCAGGAAGAACATGGTCGGGACGTCCGCGAGCATGAGCGGCACTTGCGTGAGAAGATAGGGCATGCCGAGGAGGAGTGCCCCGGCGAAGAGCCCGGCCGTCCTGTCCCAAAGCTCTCTTCCGATGAGAAACGTGAGGAAAACCGTGCCCGAGAAAAGGAGCGTCGTGAACGCCTGGATGTAGGTCCTTGTCTCGCCGAAAAGGCTGAAGACCAGGCCGTAGAGAAGGGGGACCAGGGGCAGGTCGGTCCAGGCCTTGATCTCCGCGCCCCATTCCGCGAGGAAATAGCCGATGCCGTAGACCTCCAGGTGCTTGGCCTGGGTGAAGTAGCGCGCGGCGTCGGCGATCGCCTCGGGCTCGCTCCAGAAGAGCGCCCCGGCGGCGAACGAGCCCAGGAAAAGGACGGCAGGAAGGGAGCGGCCGGGAATCGGGAGTCTCGTGAAAACGTAGGCGGCGGCCAGTCCGAGGCCGAGGAGGAGGAGCACCTTGAAGACGTCGGCGCCGGCGAACACCCATTGCCAGCTCGTCAGCCTGTTGTCGTCCAGCGCGCGAAGTACGAAAAGGGTCAGAAAGACGGCGAGCGAAAGAAGGGAAATGAGAACGAGGAGATGGTTGTTTTCGGTTCTTGGCCTAAACGTGCTCACGCCTCGTCCTCATGCTGTCGAGCGGCCTCTCTTCGTTCTTGCGCCGGCATTTCACCAAGTCACGACCTTGTCGTGCGAGAAGATCTCGTCCACCAGGTCTTCGTAGGAAATGCTCTTCTTGGAAAGGTCAACGACCTTCACCTGATGGCTCTTGGACTGTACGCTGATGATCCGGTCCGCCGGCTTCCCTGCCCCGTCAACCAGGATGTGGAGAATCTTCATCGGTCATCCCCCGCGATCGGCCCCGCGATCGGCCCGCCCGAATTCGGCCCTCACAAAATGACGATACGATCCGCTTCTTTGTTCATCACGGCGTTGTTGAACTGACTGCCGCACTTGATCGTCTCCGGAATTGCCTCGATCTTGACGTGGTACTCCAAGGCGCTGTAATCGCACACGCTCATCGAGACGCCCGGAAGCTTGCTCAGCCCGGTGTACGAAGGGTCCTCGACGAGGCGCGTCCCTTCGTCCATCGCGAAGATAATCACCTCGTGCCCCTTGGAAACGGCGGCATTCGTGAGTCCCACGACGTCCTGGAGATGCTTGTCGGTGTTGACGAGGATCCCAAGTTTCATGAAGTCGCTCCTTGTTTGCGCATGTCTCGTACGCACGGCCCGCGGTGCGGAACAGCCCGTGGGACGGGTCCATGGCCTCAGCCTGGGGGGATAGGCGCCCTTGTGGAACCGACAGGCCTGACGCTTAAAGCCCTGGCCTGTCGCTCAAGGCAGAACAGGCGGATCCGCTTCTCGATCGGGGGGGATCTTCTTCAGGGATCTGAATCTTGCCGCCGGCGCCGCCTGGGTATCGGCGCACAAGGGTCGTGCCCCGGAACCGGCAAACGCAGTTTAACCGTGGAATTTTTACAGAGGAAGGCCAAGGAAGAAAATAATGCAAATGCATCATTTTACCCGGCGTTCCTAATAAGGCTAATAAGGCAGAACGTGGTCGTATTCGGCCAGTTTCTCCGCGATCTCGTCAGTGGAAAGGTACTTCATTTCGGCGTTTTCCCGGGCATTCGTGTAGACGTTCATGTCCATTTCCTTCATCGTTTCGAAGTTCAGAAGGTTCTTCTCCGTCTCCTCCATCTTCCCGTCCAGGACGAAGACGTCGACCGTGTCGTCCAGCAGGATCAGACCGACCGACATCCTGAGAGCTTCTCCCTGCCTGTCCGTGACGAGGACCGCGATTTTCTTTCCCATTTTTCCTCCTTAGAGAAGGTTGTGCCGGTAGGCGTAGGCCACCGCTTCCATCTGGCTGTGAACGCCGAGCTTGGCGAGGAGGTGCTGGATGTGGTTGCGGACCGTGACGGGACTTATGCAGAGGCGCTGGGACAGCGCCGGCACGGAAAGGCCTTCCGCCAGCAGGTGAAGGGTTTCGTGTTCCCGGACGGTCAGGCAGGACATGGCCGTGGATGGGGGCGTCCGGCCGTTGGTCTTTCTTCGCGCGGGCCACGGCCGAGGCGCGAAAGACCGTCCCATGGATTCGAGAGTATCCGCGGTTTCTCCGCGGTGCAGGAGATGGACGACCGTCCAGAGGTCTTTCCTCCGGGACGGAACGAGAATGATGTTGACCGAGAGGTTCAGTTCCTTTCCCCAAGCGTCGCGGACCCGCAGGGAGAACGTTTCCGGGGCGCTCCCTCCACGGGCGAGCCGCGCGACGCCGCAGTCCGCCTTGCAGAGGGACTGGCCCGCGGGAGTGCACGCCTTGAGGACGTCGCCGCACGGACGCTCGAGCGCGTCCTTGGAGGGGATTCCCATCAACTGCTCGCAAGCCGGGTTCCAAAAAACGATCCGGCTCGTGGAGTCGACGGCGAACACGCCGTCAACGGCTCGGAAGAAAAGATCCGCGAGTGTCGGCATCGGTCGTCCTTCCTGTCCCTGGCTGCCGGCGCGCTCGTTCCAATCGTGCCGCTCGGCCGCAATTACGGAAGTAAATACGATATATCAAACCGCCCGGAAAGTCCATTGCGAGCTTTCCCGCGGCGGCCTTTTTCTTGACACTCCATGCGCGTCCGCCTACGATCGGGACGGATTTCCTTCGAGACGATCAATCCGCGTGACGGCGTGGAGAACGGACGTGAAGGACGCGGCGGAAAAGAAGCCCAAGACCGCCTCAGGGCGGGTGACCGTTTTCGCCCCAGCGTCGATCGGGAACGTGGGGCCGGGGTTCGACGTGCTCGGGATGGCGGTCACGGGGCGGGGGGACACCGTGACCGCGCGGGTCACGCTCTCCCCCGGGGTCCGGATCCTGGCGATCACGGGCGACTCCCGAAACCTGCCTCTCGACCCGGGGAAAAATACGGCCGGAATCGCCGCGGGGGAGGTCCTCCGGCTCCTGGGCGTGAAGCAGGGCGCGGAGCTTTCCATCCACAAGGACATTCCAGGCTCGGGGATGGGGTCGTCCGCCGCCTCGGCCGTGGCGGGGGCCTTCGCCGTGAACGCCCTCTTCGGCGGGAGGCTCTCGAAGCAGGACCTGCTCCTTCCGGCCGCCAACGCGGAGTCGCGCGTATCCGGAGGCTACTTCCTGGATAACGTCGGGGCCTCGCTCCTGGGCGGGATCATCGTCACCAATCCTTTCAGCAAACACACGGTTTCGCTCGGGACGATCCCCGGTCTGCACGTCGTCATCGTGACGCCCTCCGTGGAGGTCCTCACGAAGAAGGCGAGGGCGATTCTCCCGAAGGAGATCCCGATGGACGACTTCGTGACGAACATGGCGAACGCCTGCGGCATGGTCCGGGCCGTACAGATCAAGGACGCCGTCCTCTTCGGGACGTCGATTCACGACGCCGTCGTCGAGCCTCACCGGGCGGGGCTGATCCCCGGCTTCTTCGACGTGAAGAGGTCGGCTCTCTCGGCCGGCGCGCTGGGCTGCTCCATCTCCGGGGCCGGCGCCTCCGTTTTCGCGGTGACCGACCGCAAGGAGGCGGCCGCCGAGGTCGGCGGGGCCATGCGGGAGGCTTTCCTCCGGCACAAGGTGACCTCCGTCGTGACGCTCGCCCGCGTGGACAAGGAAGGGGCGAGGGTGATCGGATGAAACGGTGAAACGGTGAAACGGCAAGGAATCCCCCTTTGTCAAAGGGGGAACGGAAGGATTGGGTGAATGAGTGGAACGCGGGAACGGGAGAGGCGATTCCTCCTTCGATGTGTGTTCAGGGGGGGATCAAGAGGCGAGTTGTTTCTCGATCGGCCGTACGTGGGCGATCTCTCGGCGTCCGATCGGGCGCAACTGGGAGGCAAGGAGCGTGACGACGGCGACCGTTTCTCCATCCAGCGTCACGAATTCGACTTCGAATCCCTCTCCGCCCCGATGGACGAGAACGACGGTGCCGATGTCGCCTTTCCTCAGGCTCTGACCCGGCAGGTCTTCCGTTAAGACAACCCTTTCGAGTTCTTGTATCATTTCGTCCGTTCCTGCAACGGGTAGGCCGTTACGAATCGCGGTGTCCTGTCGCCGTCTTCGATGAACCAGACCGACCGGACGAGCGGCCTTCTCCCGTCCGGTGCCTCCATTATACCCTCAACGACGTATCTGTTTCCAAACGGAGATTTTTCGATCCTTGCGACCTCGTTGTTGGCCGCGTGGGCGAGAAGGGCAGAAGCCAGGACCTACCAATCTTCCGCCGAAAAACCAAATCGCCCGAAAAACCGGGCCTTTCCGCGGCCGTCCGGATGGGAGAAGGAAAGCAGGTAGCCGATCATCTTCTCGGCCGGGACAACCGCGTTTCCTGCGTTTGGAAGCTTCATCGGTGATTCGTTCCGCTGTAGTCCTTCGGGGTCAGGAGCGTTTGCAGGACAATCCTCGCCTTCGCCCACGGGGGGAGGCGGATCTTTCCGGTGAAGACGTCGTAGTTCCTCCGCTCGATCTCGTCCAGGAGCCGGAGGTACACCTCTCCCATCAGGCGCGTGGCGAGGCGGGCGTCGGCGTCGATGAAGGGGACGATCTTCATTCCCTCGCGGAAGAAGCCGCGGGCGCGGTCGGCTGAGAACTTCATGAGCGCCGCGAACTCGGGCGTCAGGCGGCGGGCGAAGAGGGCCTCTTCCGTCACGCCGAAGCGCTCGCGCTCCTCGCGGGGCAGGTAGATCCTCCCGCGGTCCAGGTCTTCCCCCACGTCGCGTAGGATGTTCGTGAGCTGGAGGGCCGTCGAGAACGACCGGCCGAGGCGAAAGGCTTCCTCTCCCCTCGCGCCGAAGATGGCGAGCGTGATGTCCCGGATCGTCGTCGCGACGAGATCGCAGTAGACGACCAGCTCCGAGAACGTCTCGTACCTCGTCTTTGCGAGGTCCATCCGACAGCCGGCGATGAGTCCCTCGAAGGCTTCCTTGGGGATCGGATAGCGCGCGAGGGCGTCGGCCAGGGCGATTCCAGCCGGGTGCGCCGGTCGGCCGGCGTAAGTCCGTTCGAGTTCTGCCTCCCATTCCTTGAGCCTCTCCTCCGGGTTTCCGGCTCCCGGCAGGTCGACCTGGTCGTCCAGGTAGCGGCAGAAGGCGTAGGCCGCTTCCGTGGCCCGTCTCTTATCCTTCGGGAGGAACCGGAACCCGACAGAGAAGTTGGGGCCCGCGCGGCGCGTGAGCGTGTGGCAGTGGCGATAGGCCTGGTCAGGAGTCATGGGGACGAGGAATTGTAAATTGAAAATTGAAAATTGAAAATTGAAAATTTCAAAGCGAACGGCGAGAACAGGGCAAGAAGAGGATTTGGAAATTGGAAATTTCAAAGTGAAAGGCAGGGCAAAAATCGCAATTTACAGAGCGCCTCGCGTCCCTGGGCCGGGTTTGGATTCTCAAGTTTTCCAATTTACAATTTCCAATTTTCATTTTTCAATTTTCAATCAAACGTCTCCCCCAGCGGCGGCGGGGCTGTGATCGGGCGTCTCCGGCACCAGTGGTCGGGCGGGCGGTGCGAGCACGGACCGCGGCGGTCCCAGGCGAGGCGGACGAGGGGGAGCATGAGGCGGCGGACCGCGGAGGGCCTCTGCCAAGCCATCAGGTAGTCGCGGAAGTCCTTCCGGGCCGCCTGCCGGGCGAAGCGGGCCAGACCCGCGTTCCCCGACGATTCGTAGAGGAACCGGCCGACAAGACTGGCCGCCTGTCGGTCCTTCTGTTTTTCGGTTTCGACGATCACTCCCTCACCCAGCAAGCGCCGAGCCGCAAGGCGGCCCGTTTCAAAGGCCCTTCTGATTCCGAGGCCGAAGAGGTAGTCCTGGTATCCCCCGGCCTCGCCCGCGAGGAGAGGTGCTTCGGTGGGGGGATTTGACCATTTCCGGTCGTTGTTGATCGTGAAGTTCATGTAGGAATAGGCGGTTCGGACGTTCTCTTTCCTTAACGGCTCGATCGCGTCGAACCGTTCTTCGCACGACCTGGCAAACCCGTCGATTCCCTTGAAGTGCCGCGTGACGGCGCAACCCATCGTTCCCCATCCGTCGAGAACGAAGAGATAGGCGTACCCGCCGGGGGAGACGGCCTGGTCGAAGAGGACCCAGACACGGTCGCGCGCCGCCGTCCGGAAGACCGTTTCGCGGGCGAGGCCGTCCGCGGCGGCCGGACCCGTTGCCACGATGTCGGGGTGATCGGGACCGGCGGGACCGACCCGGCGGTTGAATTCGACTCGAACGCCCATCCTCTCCGCCTGAAGGAGGAGGCCGCGGTCGAGCGTTCCTTCGTCCGGGCCGCGCTTGAGGAAATAGCCGTACGGAAGGCCGCTCTTCACCGGATGGCCGTTCATCCGGTGGTCGAAGAGGACGGCGTCCCATGCCGGCTTGAGCCAGAAGTTCGTGTCGATTCCGACGGCGTGGAGGAAAGAGATCGCGTCTTCCGGCCGGGAGTGGTTCTCGAGGATCTGGAAACCCCCGATAAACCGTCCCCCGACGGCGGACCTAGCCTCGGCCACCGTCACGGAAAGCCCGGCGCCGGCGAGCGTCATGGCCGCCGTGAGGCCGGCGGGGCCGGCCCCGGCGATCAGGATGGGAGAATCGGGCATCGAGGCTCCGAACGGGCGGTGAATGGGTGAATCGGTGAGTCGGTGAATCGGGGAATAGGTGAATCGGCACGACCGGAAAGTCCCAGCCCTTGACCCATTCATCCATTCACCGATTCACCGATTCACCGATTCACCGTTCTTCATGCTAGAATATCGCGCGTTCAGGGACAAGAGCTAAACCCCTTAGTTGAAGGAGGCCATGGTGTCGGTATCGGGAACCCGGTTCTACTACAAATCGACCTGAAACGCCTGCCGCAGAGCGAGGAGTTTCCTCGCCAAGACGGGCGCGAAGTATGAAGAGCGGGACATGGCGAAGACCCCTCCGAACGAGGACGAAGTCCGGGAACTGGTCGGCAGCCGTCCCATCGAGCAGTTCCTGAATCCCCGATCGGAGATCTTTCGGGAGCGGCGGATGAAGGAGAACCCCCCCAGCAAGGAGGAGGCGGTCAAGCTTATGGCGGAGGACGCCAACCTGATTCTCCGGCCGATCCTCGTCCGCGGCGCCCGGATCCATATCGGTTTCGAGGGGCTGCGGGACGAGCGCGCCTATCGCGACCTGATCGCCTGACGCTCGATGCCCCCGAGGCTTGTCTTCAACGAGGCGCTCGATGACCAGGTCGTAAACCTGATCGCGGCGTGCGGCGCCTCGCCCAACGCCGACCTCGTGAAGGACATCATTCACACCGCCCTCCGGGCCGTCATCGACGGAACGGACCGGGGCGACCTCAAGATCCTCTCTCGCGCCCTCCGCGAGCTTCGGTACGCGTTCAAGGTCTTCGCGCCGTACAAGGACAGGCGGAAGATCTCGATCTTCGGCTCCGCCCGGACGAGCGAGGACGAGCCGATCTACGCCTACGCCGCCGAGTTCGGGAAAAGGATCGCCGACGCGGGATTCATGGTCATCACGGGCGCCGGGGAGGGGATCATGGAGGCGGGTCATCGCGGGGCGGGCCGCGACCGCTCCTTCGGCCTCAACATCCGGCTCCCGTTCGAGCAGGCCCCGAACGAGGTGATCGAGAACGACCCCAAGCTGATCCTCTTCCACTACTTCTTCACGCGGAAGCTCTTCTTCGTGAAGGAAGCGGACGGTCTCGTCTTCTTCCCCGGCGGGTTCGGAACGAACGACGAGACATACGAGTCGATGACGCTCGTCCAGACGGGGAAGAGCGAGATGGTCCCGCTCGTCATGCTCGACGTTCCCGGCGGGACCTACTGGCGGGAGTGGGAGGGGTTCGTCAACGACCACCTCGTCCGCCGGGGGCTGATCGCGCCGGAGGACCTGAGCCTGTTCACCGTGACCGACTCGATCGACGCGGCGATCGGCGAGATCGAGCGTTTCTACCGCGTGTACCATTCGTCGCGCTATGTTCACGACGCGCTGATCCTTCGGCTGACGGCGCACCTGCCCCCGGAGACCGTCGAGGCGCTGAACGATTCCTTCTCGGACATTCTCACGGACGGACGGATCGAGAGCGGTCACGCCTTGCCGGAAGAGGCCAACGAGCCGCAGACGTTCCACCTGCCGCGCCTGGTCTTCCGTTTCAACCGCAAGAGGTTCGGAAGGCTCCGACAGCTCATCGACGCCGTCAACAGGGCGCCCGTGACGCCCGAAGCGCACCACGCGGTCCGGACGCCGGGGGGATGAAGGCCGGTGAATGGGTGAATCGGTGAATGGGTGAATGGGTGAATTGGTGAATGGGTGACTGGGAAAAATCGTAGGGGCGGACCCCCGTGTCCACCCGAAGGTGTGGGTCATGCAGGGGCGCAATTCATTGCGCCCGATCGAATGGGCGTGATGAATCCCGCCCCTACGACGGGCCGGCCGGGAGAAGGTGAGTCGGTGAATGGGTGAATCGGCGAAGTTTGAGTTCGTGGCGGCTCCGGCGGCTTCCGGGGAGAAGTTCCTCTCCCCCGAGCCGGAAGTCCGCCTGACGAAAGCTTTTCCCAAGGCGTTCCGGAACGCCGCCGCCGCCGCCCAGACCTGCTACTCGTCGAAGGGGATCGTCGACGACGACGGCGTGACGCCGCGATACGCCGACCTCGCGCGCGAGATCTACCGGGCGGGGCACCACACCGTTTTTCAGCACGCCCATTTCCAGTTCGCGCTGTCGGGAATCTCCCGCCACTTCATCTGGAGCTTCCTCCACGCCCATCCTTTCTACAACTCGGAGCAGGTGAGCCAGCGGTACGTGGAGGTCAAGGCGGGATCCGTGGTCGTCCCGCCGCTGGCCGGTTCGGCGCTCCAGCGGTACATGGAGACGGTCTCGTACCAGATGGAGGCCTACCGGAAGCTCACGGACCTGCTGGTTCCCGTCGTGGACTCGGAGTTCGCGAAGCGGTTTCCGCGCCGGCGGAAGGGATTCGAAAAGGACGTCCGGAAGAAGGCCATGGAGCTCGCGCGATACGTTCTGCCGGTGGCGACGACGGCCTGCCTCTACCACACCGTCTCCGGCATCACGCTCCTCCGGTACCACAGGCTCTGCCGCTCGCTCGATGCCCCGCTGGAACAGCGGATCGTCGTGGAAAAGATGATGGCGGCCGTCCTGGCCGTCGAGCCCGACTACATCCACGTCCTTCAGGAGCCGCTTCCCCTGGAGGAGACGCCCGAGTACCGGTTCTTTGCCTCCCGGCCCGAGTGGGCGGCCCCGGAGACGCGGCGCGCCTTCCTCCGCGAGTTCGACGATGCGCTCGACGGATGGACGTCGAAGCTCGTCGATATCAAGCCGGGGAACGAGGCCGTCCTGGCCCGGGCCGTCCGCGAGGTCCTCGGCGTTCCCCGCGCCGCCCTTTCCAGCGAAGAAGCGATCCGGCTGGCCCTCGATCCCGCCGTCAACCGGCTTCAGGGAGAGACGCTCAACCTGTCGAGCGTCTCGAAGCTCTCCCGGACGCTCGTCCATCCCGGCTACACGTTCCGGAAGAAGATCTCTCTCGCCGCGGACTCGCAGGACCAGCGCCACCGGATGACGCCGGCCTCCCGGCCGGTCCTGACGGCCCACTTGACGGCCGAACCCGACGCGGTGACGCCCGATCTGATCCGGACGGACGACCGGACCGCCCGCCTCTATGACGAGACGATGGCGGTGACGTGGGAATCGATCGACGCGCTCCGGCGAGAGGGGGTCCCCGACGAGTTCGCCCTCTACCTTCTCCCCAACGCGGCGGCCGTCCGGTACACGGAGTCGGCCGACCTCATGGGTCTCCGGCACAAGCACGCCATGCGCCTGTGCTACAACGCCCAGGAGGAGATCTGGCGGGCCACGCTCGACGAGGCGCTCCAGGTCCGCGAGGCGAACCCGGTGATCGGCCGGTACCTCCTTCCTCCCTGCGCGCTTCGAGAGATGGCGGGCGCCCATCCGATCTGCCCCGAAGGCGCGCGCTACTGCGGCGTGAAGGTCTGGAGGCTCGGCCTCCACGAGTACGAACGGCGGATCTGACGGATGGCCTTGCCCCCGCCGGAGTCGTTCGAGGATATCTACCGCGAGTTCGACGCGCCGCCGGCGCCGTTCGACTGCGGGGCGGAGTGCGCGCCGAAGAACGGCGGGATCCCTTTCTGCTGCGATCCGACGGAGGCGGTTCCCGTGGTCTACCGGACGGAATGGGCGTTCCTCAAGTCTCGCACGGACATGTGGCGGCCGTTCCGCCCCAGGCTCACGGCCGAGCGGCGGATGGTGGAGGAGACCCACGACGATCACCGGTTCGTCGTCTGCAACGGACCCTCGGCCTGCGACCGCCCGCACCGCTCCATCTCTTGCCGGATGTTTCCGTTCTACCCGTACCTGGACAACCAGGGGCGCCTATTGGGTTTTGTGACCAACGACATCCTGGAGGGAAGGTGCGTTCTCGTGGGGCGCGAGGAGGTCGTAACCCCCGAGTTCCGCCGGGAGTTCCTGGCGTTCTGGCGAAAGATATTTGCGCTGCATCGGACGGAACACCGATTCCACGTCCGATACTCCCAGGCGATCCGCCGGGTCCGGTCCCGCAAGAAGAAGCCGATCGTCGTGATCACCGAAGAGGGGGAGTTCCTCATGCCCTTCAAACTGCCCAGCCGCCACCCCATCCGTGTTCGAAAGAGTCGTGGCTGAGGGAAGGGTCGGCGGGCGATGAAAAAACGCGTGCTCGTTCCTTTGGCACAGGGGTTCGAGGAGATCGAGGCGGTCTCGGTGATCGACATCCTCCGCCGCGCCGACATCGAGGTGGTCGTGGCCGGCCTGGAGGAAGGCCCTCTGGCCGGGCGGACGGGAATCCGGATTGTTCCGGACTCGCTTTTAGAGGACGTCGCGGATCAGGACTTCGACATGGTCGTCCTGCCGGGCGGACTGGAGGGGACGCGGAGACTGGCCGCGGATCCGCGTTTGAAGAAGGTCCTCGCCAAGGCGATGGGCACGGAAGGGAAGTTCGTCGGGGCGATCTGCGCCGCGCCGACTGTCCTGGCTGAGCATGGCCTCGCCGCCGGACGGCGCGTGACGAGCCATCCGACGGTCCAAGATAAGATGAAAGACGCCGTCTATGAGTCCTCGCGCGTAGTTCGGGACGACCGCCTGATCACGAGCCGGGGAGCCGGAACGGCCGTCGAGTTTCCGAGGCCGTCGCCCGCGTGAACCAGGGCGTCCTGGCAAGGCTGTGAGGAGGGAAACCCGAAACGGGGAATTGGGGAAACGGGGAAACGGGGAAGAGCGGAAACGGGGAAACGGGGATTACTTGATAAGCCACTTCTCCGGATCCCGAACCATCTTGATGATCTGGGCGAGAATCAGGCCGTACGTCTCGTCCAACTCCCTTGCCACGCGCGCCGGCAAGTAGTTACACCGTTCAGCAAACTCGATCCAGACCTGGGTCTCGCACGCCTCGCTTTCTGCGTCATTCAGCTTCGCGACCAAGGCTGCCTTGTAACGCCTCTTCCGCCACGCCTCGGCTAGATTCGCGCAAACCGATCGGGAAGATCGGCGAATCTGGTCAACCATCGAGTACTTTTCCTCGGTGGGAAACGTCCTTGTCAAATCAAAGACCTTCATCGCGGCTTCCATGGCGCTCCTGTAAACCCTCAGATCCTTGTAGCTGTTGATCTTCTCGCCCATTCCTTGGCTCCTCGGCAGAATTTGTGTTTTTCCCCGCTTCTCCGTTTCCCCGATTCAGTTTGCCTGCTTCTCCGTTTCCCCGTTTCCCCGCCTCCCCGCTTCCCGTTCTTCCTCTTCCGTCCATTCCCGCCATAGCGTGAGGGCGACGGACAGGAGGAGGGGGCCGATGAAGAGGCCCAGCAGGCCGAAGGCCGCGACGCCGCCGACGACGCCGAAGAAGACGAGAAGGAACGGGATCCGCGTGACCCGGCTGATGACCA
>JACPZO010000172.1 GCA_016195465.1 Nitrospirota bacterium
ACGGCCAGCTCCGCGCGGTTTCGGCAGTTGAGCTTCTGGTAGATTCGGCGGAGGTGGACCTTTACGGTGTTCTCCGTGACGCCCAGGCGTTGCCCGATCTCGGCGTTGCGGAGTCCGCGGGCCACCCACGCGGCGACCTCTTGCTCTTTCGCCGTAAGCCCGCGTTCGGGCTCCCGGCGCAAACGATCTCCCTGGAGGGAAGAGTCTCCCATCGCACCCCTGCAACCGTCCTTGTCTTGGAGAGTTTTGGAAAAGCTTTTTCCGGAACCCCTCTTTTGCAGGTTCCGTGATCGAACCATAGCGAAACGGCATTTGATTGACAATCCCCCGAAAGTGGCATTTTGCATGGAATGGAGGGCATACTACGAAAGAAGTATTTCCACGAGCACACTTGGTTGATGTTGGAGTATCGGCGGCCCGAACCGAGAGCGATCCCGCCGGGGCGGGACGCGCCGCCGGCCCCTCGCCGCCCAAAGCAGGATGCGCCTCTCTTGCTTGACAGAGTGTCATAATGGCACTATGATATGATTAATTATGACACCCTATCGGCCGCGAGAACTGACCCGGGTGGTGGCGGACGCCTTGGCCGATATGCCCGTCGTGGTTCTGACGGGCATGCGACAGGTGGGGAAGACCACGCTCCTTCGGGAGGAGGGCCTCTTCAAGGACCGCCGCTACGTGACCCTGGACGATTTTCCTCAGCTCGAGGCCGCCAGGGGCAATCCCGAGGCCCTGCTGGGCGGGGACGCCCCGATCACGGTGGACGAAGCCCAGCGGTCCCCGGAACTCTTGACCGTGATCAAGCGAATGGTCGACCGGGACAGAAGGCCGGGGCGGTTCCTTCTCTCAGGCTCGGCCAATTTTCTCCTGTTGAAGAACGTGGCGGAGACCCTCGCGGGCCGCGCGGTCCATTTTACGCTCCACCCCTTCAACAAGCGGGAGATCGGAGGCGGCCTCCCTTCGGAACCTTTCCTGGTTCGCTTCTTCCGGTCTCTTGACGTTCCCCCCGGCTCCGTTCGTCCCCTCGATTCCCAGGAGGTTCTTTCGGGGGGGATGCCGCCCGTGTGCCTGGCAAGGCTCCGCAATCCGGAACTCTGGTTCAAAGGATACGAACAGACCTACATCGACCGGGACCTCAGGCAGCTTTCCCAGGTGGCGGACCTTCTGGCTTTTCGACATCTCATGCAACTGGCGGCGCTCCGGAGCGGCCATCTCCTCAAGATCAGCGAGCTTGCCCGAGACGCGAAGTTGACGGTCGCCACCGCCTCGCGATACCTCGGTCTTCTGGAGGCTTCTTTTGTCATCCGCAGAATCGCTCCCTATCTGGGGAACCGCTCCGCGCGGCTGATCAAGTCCCCAAAGATCTACGTCTCCGACTCGGGCCTTGCCTGCCACTTTGCCGGCATCGACAGCCTGGACGCGGCCGCGAATGAGCCGTTGCGCGGAGCGGTTTTCGAGACGTACGCGGCGCAAAACCTGGCGAGTATTCTTGAGGCCCGATGGCCCAAAGCGCGGCTCTTTTTCTGGAACGTTCAGGGGAGACACGAGGTCGACTTCGTCATCGAGTCGGGGCGTCAGACGATGGCGATCGAGGTGAAGGCCGCGAGCCGCTGGAGCCAGAGCGATCTTTCCGGGTTGCGGGCGTTTCTCGCAAGCACCTCCAATTGTCGGGCCGGGATCCTGGCCTATAACGGAACCCAGCCGGTGCGGCTGGAGAACCGCCTCTGGGCCATTCCATTGGGGTTGCTCCTTTCCTGAGGAGGAGATTGGAACTCCGAGTAAGTTTCTTGGGCGATACTCCTAAAGTAGTAGTCAAGTCCTGATCTACCTGCAAAGAATGGGTGATTCAACACTCTGTTATTGCCCTTCTACGCCTTTTGTGGTATCTGTCTGTTCAGGCTTCATCCCCTCACAGGTCGGAGTTGAGATCGTGCCGCTCCCTTCGCGCGCGCCCGTACCCGTTCCCTCTGACGACTCGCCGGTCGGCGCTTGCTGCCCCCCTCCTCCCGCGCAGACAGACAGACAGACAGACAGACAGACAGACAGACAGACAGACAGAATAGTCCGCCTCTCGCTCCGCCGAAGGAAGAGCGGGACGGCGGGCGGATGATAGTCCAAGACGCGGAACTCCTCCCGCGTCTCCCCGCGGAAACGCTCTGGAAGATACTCGCTCTGACCCACCGCCTCCACGCCGCGCTCGACCCGCGTAAGCTGCCCGGGATAATTTCGGCCGGTCTCGCCTCGCTGATCTTCCACGATGAATGCGCCCTCGGAATAGAAGGTCTCGATTCGAACGGGTTGGTCGATGACCAAAGCGAGAGTGTTGGCGGCCAACCCCCTCACCTTTGTCCTCTCCCCCTGGGAGGGCCTGGGAGGGGGAGAGAGGAGCGCAAAAAGTCCCGCGCTTCCCTTGATGGCGCTCCGCGGAGCTTGGCGGGGAGGATGGACGGAGTCCGTGCGCTTGCAGACCCTCGCTCGCTCGCGATGGCCGGGCGGATCGGGGGAACGATCGGGTACTCGCTTATCCTTACGCGGCATCAGCGGTCGCCCGCCTTCGACGCCCGTGACGCTCGGGTCCTGAACCTCATCAGGCCGCACTGGGAGATCGCGATGGAGAACGCCCTTGCCCTGGCGGAGATCTCGCGCGCGAAGGAGTCAGCCGAGAAGGCTCTCCGGCTCGCCGGGAAGATCGCGCTCATCGCGGCCGGTGACGGCTCGATTCTCTACGCCACGGAGAGGGCCGGCTCGTCCCTCGGGCTTGCCGCCCGCGTTGACGGTCTCCCGCCGGAGATCTTTTCGGCTTGCCGGCTCCCCGATTGGCTGGCCCGGGTTCTTTCGCCGAGTCCAAGACGCGGGGGAGGAACGCCCGGTCCGCGACACTTGTTGTCCAGCGCAACCGGCCCCTCACCCCGGCCCTCTCCCCCTCGGGGAGAGGGGAAAGAATGCAGGGGCGTCCCGCGGGATCGCCCCTGCATGCAAGAGAGGGGGGGTGCACTGTGGCTTCGAGAGGGAGCCGGCGCCTTTCTTCCCGCCGCGAGAATGCGCGGGTTCCAAGGCGCGGGGATACGAACGCGGACCTTCAATCTTGACGGCTGGGGGAGCCTGCGCTTGATCGAGATCGTGGAGGACGGTTCCGAAGAAGACGTCGTCCTCCGCCTGTCCCCGCGCGAGGCGGAGATCGCGGGCGCGGTCGCCCAGGGGCTCGGGAACCGAGAGGCGGCGGAACGTTGCGGGGTCGGCGTGGAAACGGTGCGCAAGGTGCTGGCGCGCATCTACGCGCGGTGCGGCCTCGCGAGCCGGGCGGAGCTGGCGGCGGCGCTTTGCGTTGTATCCCTCCCCCTTAACCGCCGGTCAGCGGAGCGGGTACGCGAGTCGGTGAATCGGTGAATCGGTGGTTTGTAGGGGCGCACGGCCGTGCGCCCCTACACGATCGGCGGGCGGGATGAATCCCGCCCCTACACGGTCACCCCCATCCTTACCCCTCTCAAGGGAGATTGGGTGGGGTAGAGGTTTGGGGAAGCGGGGGTGAGGGGTGGAACCGACGTCCTCTACCTCCCCCGGCCCCTCCTTGCAAAGGAGGGGAGAGTAGCAGGGTGTTGAAAAACACCCTGCGAGTGCAATCCATGGATGGATTGCCAAATTGCGAGACTTGGAAAGTCGAGCAATTTGTGAGACTTGGACGAATTCACTTCGTCCAAGTCGTGGTTGAAAAAGCCATGGATGGACTTTTTCAACATCCTGATAGAGCCGCGGGGGTTCTCAATCCCGCATGGGTTGCCGCCCCTCGCGGAGGACCCAAGGAGAGAGGGGATTCGTCACGGGAGCGACGGCCTGGAAATCGGGATGCAGGAAGTGATCGTCCGCCGAGTAGATCGCCGTAACGATCCCCTTGAGCGGAAGGGCGACGAGATAGTCGTAGACGTGGATGCCGGAAACAAGGCTCATCAGGCAGCTTTTTTCGGCCGTATCGTGAGTGACCTCGACGACGCGGAACTTCGGGTCACGGAAACTCCGGATGAGGTCGTGACGGCGCTCGGAGGGATAGCGCACTTTTCGCAACAGGTCGAGAATCTCCGCGATCTGGTACGAGGAGAGAGCGATCAGGATGTCGTCGTCTTGCAGCAGGCGCGATATGAATTCGGCCGCCTGGTCGTGAAGCGCTTGCCAAGAGGATTCCTTGGATGTTGCGAGGCTGAAGTGCCGGAGATTCGTGTCGATGAGGACGATTTCAGTCGACATCGACTTCCGACGCTCGGATCATTTCTTCCATCGGGCGCTCGATGGGGTGGCGCAGGAACTCCAGGATGCGGGCGATCGGCTCCGGTGGCGGGGGTCCTATGGTGACCTGGACGTGCACGTGCTCCGGGAGGTCAAGCGGCTTGAGGGGCTTGAGTACGCCGTTCTCGTACACGGCTTCGATGGTCTTGGGGGTTGGCCCGGGCATTGGTTCGCTCCTTCACGGTTTAAGATAGCGGGAACTGGGGAAAATATCAACATCGCCGCGGGGCGGTCCCAGGGAGGACAGAGGACCATGAAGGATTTCGATCCCACCGAGCATCTTTCCGCCGACGATCTGGAGAAGATCCTCCGCCTGGCGGCGGAGATCCATTGGGATCTCGGGTTCGGGGAGCTTCGGCGGGGGTTTATGGCCTCGCTTCACGGAGTGATCGAGTTCGATACGGCGTGGGCCTCCATTCTGCACATGGGGACGGGCGATCTCGTGCTCGAGCTCGTGGAGGGGCCGGCGGACTGGTTGCGAGACTACGACACATTCAAGTTTGAAGACCCGCTCTTCCGCTACTTTCTCGAGGGGAAGAGAGGAGTCGTGAGGATGACGGATCTCATCGCCCCCGAGGATCTCTGGAAAACGCGGCTCTATCGGAAGATCATGAAGCCCAATGGGATTGCCTGGAGCATGGTCCTCGGGACGGATCTTCTTCCTGGGATCGGTTGCGGCTTCTCTCTGCGGCGGACGCTTGGCCGGCCCGATTTTTCAGATCGTGACAAGGCGGTGCTTGTCGCGCTCCGGCCGCGCATCGAGACGGCGCTTCGGAACGCGCTGACGTACGCGAAGCTGGACAAGGCGGCGGCGCTCCTGACGGAGCTTTTCCGGCGGGAGGACCGGGGGCTCGTCGTGGCCGATACCGACGGGACGGTGCGGCTCATCAACCTGAGGGCGTCGAGTCTTCTCGGTCCCTTGCCTTCGGAGGGAAGCGGGGAACACGGGCCGTCGCTCATGCGGCTGCCGGAGGAGCTTCGCTCGGTTATTGCCTCGGTCGACGGAACGGCGCGGGGGGAGCGCGTCCGGCTTGGAAGTGGATTGTCTCTTGTATTGAGGGTGGAGCCCCAGGAGACAACGGAGGGGGAGCGGCTGTTCCTGATCGAGATCGAGGAGGACGCGGCCGAGGGCGGCCGGCAGGCCCTGAAGAGCCGGGGTCTCTCGTGCCGGGAGATCGAGGTCGCGGAGCTTGTCGCCCTGGGGCGGTCGAACGGAGAGATCGGGAGGGCGCTCTACATCAGCGAGGAGACCGTCAAAGTCCACCTCAAGCGGATATTCAATAAGATCGGGATCAAGACCCGCACGGCCTTGATCGCAAAGTGGCACGAGGGAAGTAGGTTCTTTTCGGAGCGCGCATAGGACAGCTCGGGGACGTTGTGGCGAGACGATCGAAGAGATGGCGCTCGTGGATCAAGATCCCAGATCAGCGGATGTCGTGGCTGCCGGGGAAGTCCGGGCGGCGGGGCGTTCCGGCTTGAGATGCTCGGGTGGCGCTGATCCAGGCGCTTCCCCCGGGGAGGCCGTCAGAACCCGCATCTGGCGGATGGCGATCTGATTGAGTCGTTTGAGCCGCTCGCCCTGGGAAAGACTCATGTGGATGAGTTCGGCATTCATGCCTTCGAGGTTGGCCAGCACCAGCAATTGCTCGACCGTGACGTGATCGCGCATGTTGCCGTCGAGCCCGGGGTTGGCATCCCGCCACTGCTTCGCGGTCCGGCCGAACAGGGCGACATTGAGCAAGTCGGCCTCGGTGGCGTAGGTGATGGCCTACTGGGCTGGCGTCACTTCATGCGGAATCAGGTGCGCCTGGATGGCGTCGGTGTGGATGCGGTAATTGAGCTTGGAGAGGGTACGGTTGAGATTCCAGGCGAGGGAGAGGCGGCTGTTCTCGTCCTCCTTGAGCCGCTGGAATTCCTTGATCAGGAACAGCTTGAACTCAACCGAGATCCAGGTTGCGAATTCGAAGGCGATGTCCTTGTGGGCGAAGGTTCCGCCGTAGCGGCCCGGTTTCGACAGGATTCCTATCGCGCCGGTTTTCTCGATCCATTGCCGAGGCGTCAGGGCGAAGCTGTTCAGGCCGGCGCTCTTTCTAAACCCGTCGAATTCGACGGGTTTAAAACCGGTATTGTTGAGGCTCTCCCAGATGCCGAGAAACTCGATCGTGTTGCGGTTACGCAGCCAATTGCGGATCAGATCGTCGGTAAGCCCGGTGTTCTTGTGGCGGGCGATATCCGTAAGTGAAATATAGTCCTGCTCCCGGTGGACGAGAACCGTAACGTCGGTTCCTTTCACGTTGACGGTGGCTTTGCGTGTCTTGGTCATGGCCCCCTCCTACGCGGCAAACCGATTCAAGGACACGTAATCCTTGATGTATTCAGGGATGATCGTGCGGTCCCTCTTCGGTGCCGGTGGTCATGGGGCGATCGTCGCCTCGCCGCGTTCGGCCTGGAAAGACGATCGATCCGGTTCGGAGTCCCGTCGTCCGCTCAATCCGTGCCACGGGCTAGAACCTCGCGCTCATGGCGAAGAAGGCGGCGATCTTCTCGTTCGTCTCCCGGAGGCGGGCGGAGAGGGTGCGGCAGAAGGTCCAGAGCATCTTGTAGGCGATCTCCTTGTTGAAGAACAGGAGCTCGTCCATCTCCGACTTGGAGATCGTCAGAAGCTCGACGTCCGTGTTGGCGATGGCGTGGGCGGAGCGGGGGAAGTCGTCGATCAGGGCCATCTCGCCGAAGTAGTCGCCGGGCTTGAGGACCGCCAGCGCTTCCTCGCCGACGCCCGGGATGAACTTGGAGATCCGCACCTCTCCGTTCAGGACGATGTGGCACTTGTCGCCGAAGGAGCCCTCCTGGAAGATGACCGTCTCCTTGGGGGCGTTCTCTTCCTGGCAGATCCTTCGAACCTGCCGGAGCTCGTCGTCCGTCAGCCCGTCGAAGAGCCTGATCTTCTTGAGAAGCTCGATCGCCATGTCCGCGGGTCCTATGAGAATCGGTCTCCCAGGTCGAACGCGTTGGGGATAATGTCGAGCAGGTCGCGCCCATCCTGCCGGCGGACCGTCACGACGTCGAACCGGCAAGCCCGGTCCTCGATCTTCTTGCGGATTATATAGGCTTGGGCGGCCCGGATCAATTTCAACTGTTTGGCCGGGTGGACGGCCAATTCGGGGGCGCCGTAGGACCCGCTCGTTCGCGCCTTCACCTCCACGAAGACGACGGTCCCGCGGTGGAGGGCGATGATGTCGAGTTCTCCCACCGGGGTCCGGTAGTTTCTCTCGAGGACCCGGTATCCCCGCTTCTCGAGGAAGCGGGCCGCGATCTCCTCGCCGCTGTCGCCGAGGCCCTTCCTTCCCTGGAACGGACTAGATCGGGACACCTCTCCTCATCTCGTCGAAAATGGGGTGCGTGCCGAGCTTCCAAAGGAAGATGCAGAATACGATGCTGATAAGGCTCGCCAGGATGCCGACGGCGCCGAACACGATGCCGGCGATGGCGAAGCCGCGGCCCGAAGGCGCGGCCTTCTCCTTCTGGATCGCCGCGAGCTCCATCCAGCCGAGAACGACCGCCGCGATCCCGAGGGGGATCCCGAGAAAGAAGCAGGGAGACCCGAAGGTGGAAAGGAGGCCGAAGATGAGGGAGAGGATCGCGCGCGTCCCGGCGGGTCGTCTCCCGACTCCCGGCGAAGGCGGCGGTGCGGACGCGGTGCCTGTCTCGACCGGCGGCGGGGGCGGCGGAGAGATCGCGGGCGCGTCTCCGGCTCCCAGTTCCTCGGGGTTCATCGGGCGCCTCGGCGTTCGTCCGGCGCGGCGTCCGCGGCCGGGATCAGGACGCCCCGGAAAGTCCGCCGATGGATGGGGCTGGGCCCGAACCGGCGAAGCGCGGCCAGATGCTCGGAAGTCCCGTATCCCTTGTGCCGGTCGAAGGCGTATTCCGGGTAGAGCCGATGGTAGTCGCCCATCAACCGGTCTCGGGTGACCTTGGCGATAACGGAAGCGGCGGCGATGGAAAGGACGAGGGCGTCCCCCCTGATGAAGGGAGTCTGGGGGATCGGCACGTTCGGCAGCCGAACGGCGTCGGTCAGGAGGTGCTCGGGCGGAATGGGGAGGTTCCGAACGGCTTCGGCCATGGCCAGGCGCGTGGCCTCCAGGACGTTGATTCGGTCGATGGTCGGGGCGTCCACGGTCCCGATCCCGACGCCCAAGGCCGATCCGCGGATCTTGTCGAAGAGCCGTTCGCGCGTGGCGGGCGAGAGGGTCTTCGAATCGCGTACGCCGGGCAGTTCCGTTCCCGGAGAGAGAATGACGGCCGCAGCGACCACTGGCCCCGCGAGGGGGCCTCGTCCCGCTTCATCGACGCCGGCGACGCTCCGGCAGCCTTGCCGCCACAGGATTTCCTCCTGGTCGGTTCCGGGAGGTATTGAGCGCACCATCGGCCGGCGTGGATCGCCCGCTACGCGCGGACGGCGGTTTCCTTCTCCCGGACCCGGGCCGCTTTGCCCACCCGGCCTCTCAGGTAGTAGAGCTTCGCGCGCCGGACGCGCCCCTTCTTCGCGACCTCGATCTTGTCCACGATCGGAGAATGGAGAGGAAGGATCCTTTCGACACCCACGCCGTACGAGACTTTCCGGACGGTGAAGGTCTCCCTGAGTCCGCCCCCGTTTCGCCGGATGACGGTCCCCTCGAAGACCTGGATCCGCTCCTTCTCCCCCTCGATGACCTTGGTGTGAACGCGGACCGTGTCGCCGATGGAGAAGGCGGGAAGGCCCTTTCTCAGTTGAGCGTTCTCGATAAGCGCAATCTTGTTCATGTTTGCCTCCCAGGCCCGCCTTCGGGCCCTTCTCGTTAGAAGAATCCGAGAGTTTACATTCGAAGGCGGAGGGTGTCAACAACGTTGTGAATCGGTGTCAACGCTGTGGATCGACACTCAGTCCGCGTCCCGGGCGACCTTTCGGCGGAGTTCCTTCCGGGCGCCCGCGCGCTTTTTCTCCGTCAGTCTTTCTTCCTTCGTTCCGGCCGGGGCGCGAGTCGGGACCCTCTTCCTCCGGGGCCGGTTGAGTTTTTCCAGTCTTTCGATCAGGCGCGCAAAGGCCCTTTCCCTGTTTCGGTGTTGTGACCGGGATTCGGTCGCCGTCACGACGATCCTGGAAGGGAGGTGGGTCAGTCGCACGGCCGAGTCCGTCACGTTCCGGTGCTGTCCTCCGGGGCCGCTTCCCCGGAACGTGTCGATGCGGACATGCCTCTCGAGCGTCTCGCGGTCGGTCCGGTAGGGAGGCGGGGACGAAGCCGGCCGCTTGGCGGCTCCTTCCCCGGAATTTCTCGTGCTCGCGGTTGCGCGTTTCGTTTTCATCCGCGAGGAATCTATTCCTCGCATCGGTTGGTGTCAAGCCTGCGGCGGGGGGTCAACGGCAAGTTGGACGGGCACGGTGTGTCGCGCCTTGGGGGACCAGGTGAGGCGGACGAATTTCGCAGGGCGGGACACGGCCCGCCCGAGGGGACCCGCCGCGCCAGCGATCGGTTTCTTGACAGTGTTGTGCGCAAAGTGTTAGTTTTCGCAGACTTTTCGCCGCAAAGCCGATGAGATGGACATCAAGGACACTCTAAATCTTCCCCGCACATCCTTCCCGATGAAGGCGAACCTCCAGGTCGAGGAGCCGAAGAGGCTCGCCCGCTGGGAGGCCGACCGCCTCTACGAGCGGATGCTGGAGGCGCGCAGGGACGACCCGCTCTACGTCCTGCACGACGGCCCGCCGTACGCGAACGGGCAGATCCACATCGGCCACGCCCTCAACAAGATCCTGAAAGACATCATCGTCCGGTCGAAGTTCCTGGAGGGCTTCCGGACGCCGTACGTCCCGGGATGGGACTGCCACGGCCTCCCGATCGAGCACCAGGTGGACAAGAACCTGGGACCCAGGAAGGCGGGGATGCCGAAGATCGAGATCCGCCGCCTCTGCCGCGAATACGCGGAGAAGTACGTCGGTATCCAGCGGGTGGAGTTCAAGCGCCTGGGGGTCATCGGCGACTGGTCCAGACCGTACCTCACGATGGACCACGCCTACGAGGCGGCGATCGTCCGCGAGTTCGGCCGGTTTGTGGCCGCCGGGAGCGTCTACCGCGGGAAGAAGCCTGTCCACTGGTGCCCCTCGTGCGAGACGGCCCTCGCCGAAGCCGAGGTGGAATACGCCGATCACGAGTCGCCCAGCGTTTACGTGAAATTCCCGGTGAAGACGATCCCGGACGGGTTGAAATATCTCTTCCCGGATTTTCCGCGTCATGACGCGTACGTCGTCATCTGGACGACGACGCCCTGGACGCTTCCGGCGAACCTGGCGATCGCCGCTCACCGGGATTTCTCGTACGAGGTCGTCATGGTGAACACTGGCCACGGGAGGCTGGAGCAGTACGTGCTGGCGGCTTCGCTGGTCGAGTCGTGCATGGAGAAATTCGGGTTCCAGAAGGACCCGAAGTACTCCGGAAGCGGGCGGCACCTGCCTTCCGAGGGCCGATACGTTCCGTGCGGAAGGCTGTCCGGACGGGAGCTCGAAGGCGTCGTATGCCGGCATCCCCTCTACGAGCGCGACTCTCCCGTGGTCCTGGCCGAGTACGTGACGCTGGACGCGGGAACGGGTCTCGTCCACACGGCGCCCGGCCACGGCCAGGAGGACTACGCCACCGGGATCAAGTACGGCCTCGACGTCTACGCGCCGGTCGACGGCAAGGGGCGCTTCACGCAAGAGGTCGCC
>JACPZO010000034.1 GCA_016195465.1 Nitrospirota bacterium
CGAAATGGTTCCCCATGGAACCGAACATAGCGCCTAACATTGCGTTAGAGAGGGACGCGCCAAAAGCGGCGCGCCCCTCAACTTAGTCTATAGGCCGTCAGCATCTCCTCCTCCCCTCGCAAGGAGATAGAAGATGAATGGAAAAAAAAGCGTAGTCCCTCTGTCGAAATCGGTCCTCGGACTTGCGGCATTCGCCATCCTTCTGCTCTGGCTGGCCCCGGCCATGGCCGACATCTTCGAGTGGACGGACGATCAGGGGGGCACGCACTTCTCCGATAACCCCGGCACCATTCCGGAGAAATATCGGAAGAATGCAAAAAAGATCGGCGGCGAGGAAGCGCCGAAGAAGGAACAGTCCGCAGCTCCATCGGTCAAACCCGGACTTCGCTCCAAGAGGTACGTCGTCCGATTCCATGGCGAGGGCGGGAACGTCAAGTACGTCAAGGTCAGGGTGGGGAGCGAGTCTCCGACCTGGATGCTGTTGGACACGGGGGCGACGTATTGCCGGCTCTCCCGGCCGCTGGCCAAGGCGGCGGGGATCGACTTCGGCGCTTCCACGCCTCTCGTCTTCCTGGGAACGGCCTCAGGCGTGATCGGCGAGCCGCTGGTCAAGGTGGACCGGGTGGAGATGGAGGGAGCGGAGGTTCGAGACATTTACGCGACGGTGGAGGCGCCGATCGGGTCCGGCGCCGAGACTGCGGCCGTCCCTGCCTTCGACCCCGACCGCGTCAATGGTATTCTCGGAATGAGCTTCCTAGATCACTTCCGCGTGACGGTGGATAGCGAGCGGAGCCAACTCATTCTCGAGCCCCGGTCGGGGCTCGATGCGCGCGATTCCCGGGGGGCTCACAGCAAGCGGTGGTGGCAGAGCCAGTTCCGGACGGCCAAGAAGAACACCGACCACGCGGAGCGGCAGCTTGGGCGGCTGAAGGAGAGGACGCGGGCAGAGGACTACCAGGATCTCAAGAAGCGCCTGGAGATCACGATCGACTTTTTCCAGCGGGAACTCTCCGAGCTGGAAAGGAAAGCCTCCCACGCGAACGTCCCGCAGGAGTGGAGGAAGTAGGTTTCTCCCCTTTTCGTCGCCGTTACTTCAAGTCGGCCAGCATCCGTTTCCTGACCTTGTCGATCATTGATACGATCTTTCCGGCGCTCTTCACGGATTGCAGGGCTTCCCTGGGGCCGATTGTGTCGAAATCCCCGTAGTCCACGTCCGTGCGCCGGGAGAGAAGCGTCTTGAACTCTCTGACGAGGTCTACGGGAAGGAGACCCGTCTTCACGAACCGGAGGCTGAGGAGGGTGATTGCGCCCTCGTGCGTCTCGGGGCTCGCGCCTTCGAGGATCAGAAGGGCGCGCGCGGCATTCAGGGCCGCATAGTAGGCGCGGTTCACCGACGTTCTGTGCCGGCCTTCCCGATGCGCCGCGCGGGCATCGGAGAGAAACTCCACCGCCTTCTCCATGCGGACTTCGCTGATCGCCCTCTTGTCGCGCGGGGCAAGGGTCAAAGGGAAACTCCTTCAGCCATGAGGTTTCTGTAGAAAGGGGTGTGCAGGGCCTTTTCCCGATCGAAGGCCCGGGCGTCTTTGACCAGCGGCGTGACCTGGAGCCCGGTCCGGAGTTCCTCCTCTACGAATATCCCGACGATTTCCTCCTCGATGTGAGGTTCGCGGTCTCTCACGGCGACGAGCACGTCGAAGTCGGACCATGCGTCGTGGTCGCCCCTGACGCGGGATCCGAAGGCGTAGACCGCGGCGATCCGATTCGCAAAGCGCTTCCTGAGCTTGCGCGCGATCCGCCTCAAGACCTTTTCCTGGTACGCGAACATGAAAAAAGCATAACACAGGCCGGCCCCGTCCTCACGTCTTTTCCCGTACTTCACGACGGGGTGAGGATTTCCACCCGGGGCGTCAGGCGAGAGGGGAGAGCTTTTCCTTCTTCGGGAAAAGGGGGAGGAATCGGGAGAAGAGCGCCAGGAGCCCAAACGGCAGGAGAAGCAGCAGAAGGAAGCCCGCCAGCCCCTCCTTGAAGGTTTCCAGATCGTGGGGGACAATGGGCAACTGGTAGTTCATGTACCCCGAGAAGGTGAGGGAGAAAGCCTGCCCGCCGATGACCACGTTCCAGCGCATCATGAAGACGCCGAAGAGGATCAGGCACGAAGCGACGAACGCCCGCCTTACGCTCAGCCGGGGAAGGAGCAACAGCAAGAACGGCAGGACCATCCCCAGGCCGTACTGGAGCCCGAAGATGTTGAAGGCGAACCGGTCGAAGATGACGGTTTGCAGGATCTCCCAGTTCTTTTTCGCCGTGTAGCCGTGAAAGACCAGGTCCAGGAGTTCCAGCGTCAGGGCCAGGATCATGAAGAAGACCAGATACTTGCCCATGATGCGGACGATCTGGATGTCCGTCTCTTGAGGCTTCGCGGCGGGCGTTCCCGCTGCCGGTCCCCACGGGCTGGGCCGCTTGGAGATCACACGGATCTCCATGATCATGATATAGGTGAAGAGACAGAGCGCGATGCCCGAGACGACGGCGGACATGATGAAGATGACCGGCATGAGGGGGGTCATCCAGAGGGCGTTGGCCTTCACCGAGCCGAAGATGAACCCGACGTATCCGTGGAGGAAGCAGGCGACGGGAATACCGACTCCAGCCAGGATCGTCGCCGCCCGCTCATCCAGCTTAAGGGCTTTCTCGCTCACGTCATAGCTTCCGAGCGTAAGGACGCGGTACAGGAGTCCCTTGAGTCTCGCCGACAAACCCTCGGCTTTCCGGAGCGCGAGCGCCGACTCCACGATGTACTTCCGGTAGGTGAACCAGACCTCGGAAGCGACGATGGCCGCGTAGACGGAGAAGACGACGCCGAAAGCCGCGATGGCCGATGTGAAATGCGGCGTGAACAAGACATGGACGTTCCGCTGCGGTTGCTGCAAGTGGAACAGCAGCGGAAGCGGCGCCGCCAGCAGGAGGGCAAGGGAGAAGACCAGGGCGAAGGGGGTGACGGGCTTCAGTTCCTTTTTGCCGAAGACGTGGGAGAGAGAAGAGAGGACGAACGCGCCGGCCACGAGGCCCGTGAGATAGGGATAGAGAACGATCTGGATGCTCCAGACGATGTTCTCGTTTGGATAGACGAACAGTTCCTTGATCGTCCAGATCTCGCCGTGCACGGGCATCATCTCATCTCACCTCACGATCATGTCCAGGCCGATGTAGAAGGCGTGCGGCTTCGTTCCGTACTCCTCCTTCAGGACGGAGACCCGCTCGGTCCGGACGATCCGGCTGACCTCGCTGTCGGGGTCCCGGATGTCTCCCCACTTCCGGACTCCGAAGGCGCAGGCGTCCACGCAAGCCGGGTTCATCCCCTTCGTGATCCGGTGGTAGCAGAACGTGCACTTCTCGGCGGTCTTGTACACCGGATGGAAGAACCGCGTTCCGAACGGGCAGGCCTGGAGGCAGTAGCCGCAGCCGATGCACCAGCTCCGGTCCACGAGGACAACCCCCTCGTCCGTCACGTGGCTGGCCCCCACGGGACAGGCCTGGACACACGGCGGATTGTCGCAGTGGTTGCAGACCTTGGGGACGAAGAACCCCTTGGCCACCTGATCGGGCGGGACCTCCTCGCCCATCGGGTCGTTCTTGGTGTATCCGTCGCGGGCCGCCATGGGAGAATCGATGAGCACCCGGCCGTCCATGGTCACGACGTACCGCTCGACCCAGGTCCGCGAGGCCGTCGTCTCCCAGGGGACTTCGTTCTCGCGCTTGCAAGCCTGGACGCACATCCCGCAGCCGACGCATTTCGTGGCGTCGATCACCCACGCCCAGCGCGGCCCCTTCCCCTTCCGCACGGCGGCGAGGACCTCGGGCGTGAGGAGTTCATACGCCGCGGCGGGGACAGCGGCC
>JACPZO010000035.1 GCA_016195465.1 Nitrospirota bacterium
CCGGCGCGGGGACCGTTCTCCTCTGGTTCGCGCTTCCGGCCTGCGCCTCGATCCTCCTTCTGGCGATGACCAACCAGCTCTGCCAGGAAGTCGCGGTGATCCCCTTCCTCTGGATGCTCCCGCTCGCCCTCTACCTCCTGACCTTCGTTCTCGTCTTCGACAGCGACCGCTGGTACATCCGGAAATGGTATCTCCCCCTGATGGTCTTCTTCGCGTCCACGATCACGCTCGTCTGGCAGGTTGGCCCCGATGTTCCGATTCTCGTTCAGGTCGGCGCCTACGCCGTGACGCTCTTCGTGTGCGCCATGGTGTGCCACGGAGAACTCGTGCGCCTCAAGCCGCCGCCCGAACGCCTCACGTCGTTCTACCTCGCCGTGACGGCCGGCGGGGCCGTGGGCGGCCTTTTCGTCGGTCTCGCCGCTCCGAACCTCTTCGCGGGCTTCTGGGAGCTCCCCATCGGGCTCTGGCTCTGTGGACTCCTTGTCCTGGTTGTCCTCGTGCGCGATCGGACGTCCGTCCTTTACACCGGGCGCCGCTGGCCGGCCCTCACGGTCTTAGGCTTCGCGCTCCTCCTCGGCGTGGTCGTCACGATCGACCGTCTTCCGGTCCTTTTTTCCGCCCAGTGGTACTGGTATCCGGTGTTCTGGTCCGCGGGGCTGGCCGCGGTCGTGGTTTCACTCCCCGCCGTCCATCGGCGCGTCCGCGCGACGACCCGCTTCGCCGGCGGTCGGCCGAACGTTCCCCAGCCTCGCGCCGGCACGGCAAGTCTTGCCGCGGCGCTCGCCGTCTTCGGCCTCCTCCTTGCCCTCGTGGCCGCCGAGCCGGCGCGGGGCTCAATTTGGAGCGTCCGCAACTTCTACGGCCTGCTCCACCTCGTGGAGCGCGAGGCCGCCGATTCCGACCAGCACAACCTCCAGCTCAAGCACGGCCGGATCGCGCACGGCCTCCAGTACCAGACCGACTCCAAGCGGCGGGAGCCGACCTCGTATTACGGACGGAAGAGCGGCATCGGCCTCGTCCTCCAGCACCATCCGGCCCGGAACGTTCCGCGGCCGGGGATGGGGAGCTTGACCGTGGGCGTGATCGGGCTCGGGGCGGGGACGCTCGCCGCCTACGGGCGGGCAGGCGACGCGTTCCACTTCTACGAGATCAACCCGGCCGTCGTCGGGCTCGCCGGGGGTCCCCAGGGCCGTTTCACTTATCTCGCCGACACGGCCTCGCGCGTCCGGGTCATCCTCGGGGACGCGCGGATCTCCCTTGAGCGGGAGGCGGCGGGGGCACCCCCCCCGCGCTTTCACGTCCTGGCCGTGGATGCCTTCAGCAGCGACTCGATCCCGGTCCACCTCCTCACGCGAGAGGCGTTCCAGCTCTACCTCCGACGCCTGGACGAAGAGAGCGGTGTCCTCGCCCTCCACGTGAGCAACCGCTATCTCGATCTCGTTCCCGTCGTGTGGCGGCTGGCCCAGGAGCTCGGGCTCGCGGGCGTCGTCGTTGAAGGCCCGAAGGGGGCACTGGAATGGGAGAGCACCTGGGTCCTTCTGGCCAGGTCGCGGAAGACGCTCGCCGCCCCGGCCATCACCGCCGCGGCCTTCCCCAAGGTCCCGAGCGCCGGACCGCTCTGGACGGACGACTACAGCAACCTGTTCCAGGTCCTGAGAATCCGCCTGCTCCCGACGGGCGGGCGGGACCGCTCCCCCGCCCCGAAGCCCGCCGAGGCGCCGGGGCCGTCGCAAGAGGAGGCTTGAGGCGAACGTCTCACGCAATTTCCATCTGGCATTTCGGGTTGGATTCCTGTATACAACGGGGCGTTTTTTTGCCGCGCCGCAAGGACGGCTCTCCCTGTGGGACTCCCCTCCCCTCGATCTCGTGAGGAACGCGTGACTTCGAAGCTGGACGACCTCTGCATCAACACGATCCGCATGCTCGCGGTCGATGCCATCGAGAAAGCCAACTCCGGTCATCCGGGAATGCCGATGGGCGCGGCCGCCATGGCGTACGCCCTGTGGACCCGCTTTCTCAAGCACAATCCGGCGAACCCCGTATGGCCGGACCGCGACAGGTTCGTTCTCTCCGCCGGCCACGGCTCGATGCTCCTGTACGCTCTCCTGCACCTGACGGGATACGATCTCTCCCTCGACGAGATCAAGCGGTTCCGCCAGTGGGGGAGCCGGACGCCGGGGCATCCCGAGTACGGCCACACGCCGGGCGTGGAGACGACGACGGGTCCGCTGGGGCAGGGGTTCGCCACGGGCGTCGGGATGGCGATCGCCGAGAGGTCGCTGGCTGAGCGGTTCAACCGGCCGGGGCACGCGATCGTCGACCACTACACATACGGAATCGTAAGCGACGGCGATCTCATGGAAGGCGTGGCCTCGGAGGCCGCCTCCATCGCCGGGCATCTTCGTCTTGGGAAGCTCATCTATCTGTACGACGACAACAAGATCTCGATCGAGGGGAGCACGGACATCGCTTTCACCGAGGACGTCGCCAGCAGGTTTTCGGCCTACCACTGGCACGTGATCCACGTGGACGGAAACGACCTCGGGGCCGTTTCGGCCGCGCTCGAAACGGCCCAAGCCGAGAAGGAGCGTCCTTCGCTGATCGTGGCCCGGACGCAGATTGCCTTCGGAAGTCCGGGAAAGGCCGGCAACGCGGAAGCCCACGGCGCGCCGCTTGGAAAGGAAGAGGTCCTGCGTACGAAGGAGGCGCTCGGATGGCCCGCGGAGCCCGCGTTCCACGTCCCCGCCGAGGCGCTCGTTCAATTCCACAAGGCGTTCGACGAGGGCAGGCAGCGCGAGGCCGACTGGAAATCCCGAATGGACGCATACGGGGCGGCCCATCCCGATCTCGCGCGGGAGTGGTCGCGGATCATGGAAGGGCGCCTTCCCGGCGGATGGGAGGACTTGCTGCCGCGCTTCAAGGCCGGCGATCCCGCGCTCGCTACGCGCGAAGCCTCCGGCAAGATTCTGAACGCCGTCGCGCCGAGGGTTTCGAATCTCCTCGGCGGCTCCGCCGATCTCGCCCCGTCCAACAACACCTTCCTCAAGGCGTATGGGAGCATCACGGGAAGCGATTTCTCCGGGCGGAACATCCACTTCGGCGTCCGCGAGCACGCCATGGGCGCGGTCCTGAACGGTCTCGCCATTCACGGCGGGATCATTCCCTACGGCGGGACGTTTCTCGTCTTCGCGGACTACATGCGCCCGGCGATCCGCCTCGCGGCGATGATGGGGCTCCACGTGATCTACGTTTTCACCCATGATTCGATCGGTCTCGGCGAGGACGGCCCCACGCACCAGCCCGTCGAGCACCTGGCGGCCCTGAGGGCGATCCCGAATCTCACCGTGATCCGTCCCGCGGACGCGGCCGAGACGGTGGAGGCGTGGCGTTTTGCCCTCAACCACCGCGCGGGTCCGATTGCCCTCATCCTCACGCGCCAGAAGCTCCCCGTTCTCGACCGGACGAAGCTCGCATCCGTGTCGGGCGCGGGGAAAGGCGGCTACGTTCTCTCGGATCCGTCGGGCGGCACGCCGCGGGTCATTCTGATCGCCACGGGGTCCGAGGTGGAAGTCGTCCTCGGCGCGCAGGCGAAGCTGGCCGAGAAGGGGATCGCCGCGCGCGTTGTAAGCCTGCCGTCGTGGGAGATCTTCGATCGTCAGCCGAAGGAATACCGGGAGAGCGTTCTTCCTCCGGCCGTTTCCGCCCGCCTCGCCGTCGAAGCCGGCGTCTCTCAAGGGTGGGAGAAGTACGCCGGGTCAGCGGGAGACGTCATCAGTCTCGATCGGTTCGGCGCGTCCGCGCCCGGCAAGGTGCTGATGGAGCAGTTCGGCTTCACGGCGGATAGTGTCGCCGCCCGGGCGCTCTCCCTTCTTCAAGGTCTCTCCACCCTCACAACCGTCTCGTAGTAGCAGGCCCCGGCGCCGTCCCAGGAGAGGACGGGAGGCGCGAGCGCGTTGACGCAGGCGCCGCGGGCGTGGTGGCCGCCCTGGTCCACGCGGACGGCGTCGCGGCGCATCTTCCCGTCCAGCGAAATCCGGACGCGGAGTCTGCCGACGGATGAGACGAGATCGACTTCCTCGTCGTCGCGCAGTCCGGTCGCGGCATCCGGGTGCAGAAACGCGACGGGAACCCCCGGGTCCTCGACAGCGAGGATCTCCGAGTTCTGGAACGCCTTCGCCTTGGGCGTGACGAGAAAGAGCGATCCCGGCGGCGGCCCGTCCTCCGGCAAGCGAAGGTCCGCGGGAAAGCGATAGCGGCCGGACGTCGTCTTGAACCTGCCCCCCGCGAACGGAACGTCCGGGATGAGAGGCGAGACGACCTGCCCCTTCTCCCGCAGGGTTTCGAGCCCGATTCCCATGGCCTCCAGCGGTGCGATCAGCTTTCGGATCCATGACTCGGGGCCGCCTTTCATCCTCTCGCCGAACCCCAGCCGCCCGGCCAGCGCCTGGTAGATCTCAAGGTCCGACGGGACGCCCGGAGGCGGGTCGACGACCTTCGCCATGTATCCCACGGTCCTGTCGCCGTACGAGCCGCGGATGTCTTCCCGCTCGAGGAACGTGCTGACCGGAATGACCAGGTCGCACGCCCGCGCCGTGTCTGTCATGTAGATGTCGAGAGCCACTTTGAACGGCACGCGCGCGAGAGCTCTCAGGATTCCCGCCGTGTCCTGGGACTGGGTCACGATGTTGCTCGCGTGGAACCAGGCTGCCTGGATGGGTGGATCGGTCAGCCGCGCGATCTCTTCTCCCAGGATCGGCTTGAGAACGGTCCGTTTGCCGATCAGCGAGCCGGGGACGTCGAACGCCGACCGGTCGAAGGAAAGAGCGCTCGGATGGTTGAACGAGACC
The DNA here is from genome assembly GCA_016195465.1 of Nitrospirota bacterium. Classification (GTDB taxonomy): domain Bacteria; phylum Nitrospirota; class RBG-16-64-22; order RBG-16-64-22; family RBG-16-64-22; genus RBG-16-64-22. The sequence goes on from JACPZO010000035.1 coordinate 4,848, forward strand.
CCCCCGCCGGGAATGCCCAGGTTCCCCGTCATAGCGCCGAGGGCGCTCACGGCCAGGTGGGCTTCTCGTCCCCAGCGGTAGTGCTGAACGCCCGTTCCCGTCCAGATGGATGCCGGCTTCGTCCGGCCGTAAGCCAAGGCGAACTCTCTCGCCGCGGAAAGACTCGCGTCGCATCGGGCGCAAAGCTCTTCAACCGGGAACCGGACAAGGAGGGAGCGGTACGCCTCCCGCCCTTCCGTCCTGTTCCGGACGAACGGTTCGTCCACGCCCCCTTCTTCCAGCAGGATTCGCCCGATGGCAAGGGCCAGAAAGAGATCGCTCCCGGACTTCGGTTGGAGCCAGAGATCGGCCATCCGGGCCGTCGCCGTCGGGAGCGGATCGACAACGAAGAAAGACGCGCCGTTCTTCCGGGCTTCTTTGATGAACGGGAGGAAATGAAGATGGGTCGTGGCGACGTTCTTGCCCCATGCCACGATGAGCCGGGAATTGAGGACGTCCCGGGGATCGTGCGTGAGGCAGGCGCCGAACGCGTCTTCCTGGGCCTTTTCGCCGGCGGCGTCGCAGAGGCTTCCGGTCGTCGTAGTCGCGCCCCCGAGGAGGCCGAAGAAGAGCCGGCCGGCCATGCGGACCATGCCGAAATTGCCCGCGGCGAGCTCGAACAGGATGGAGAGCGGGCCATGTTTGTCGACGGCCGACCGGAGGCGCTCGGCGCAGATGTCGAGGGCCGCCTCCAGGGAGATTTCTTCCCAGCCGGCGCCCTTCTTCCGGATCGGCTTGAGGATACGCTCGGGGGAGTCTTGCCACCTTGGAAACCGCTGCATCTTCCCGCAGAGGAATCCCTGCGTGTAGGGATTGTCGGGGTCGCCCTCGAGCCTCACGACCCGCCCGTCCCGGACGGTTGCAATCATCCCGCAGGCGTCGTTGCAGTCGTGGAAGCAGGTTGTCTTGATTTCCAGGTCGCGCATTTCGGTTGAAGCCGCTTCAATATGAGGGAAGGGATAGGTCCTTTTATCAGAATCCGGAGCGATTCCAAAGCGTTTCATCGGCGTTTCCAATCTCCCCTTGTCGGGCCGAATACGGCTGGGCTATAGTCTTGTGGGTGAAGGGCGGGGAGAAAGTCTGGCTCACCCGGCGGGCGGAGTTCTCCGCGGCGCATTACTTGACGGCGCCCGGGGGTCGGGCGGACGCGATCCATGGCGAAGAGGCCCGCCGGCACGGCCATAACTACCTGATCGAGCTGACCGTGGCCGGTCCCGTGGACGCAGCCACGGGCATGGTTGTGAACATGTCGGAGATCAAGCGGGGGATTGCCGCCTTCTCCGATCTCTTTGACCACAAGTCTCTCAACGACGATACCGCGTTTTTCGCCGACGCGCCGCCGACGGTCGAGGCGTTCGCGTCGGTCGCGTGGGGCCTGTTCGCCCCCCTGTTTGCGTCCCGACCGGTTTCGGGACAGGCCGGGCGGTTCGGGGCGGCCCGTCTGGCAAGGCTCAGACTGTGGGAAGACGAGCGGACGATGGGAGAGATCGAAGACGACGCTCCGCCGGCCCCAAGGGGCGCGGCCCTGACGAGGGTCTACCGCTTCTCCGCGTCCCACCGCCTCAACGCCCCGGGACTCTCGGAGGCGGAGAACGAGCGGATCTACGGCCGGTGCAACAACCCCCGGGGCCATGGCCACGACTACGCTCTGGAGGTGACGGTCCAGGGAACACCCGATCCGGGAACGGGCCGGATCGTTCCCGTCGGAACGCTCGACGATATCGTCTCCCGGCAAATCCTCGGACGGTTCGACCGGCGGGACCTGAACGACGACATGGACGCCTTCGGCGCGGTGATCCCGACGGCGGAGAACATTCTGAGGGTTTGCTGGGGGCTCATCGCCCCGTCCCTTCCCGCGGGGACTCTTTACCGTCTGCGGCTCGTTGAGACGCGGGACAACTATTTCGAGTATTATGGACCCGAAATCTGACAAAGGAGGATCGACAATGGCGTCGATGCTGACGGCGGACCAGGCCATCTCGGAGATGGCGATGCAGGAAGACCGTTCCCGGAGGTTCCAGGAGACGATCCAGGAGATCCTCTCGCTGGTCGGGGAGGATCCCGGACGGGAGGGGCTCGTCAAGACGCCGGAGCGTGTGGAGAAGGCGTATCGGTTCTTCACGAGCGGCTACGGGAAGAGCGTGAAGGAGGAGGTCAACGGCGCGCTCTTCACCGTCGAGTACGACGAGATGATCATCGTGAACGACATCGACTTCTATTCCCTCTGCGAGCACCACCTCCTCCCGTTCTTCGGAAGATGCCACGTCGCCTACGTCCCGAACGGAAAGGTCCTCGGCCTCTCCAAAATCCCGCGCCTGGTGGAGATCTTCTCCCGCCGGCTCCAGGTCCAGGAGCGCCTGACCACGCAGATCGCCGAAGCGATCCAGGAGACGGTGAACCCCCTGGGCGTGGGCGTCGTGATGGAGGGCCAGCATCTCTGCATGATGATGCGGGGGGTCGAGAAGCAGAACACGGAGGCCGTCACGAGCGCCATGCTGGGCGTGTTCCGGACGGATTCGAAGGCCCGGACGGAATTCCTCGACCTGATCCGAAGGGGCCGGGCGAAGTAACAATCGTCTCAGAACGGCAAAAGCGCGTGGATACAGAATCTCCCCATCCCCCTCTTTTCCAAAGAGGGGAAAATCCCTCCCTTTGGAAAAGGGAGGAGAGGAGGGATTCTGCAAACGAGCGCCGTCTCCACTGCCAGGCCGTTCATAAGAGCGGCGTTTGACGGGCCGTTCGGAGAGACGGCCGGGGCCGCCAGAGGGGAGCCGGATTTCCTGTTGATTTCTCCCGGCCATCTTCCTATAATCCCCCCGCTTTTTTAACTTGGCGGGCCGCGCAAGCTCCTGGACGGCCCGGAATGCGAGGAGGTCGAGATCCATGGCTTATAAGATCACCGAGGAGTGCATCAACTGCGACGCCTGCCTTCCCGAGTGCCCGAACGAGGCGATCTTCGAGACCCGCGGCGCGGCCGAGGAGAAAGGGCACAAGGTTTCCGAGGGGCAGGGCGTGGGGGACGAGTACTACGTCATTACCTACGAGCTCTGCACGGAGTGCGTCGGCTACCACGACAAGCCGAAGTGCGCCGAAGTGTGCCCGGTGGACTGCTGTATTCCCGACCCGGACCATCCGGAGTCGAAGGAAGAGCTTCTCGCCAAGAAGGAGCGGCTCCACGCGGCATAACCGGGCCGGCTCCGGCGGGACCGGGCCGCCAGTTTTCTCGAAGGGCTCCGGAAACCTGTTCCGGAGCCCTTCTTTATTGGCTACTGTCCTCCGCAAAAAGTCCATCGTGTCGCAAGCGACACGATGGAGGAATGCTTGAAGAAGGCGATGCTTGCAGGGACGGGTCGGTTGGTTCTGGGATCTCGGCTTGAACAGGGTCCGGAGAGGGGCTTGGGGGGTGCTCCGGGCGTGGTTCGGCCTGGAGGGCAACAGGAACGGCCGATTTCTGAAAACAGGGAAGCTCAGGCCGCGAGCTTTTCCAGTCTGTACTCGTGATGCAGGCCGCCGAGGATCGGCTTCACTCCAATCCGGGCGTCCTTCGGGATCCGGTGCCTGTGAGGCTGCGGCTTGGCCGGCAGTCCCTCGGGCGGCTCCGGGATGCCCGGTCCCAGGCTTGAATGTGGTCGGCCGCGGTTGTAGTGGCCGACCCACTCCTTGAGGATCACGCTCAGGTGGTTCTCGCCCAAGGGGATCAGGAAGTCCAGGCACTCCCTTCGGACCGTCCCGATGACCCTCTCGCAGAAGGCGTTGGCCTTGGGCGCCCGGACCGGCGTCTTGAGCACCCTGATCCCCATGTTTGCGACCGACCGATCCAGGGCCTCCGAGAAGATGGAATCCCTGTCATGGATCAGGAAGCGGTACGGGTGCTCCCAGGGAATGGCCTCCCGAAGCCGTTGCGTGGTCCAGCCCGCCGTGGGGTTTGACGTCACGCCGCAGTGGACGATCCGGCGGGATTCCACCTCGATGACCACGAGCACGTAGAGCGTCCGGAAGGACGCTGTCACGGAGACAAGGAAGTCGCAGGCGATGATGGCCTTAGCATGGTTTCGGACAAAGCTCCCCCATCGCAGGGAATCTACCGTTTGCCTCGGCCTTCCTTGCCAATCCCTCGGCATATATTTCCTCACCGTCCGCGCCGAGACCCGGATGCCGAGCTTCACGGACAGTTCCGCCGCGATCCGCTCCTCGCCCCAGGTCGGGTTGTCCCGCGCCATGGCCGCGACCAGATTCCGGAGATCCCGCGGAAGCCTCGGCCGCCCCAGACATTTCCTCCGCCAGAGCATACGAAACCCCAGCCGGTGCCACCTGATCAGCGTTCCCGGCTTCACGGCAACGAGAGCGTCCTTCCAGTCGAAGAGCCGTGACAGCAACACCAAGCCGAGCCGTGTCGCTCCATCCGCCCGCCGGGGCCTGACCTTACGCTCCCGAAAGAGCGCGAGCTGTTTTCGGAGAAAGAGGTTCTCGGCGGCGAGGGACGCGCGGGGGCGCAGGAGGCTCCCCGAGAAGCTTACGGCGTCGAGTGCGAGCCGGAGGACGCAGGAGGCTCCCCGAGAAGCTTACGGCGTCGAGTGCGAGCCGGAGGAGCGTGGAAAGAAGACGCAGAAAGCCGGCCATGGCTGATATCCCTCTGTGGTGCTTGATTGCCGGAAGTCCAACGCGATCATATCAGGAAGGCGGATCGCCAAGAAGCCCGGCGAGCACGTCATCACCGGCCTTGTCGCCTGGCGCGACGACCACTTCGGCATCGCCCACGTGCGCGTGTGGGTGGAAAAAGAACGGTGAATGGGGAAGGAACAAAAGAACGGTGAATGGGTGAATGGGTGAATGGGGAAGGAACAAAAGAACGGTGAATCGGTGAATGGGTGAATGGGTGAATGGGACAATAAACTCCTCCCCTTTGTAAGGGGAGGTGGGGTGGGGTAGAGATGTGAATCGGTGAATGGGCAAGAAATCCCCCCTGCCCCCCCTTTGCCAAAGGGCATGCCTGTGCGTTGCACTTGCCTGCGCGCAGCGCGCAAGCAGGCGCAGACAGGGGGAACGGGGAGATTGGCCGTAGGGGCGAACCTGCGTGTTCGCCCGAATGGACGGGGCAACCGTAGGGGCGAACCGATGTGTTCGCCCGTTGTAGGGGTCCCGCCTTGGCGGGATGTTCGCCCGGATGGATGGCAACCGTAGGGGCGAACCCCCGTGTTCGCCCTTGGGTGCATCGGTGAATCGATATTGTGTAGGGGCGGACCCGTGTGTCCGCCCGGATGGGTGGGTAGGGGCGCCGTTCATGGCGCCCGATGCCCCTACCGGGGCAGGCGCATGAGGGATATGACGACGCTGATGAGCGATCCAATCGAGGCGGCGAGGGTGCCGAGAACGAAAAGATACAGCCGGTCGATTTTCTGGTCCAGGGCGTTGAAGCGGGAGTCGACGGCGTTGAAGCGGGAGTCGACGGCATTGAGGCGCGTGTCGAACTTCCGATCGAGGGCGTCGATCCGGGTGTCGAACTTCTGGTCCAGGGCGTCGATCCGGCCGGAGAGTTCGTCCCGGAACCGATCGACCTTCTGGTCCAGGGCGTCGATCCGGCCGGAGAGGTGCCGGACGTCTTCCCGCAGATCGCGCACGTCGGCGTCAAGCCTGGCGATGTCCCCGCTCTTTCCTTCCAGGTATGCGACGCGCTCTTCGAGGGTGGCCATGCGTTTAGATTACGGGAAGGCCGGCATGGTGTCAACCGTCTTGGCGCCCGGCTTGGCGCGGCGTTCGGCCTTGGACCTTGGACCTTCAACCCCGGCCTTTGCAACTCTTGACCCTGGACTTCGGACCTTTGACCTTTTCAGCCTTGTCTTTCTCCCATGGAGGGACTCATGACTTCGCCCGTCCGTCGGACCGCCTCGCCGCTCCCGGCTTCCGCTCCGCTCTTGCCTGTTCCTGCGCATCCGGCAAGCGGGCGGCGGGCAGCCGCGCCCTTCAATCTTGCATAATGATAATTTTATGCTCGGCCTACCCAAACGATTTATAATAGGTGCAAAATTTGTCGTCCATGATGCCAAAAACATCCTGAGATCTGGAGGATTTCTTGTCGACAGTGGACGAGTAGTTGAAGTCCGACGTTTCAATGAGTTATGTAGATTATCCTCCAGCATCCCTTTCACTTATTTTTCAGACCATGTTATCATTCCCGGCCTTGTAAATGCCCATACTCATATTGAATTATCCGCTCTCGGACCGCCATCTGGCCCGGCGGAAGGGTTCCTGGATTGGTTGATCCAACTCGTCCGGGCAAGATCTGCCCTTGATCCCGTCAAACGCGCATCCGGGTTCATTCTGGGTCTGAATGCCGCCCTCGCTTCGGGAACGACCTGCATCGGAGACATAGAGTCCCTGGGTTTTCCTCCCACGCCGGCCGAAATCGAGTCCCGGCAGACGATCCTCGCCCGCTCCGGTCTTCGCGCAGTTTCGTTCCTGGAAGCCATCGGCCTCGATCCTGCCGAAGCCGGCAAAAGAGCGTCGTGCGTCAGGAGGGGCCGGCCGCAACCGGGCTCCACAACCGACAAAGCGCACCGGCGGCTCCTCGCCGGACTTTCTCTTCATGCGCCATATTCCGTCTCCGATGAACTGGCGGCCCGCGTTGCAAGTCTCGCGCGCAGATACTCCCTTCCCGTTTCGGTCTATCTCCTTGAAACCCCTTTTGAGAGAACCATGCCCGGCCGTCTCCGCGACTTCCGCCGGTACTGTGCAACGTTCAACTGGAATTCTTCCTGGCTTAATCACCGCCCCTCCTCCCCTCTCGACTGGCTCGGCCGCCATGGTCTTCTGAACCAAAGGACGCTCGCGGTTCACGGCGTCCACCTGAACCGGCGCGAGATCGCAACGCTCGCCCGGAAAAAAATCTCCCTCGTCCTTTGCCTCCGGAGCAACCTCTACCTCCACGGAAAGCTCCCCCCGATCGCCCATCTCGTCGCGCAGGGCGTTCCTCTCGCCATGGGGACGGACTCGTTGGCCAGCAACTCCTCCCTCTCGCTCTGGGATGAGATGCGCGCGATCCTCGATCACGGCCGGCCGATCCTGACTCCTGCCGCCATTTTCTCGATGGCCACGGAGGGGGGGGCGCGGGCCCTCGGCCTGGCCGGGGTCGCCGGCGCGTTGCGGCCCGGATACCGCGCCGATTTCGTCATCGTCCGCCCGGGGTTTCGCGTGGACAACGCACGGGGCCTCTTTTATAATCTGATTCGTTCCGTACGGGAGGCGCATGTCCAGGGCGTCGCCGTGGACGGGAGGATGATTTTCACGAAGGACCTGCCTCTTTGAACGAGAACGACCTGCTTCATTCGATCGAAGAAAAAGTGGACGCCGGAGTCCGTCTCACGCCTCATGATGCCCTGGCCCTCTTCCCCTGCAACGACCTCCTGGCCCTGGGCCGACTCGCCGACAAGGCGGCCGTCCGCCTGAACGGGAACCGGGCTTACTTCGTCAGGAACCGTCACATCAACCCGACGAACGTCTGCGTTCACCGGTGCACGTTCTGCTCGTATCGGCGCGGCCTCTTCGATTCGGACGCGTACACGTTGGGCCTCGATGAGATCATGGAGAAAGTCGAGGGAGCCGGTCCCGACGTCCGGGAGTTCCACGTCGTCGGAGGGCTCCATCCCGACCTTCCGTTCGACTATTACCTTGATATCCTCCGCCGGATCCGCCGCGCGCGTCCCGGTGTCCACCTGAAAGCCTACACGGCCGTCGAGATCGACTTCTTCTCCAAGCGCTTTCGCCTCCCGCTCGAGGAAGTCATCCTGGCCTTGAAAGAAGCCGGGATGGATTCCATTCCCGGCGGGGGGGCCGAGATCTTCGCGCCGGCCGTCCGGGAGAAGATCTGCGGGGAGAAGATCGACGGCGACCGCTGGATCGAGGTGATCGAGACGGCCCACCGTCTCGGGATCCCCTCGAACGCAACGATGCTCTACGGCCACCTGGAGACGAACGCCGACCGGGTCGATCACCTCTCGAAACTCCGCGATCTCCAGGACCGGACGGGCGGAATCATGGCTTTTATCCCCCTCGCCTTCCACCCGGAGAACAACAGGGTCGGCCTCACGCGATTCACGTCGGGGCTCGACGACCTCCGCGTCCTCGCCGTATCCCGGCTGTTCCTGGACAATGTCCCACACGTCAAAGCGTACTGGGTGATGCTCGGCGAGAAGATGGCCCAGGTCGCCCTCCGATTCGGCGCGGATGACATCGACGGGACGGTCGTCGAGGAGAAGATCTACCACGCGGCCGGAGCCCGGGAACGGCCGGAGATCCCGATCGAGCGGCTGGTCCACCTGATCCGGACGGCCGGCAAAGTTCCCGTCGAGCGAGACACTCTCTACCATGAACTCCGTATCTGGAACTGAATCGACGCTCGCCGCTGCCGTCGAGCGGGCGCGGGAAGGCCTTCGCCTCTCTCCCGCGGACGGCCTCTTTCTCTTGCGGGAGGGCGATTTCCTGCTGCTCGGGGAACTCGCCGCCCGGGCCAGGAGGCGGCTCCACCCCGATCCGCTCGTCACGTTCGTCGTCGACCGAAACGTCAACTACACGAATATCTGCGTCACGGAGTGCCGCTTCTGCGCCTTCTCCCGCCGTCCTTCGGATCCGGACGCCTATCTGCTGCCGTGGGGGGAAATCGCGAAGAAAATCGAAGGACTCCTCAGCGTCGGCGGAACGCAGATTCTCCTCCAGGGGGGACACAATCCCGCCCTGCGGATCGACGACTTCGAGAATCTGTTCCGTAGGATCAAGTCGAGTTACCCCGTCCACCTCCACGCGCTCTCCCCGTCCGAGGTCTCGTACATCGCCCGGATCTCACGCCTGGACGTGAGGACGACGCTCTCCCGCCTCAAGGCCGCGGGTCTCGACTCCATCCCCGGAGGAGGGGCCGAGATCCTGAGCGACAGGGTGAGGGCCGTCATCGCCCCCAAGAAGGTGACGGCGGACGAATGGATCGGCGTCATGCGGGAGGCGCATCTTCTCGGCATCCCCTCTTCGGCGACGATGATGTTTGGAAGCGTCGAGACGGAAGAGGATATCCTCGAGCATCTCACCCGCATCCGAACCCTTCAGGATGAGACGCGCGGCTTCACGGCTTTCATCCCGTGGAGTTACCAGCCCGTGCCGGGAGAGCTGGAGCGCGACGAGGCGACGGCGATCGACTACCTCAGGATCGTCGCTTTCTCCCGCCTCTACCTCGACAACGTTCCCAACATCCAGGCTTCGTGGGTGACGCAGGGGCCCAAGATCGGGCAGGTGGCTCTCTTCTTCGGCGTCAACGACATGGGCGGAACGATGATGGAGGAGAACGTCGTCTCGGCCGCCGGGACGGCGCACAGGATAACGATCGAGGAGATGGTAGACCTGATCCGGGAAGCCGGATTCGAACCCTGCCAGAGGGACACCCGCTACAAGATCATCCGGCGCTTCCGAACTCGCGGCTGACTTGGAACCCCCGAGCTTCCGTACGACGGACCGCGCGCGCCAGGCCCTCTTTGCGGACAGGGAATTCCTGCTCCTGCTCCTCGTGTGCCTGGCACGGATCGTCCCGGGGCTCACCGGCCACGATCCCTGGAAGCCCGACGAAGCCTACAGTTTCGGCATCGTCAACCACATCTTCAAGAGCGGCGACTGGGTCGTCCCCATGCTGGCGGGCGAACCTTTTATGGAAAAACCGCCCCTCTATTACGTGATCGCCGCGCTGTTCGCCCGCGCTTTCTCCCCCTGGCTCCCCTTGCACGATGCGGCCCGCCTCGCCACCGGATTCTTCATGGCGTCCACGCTCATCTTCTCCGGTCTGGCCGGGCGGGAAGCCTGGGGAAAGGGACATGGACGGACGACGGCGTTGATCCTGATCGGTTGTCTAGGCCTCCTGATTCCTTCCAATCTGCTCGTGACCGACGTCTCCCTTCTCGCCGGCCTCTCGATGGCGGTCTTTGGCCTCACCCTTTTCCCAAGGCGTCTTACTCTCGCGGGGGTTCTGATCGGAACCGGAACGGGCATCGGCTTCATGTCGAAGGGGCTGATCGCTCCCGGGATGATCGGCGTCACCATGCTCGCGTTGCCTGCCTTGAGACCGTGGCGCAACCGGAGGTATCTCCTCGCCGCGATCATCGCGTTTGCGGCGGCCCTGCCGTGGCTCGCGATCTGGCCCTACGCCCTCTACCGGCGTTCCCCGCAGTTGTTCCTGGAATGGTTCTGGGTGAACAACTTCGGCCGCTTTCTGGGATTCGCCCGCCTCGGCCCGGCCAACGAGGCGGGTTATTACCTGAAGATCCTCCCGTGGTTCGCCTGGCCGGCCCTTCCCCTTGCGCTCTGGACGGCGTGGCGCGGCGGACGAGAGGCGTTGAGGCAGCCCGCCGCACAACTCGCCATCACGACGTTCCTCGTCATGCTGACGATTCTGAGCCTCGCTTCAGACGGCCGGGAGCTCTATGCGCTGCCGATGCTCCTCCCCCTTTCGATTCTCGCGGCGTCCTCGGCCGACGCCCTGCCCCAAGGGGCGGCGCGCGGCTTGAGCCGGGTGAGCCTCGGCGCGTTCGGGCTCTTGTCGGTCGTTCTGTGGCTCGGCTGGATCGCCTTGGTCACGGGCCGCCCCGCGTTCATCGCCGAGCCGCTCCGATCGCTACGGCCCGCCTACGCGCCGTCGGTCAATCTTTTCCATCTCGCCGTCGCGCTCGCCCTCACGCTCTCATGGCTTGCAACGGTCATCCGGTCCGCGTCCGCGGGCCGGGTCATCCACAGTTGGACGATGGGACTGACGCTGGCCTGGGGTCTCTCGATGACGCTCTGGCTCCCCTGGCTCGACGCCGCAAAGAGCTACCGTGGAATGGTCGCTTCCTTGAGACAGGCGATGCCGGCGCAATACCGCTGCGTCTCGAGCGAGGGGCTGGGAGAACCGCAGCGCGCCCTGCTCGAGTACTACGCCGGCATCGTCACGCGCCGCGAGGAGGTCGTCTCGTCGCTCGACTGCGATTTGGCGATTTTGCAAGGGACGCCGGGCCAGATTCTCGAACTGGGCCCGCCATGGCGCCTCGCCTGGGAAGGCGCGCGCCCCGGAGACGGCAAAGAGAAGTACCGGCTGTATCAGCGGTGAGACGGGGGGAGTTGGACGGCGAGGGAGCCGGAGCGGCCGTCGACCGCGCCGACCCCCAGATCGCGGATCGGGATATTTTCCGGGCGATCGAGGAGAGCCGTCGCCAAGTCGCACAATCGTGTCACGCGCACCGACCGCGCGAGCGCGCGATCGAGGAACGACTGGAAGAAAACGAGCTTCCCCATCCCTTCGATCTCGGCGTGGACCGTCATCACGTTCGGCGCGCGGGGATCGAGAAGAGAAAGGTAGTGCTCCCCCAGGCGTTCTTCCGGGTATTCCGGCCGTCCGAGCAGCTCATCCAGCGTCGGCAGCGTGGTCGGAATCTGGAGGGTCTTGTACACGACCCCTTCGACGCGCGGGTAGAACGGATGCGTGCCGCGGGCGTCGCTCGCGTAGAGGAGGCCCGCGTCATCGTACGCGGCGAGGCTTGCGCGGTTGGCCTGCCAGCCCGCGGCGCCCGCCGTTCGGGCGGGCTCGCGAAATACCCGCTCGAACTCCCGCCTGGCTTTGTCGAACTCCGCGGCGACCTCCGCCGCGGTCATCCCGCCAAGGTCGTCCTGCCAGCGGGTATGGTCGTAGCAATGAATCCCCACCTCGTGCCCCTCCGCCCGCACCCTCCTCATCACGGCTTCGTTTCTGCGGCCGATGTGCGGCGCGGGCAGGAGGGTTCCGTTCAGCAGGGTCCGCAGCCCGTAGACGCCGAGCGCGCGGGTCCGCCGGACCTTGCCGAAGAACCCCGGCCGGAACAGGCGCCTGATCGCCCGGCCGGTCGTGTCCGGTCCCAGGGAGAATAGAAACGTGGCCCGAACGCCGAGCGCCCTGAAGAGGCCGGCGAGATTGGGAACGCCGATCCGCGTTCCTCGGTCGGTGTCGACGTCGACCTTGATCGCAAGGAGAGGCCCGTCCATGCCCGTGTCGGGAGGGACCCGCCTCCCCTTTACCCGCCCAGATCTTGCATCGGCCGCGCCAAGTGGTAGTCCAACGTCCTGCGGAGCGCGGTCCGGAGGTCCGTCGTCGGCCTCCAGCCGAGGTGCTTCCGGGCATTCTTGATGGAAGGAACCCGGGTCATGATGTCCTGGTACCCCTCGCCGTAATACGCGCTCGACTTGACCGTCACGAGCTTCACGGTCTCCGCGAGCGCTCGGTGTTGGGGGTAGGTCTTGACGAGAGAGATCAGGGTCCTGGCCAGCTCGCGGATGGAGACGTCGTTGTCGGGATTCCCGATGTTGAAGATGCGGTTGTCGGCGCACCCCCCCTTGTTCTCGATGATCCGGATGAGCGCGTCGATCCCGTCGTCGATGTAGGTGAAGCTCCGCCGCTGAGCACCCCCGTCGACGAGCAGGATGTCCTTGCCGCGGAGGATGTTGCCGATGAACTGCGTCACCACGCGCGAGCTCCCCTCCTTCGGCTCCAGGACGTTGTCCAGTTTCGGCCCGATCCAGTTGAAGGGCCTGAACAGCGTGTATCGCAGGCCGTTCTGCATACCGTAGGCGTGGATCACGCGGTCCATGAGCTGTTTCGAGCAGGAGTAGATCCACCGCTGCTTGCGAATGGGACCGAGCACGAGGTTCGTGCTCTCCTCGTCGAATTCCGCGTCTCCGCTCATCCCGTAGACCTCGGAGGACGACGGAAAGAGGACGCGCTTCCCGTATCGCACGCACTTTCGCACGATGTCGAGGTTAGCCTCGAAATCCACCTCGAAGACCCGCAGCGGATCCTGGACGTAGGTCGCCGGCGTGGCGATGGCGACGAGCGGAAGCACGACGTCGCATTTCTTGACGTGGTACTCGATCCATTCCCTGTTGACGGTGATATCGCCCTCGACGAAGTGGAACCGCTTGTGGCCGAGGAGGGGGTCGAGCTTGTCGAAAGCCACGTCCATGCCGTAGACATCCCGATCCTTTTGCTTCAGAACACGTTCGGTCAGGCTGTTGCCGATGAACCCGTTGACGCCAAGGATCAGAATCTTGAGACTCATGATGTTCCTCCGAGGACCTGGCCGGTCCGCAAGCCGTGCGCGCCGCCGCCGGCCTCTTCCTCGTTTGCGCCGTCCCGCTGCATCTTGACGATCTCGAGGCTTCCCGACCCGGCGGCGACCCGGAGCCGATCGGTCGACAACACCTCTCCGGGCCTTCCTCCTCCGCCCGGGAGAGGGCGCGCCCACCAGATGGCGACCTTCCTCCCGCCGGCGTGCGTGAACGCGCCCGGGTAAGGGTGCGTGACGGCGCGGATCAGGTTGTAGATCGACTGGGCGCTCCGCGTCCAGTCGATCCGCCCGTCCTCGGGCCGCCTCCGGCCGAAAGCGGTGGCCTGCGACTCGTCCTGGGGCCGCCGCGGGGCGATCCCCGTCTTGAGCGCGTCGATCCGCCGCTCCAGGACGCGGCGCGCGGCTCTCGTCACCTTCTCGAAGACGTCTCGGGCCGTCTCGTCCGGCCCGATTGGCACGGGTTCCTGGTCGACGATGTCCCCCGCGTCGGGGCGCATGATCATGTGGTGGAGGGTGGCGCCGGTCTCCTTCTCGCCGTTCAGGACGGCCCAGTTGACCGGCGCCCGGCCGCGGTACCGGGGGAGAAGGGAGCCGTGCATATTGAACGCCCCCAGGCGGGGAAGATCGAGGACCTCCTGCGGGATGATGTTCCGGTAGTAGAACGAGAAGATCAGGTCCGGGTTCATGTCGCGGACGCGCGCGATCCACGCCGGATCCCCGAGCGAGTCCGGCGTGTGGACGGCGATCCCGTGGCGGCGCGCGAGATCCGCCACCGATCGGAACCAGACGTTCTCCCCGGGGCTGTCCGGATGCGTGAAGACGGCCGGGATCCTCTCGCCGCGGCCGATGAGCGCGGACAGGCACTCGTACCCCACGTCATGGTACGCGAAGATCACGATGCCGGGCTCATTCATCGGGCGCCTCGATAATCTCGCGGATGACGAAACGGGGCCTGTGCCTCACTTCCTGGAAGATGCGGCCGATGTACTCTCCGATGATTCCCAGGCCCATGATGACGACGCCCACGAGAAAGTAGAGGATCGTGAACAGGGTGAAGATCCCCTCCGCTTCCGGGCCGATGACCAGGCGGCGAATGAAAAGGTAGACGACGAAGAGAATGCTGAGGATCGAGACGACCATCCCGAAGAGCGTGAAGATCTGGAGCGGCACCACGGAGAATCCCGTCATCAGGTCGAAGTTGAGGCGGATCAGGTCGTACAAACCGTACTTGGAGCGGCCGACGGTCCGCGGCGCGTGTTCGACCTCCACCTCCGCGGGATTGGCGGCGAAACTGTACGCCAGCGCCGGGATGAACGTCGAGGTCTCCCCGCTCGCCGTGATGTGATCCACGATCGACCGGCGGTAGGCGCGCAGCATGCACCCCTGGTCGCGCATGCGGATGCGGGTGATGCGCGCGCGCAGGCCGTTGATCAGCCTGGACGCGGAGCGCCGGAAGAGCGGATCCCGGCGGTTCTCCCGGTAGCCGCCGACCACGTCGTGACCGGCCTCGATCGCCGCGAGCAGCTTGGGAATCTCCTCCGGCGGATTTTGCAGATCGGCATCGAGCGTCACGACCACGTCCCCCCGCACGCGCTCGAACGCCGCCATGATCGCCATGTGCTGGCCGAAGTTGCCGCCCAGCTCGATGACGCGGACATGGCGGGGACGGCGGTGGTGAAACTCTTTGAGAATGGCGCCGGAGCGGTCGCGGCTGCCGTCGTTGGTGAAAAGAATTTCAAAAGGTTTTCCGAGTTTGTCGAGCGCCGCCGTCAAGCGCAAAAACAGCGCCGGCAGATTCTCCTGCTCGTTGTACACCGGGATCACGACGCTCAGATAAGGCTTCGCCACGCTATTTCTTCCCGAACAAATCGGCCATGGCGCGGATCACCCGGTCCTGGTCGTCCGTGGTCATGGAGGGGAAGAGGGGGAGGCTCACGATGCGGTCGGAGACGGTTTCCGCGTTGGGGAAATCTCCCCGCTTGAAGCCGAAGCGTTCCCGGTAGTAGGGGTGGAGATGGACGGCCCGGTAGTGCAGGCCCGTTCCGATGTTGCGCGCCTTCATCCCCTGCATGAAGGCGTCGCGGTCCATGCCGGCGGTCCCGGGATTGATGAGGGGCGCGAAGAGGTGCCAGGCGTGCCGATGAGGGTACGGCGGGTTCCCGGGCAGCGTCCACTGCGGCCAGCCGGCGAGGATATCATTGTAACGTTGGACCATCCCGGTGCGACGAACGATGAACCCGTCCAGCTCCTGGAGCTGATGCAGCCCGATCGCGGCCTGGATGTCCATCATGTTGTACTTGTACCCCGGCGCCACGATCTCGTAATGCGGGCTCCCCTGCTTGCCGAAACGGGCCCACGCTTCCCGGTCCATCCCGTGGAAGCGCAGCAGGGCGACGGTCTCCGCGAGATTCCCGTCGCGCGTGGCGACGGCCCCCCCCTCGCCCGTGGTCATGTTCTTGTTGGGGTGAAAGCTGAAGACCTGCGTGTCGCCGAAACTGCCGATGCGCCGGCCCTTGTATTCCGCGCCGATCGCGTGCGCCGCGTCCTCGATCACCCGCAGGCCGCGCTTGCGGGCCAACTCGTAGAGGGGATCGAGATCGGCGGGAAGACCGGCGAAGTGCACCGGCACGACCGCGCGCGTCCGCGCGGTGCAGGCTCCGGCCACTCTCTCCGCGTCCATGTTATAGGTTGCGGGGTCGACGTCCACGAGCACCGGTCTCCCGCCCGCCAGCACGATGGTGTTGAGGGTGGCGGCGAAGGTCATGGGCGTCGTGATGACCTCGTCCCCGGGATCGAGGTTCAGCGCCGCGAGGCAGAGGTGCAGTCCGGCCGTCGCGGAAGAGAGCGCCAGCAGGTGCGGCGCGCCGACATAAGCCGCGAGATCCTCCTCGAATTTCTTGACGCGCGGGCCGGTTGTAATCCACCCGGACTCAAGGCACGCGACGACTTCGTCGATCGCCGCGCGGCTGATCGAGGGACGCGAAAAGGGCAGGAACTCTTCGTTCGGATCGCCTGTCACGATGCTCCTTCGTCAAAGGTCTTGCGCCCGCCGGCCGACACGCCCGTGCGACGGCCGCAATGTCGGCGACACGCGGTTCGGAGGCGGGAGGATCTTCGCGCGCTTTCCGCCGTTCAGCGGTTTGCCGCAATGCGCGCGCGTGGATTATAGCATTGGATCCAAGGAGATCACAGCCGGCGGCTCCCGAAACGGCAGCCCACGAGAACTAGGGGGACGTAGTTTTGTTAAGTTATTCGCCAGGACTTTGTGGAGGCGGTTTCCTGCGTCGCATTCCGAGGGACGATGCGACGAGGATTGAGGGCTTGCGACCGCATGGCCGAGGGAAAGGGCGCGATCGCGGTTTGGCGAGAGCCTGCGTGGACCCCGCGAAGGCGGGGCGGGGTTCCGAGAGAGAGCCTGCAACCGCATCGTTCCTGATTCCTTGAGGGGATGGAGCTTTACTTCAGCGTTACGCGACGTTTTGCATCTTGTTCACGAAATCGCGGCCTGAGGTCGCGGGAGGAAGCGATTTGCCATCCTTATGGTAGAGTGCAATGGCCTCCTCAACAACTTGGCAAAGCTCCGAGAAGACGGCTTCCTCGTCCGCGCCGTGGCAACCACCATAGATCAACCCGGGTGAACTGCCCACGTAGCATTGATCTTCCTCGGACCACTCGACGATCTTCGCGTATCTCGCGCTTTCCTTCATGACAGCGACTCCTCAATGGCGCGCCTCACGGCACGGACCTGATACTGCTTCGCATCATCGCCGAGCGCGCCTGATATTGTCACCGGCTTGGCGACTTTCGGGTGGACATAATTTCTGTGACTGCCCCTCCCGCCACGATCCACGAAACCCGCCCTAGCAAGATCGGCAACAAGCTCCCTTACTTTCGGCGGCAATGACTCACCATCTGCAATCCAGTCGTCCTATGACCAGGGAGATTCTTCCCGTTACTGCGGGGGTCAAGGCGGCAGTCGAAAACCTACCAGAAACCCCCGTTTCGGTCAATGCGCGCGGCGTTCTCATGCCCGGCATTCGCTCCCGGCCCCCTTCGGAGTCCCTGATTCCGCCTTCCTTCCTGAGGATGTCAATATTCGCCATGCCGGCCACTCTGCCCGCCGCGCGGAAGAAGCCGGCCGTTCCCCAGCCCTATCCCCCTCACCCTTCCCTCTCCCCGATGGGGCGAGGGGATTGACCCGGGAAGGCCGCAAAGAGGCGAGAATGGGGCGCAGAGCCGGGAGGCAAGCCCGCCGCGCGGTCAATGCGCCCCGCGGGACGATCTTCCCGCGCTATCCCTTCTTTCGCTTGGCGTCTTGGCCGGTGAGGTCTCGCTTCCGCAGGCGGATCGACTTCGGCGTCACCTCCACCAGCTCGTCATCGGCGATGAACTCGATGGCCCGTTCCAGCGTCTTCTCGCGCGGCGGGGTGAGGCGGATCGCCTCGTCGGACCCAGCGGCGCGGATGTTCGTGAGGTGCTTCGTCTTGCAGGGGTTCACGCGAAGGTCGTTCGTCCGCGCGTGCTCGCCGACGACCATCCCCTCGTAGATCGGCTCGCCCGGCTCGACAAAGAGAACGCCCCGCTCCTGGAGGTTCCAGAGGGCGTAGGCGACCGCGGTCCCCGTCTCCATTGAGATGAGCGACCCTCGCAGGCGGCCGGGGATTTCCCCGGCGAACGGCCGGTAGGAGTGGAACGTGTGGTTGAGGATCCCCGTCCCGCGGGTATCGGTGAGGAACGCGTTCCGGTAGCCGAAGAGCCCTCGTGACGGAACGAGGAACTCGAGCCGCACCGTCCCGTCGCCGAGGCTCGTCATGTCCTGCATCTCCGCCCGGCGGGGGCCGAGGGTCTCCATCACGACGCCGACGTACTCCTCGGGGACGTCGATCAGAACGGTCTCGAACGGCTCGTTCACTTCCCCGTCGATCTCCCGCAGGATGACCTCGGGCCGCGAGACGGCCAGCTCGTGACCTTCCCGGCGCATTGTCTCGATGAGGATCGCGAGATGGAGCTCCCCCCGCCCGGAGACCTTGAAGACCTCCGGCAGGTCGGTCTCCTCCACGCGAAGCGCAACGTTGGACCGGAGCTCCCGCATCAGCCGCTCGCGCAGGTTCCGGGACGAGACGTACTTGCCTTCCCTTCCCGCGAAGGGCGAGTTGTTCACGATGAAGTAGATCGAGAGCGTCGGTTCGCCGATGGAGAGCGGGGGAAGGGGGGCGGGCCGCTCGGGGTCGGTCAGCGTCTCGCCGATCTCCACCTCGTCGAAGCCGGCGAGAAGGACGATGTCGCCCGCGCGCGCCTCGGCGAACGGCGTTCGGCGGAGCCCCTCGTAGACGAAGAGATGCGTGACCTTCGCCTTGACGGCGGCCCCGTCGACCATGACGCGGGCGGCCGTCTCGCCCGGCGCGATCCGCCCGTTCATGACGCGGCCGAGCGCCATCCGGCCGATGTAGTTGTCGTACTCGATGGAGGTGACCTGCATCTGGAAGGGGAGCGTCGGGTCCCCGGCGGGAGCGGGCACGTGCTCGATAATCAGATCGAAGAGAGGTCCCAGGTCCACCTCCGGGCCGGCCGGATCGAGGCGCGCGTACCCTTCCTTGGCCGAGACGAAGACAACGGGGAAATCGAGCTGGGCTTCGGCCGCGTTCAACTCGACGAAGAGATCGAAGACCTGATCGACGACCTCGTGAGGCCGCGCTCCCGGTCGGTCGATCTTGTTGACGACGACTATCGGCCTGAGCCCCAAGTCGAGGCTCTTCCGGAGGACGAACTTCGTCTGGGGCATCGGCCCCTCGCAGGCGTCCACGAGGAGCAGAACGCCGTCCACCATCGTCAGGACCCGCTCCACCTCTCCGGAGAAGTCGGCGTGGCCGGGCGTGTCGACGATGTTGAAGCGGTGCCGGCCCCAGTGGACCGACGTCGCCTTGGAGAGGATCGTGATCCCCCGCTCGCGCTCAAGGTCGTTCGTGTCCATCACGCGCTCGGCGACGGCCTCTCCGGTCCGGAAGACGCCCGCCTGGCGGAGCATCTTGTCCACGAGGGTCGTCTTCCCGTGGTCGACGTGGGCGATGATGGCGATGTTCCGGACGTCCGTCCGGACGGCTGTCTGGGTCAGAGCGTTCAAAGAGATCTCCTGCGGGATTAGCGCACAAAAAAGCCCCGAGACTCTCCCGGGGCTCTCCGGTTGCGCCCCATACTTATACCAGAGTGAGGCGCCTTCCGACAAGGCCAACTGTTGCGGGCCAACCGTTGCGGGGAGGATGTGGCCCCTTCCCCCCCCCTTTCCCCCATTTTGTAAGGAGCCCTCGACCAGCCGCGATCGTAGTACACGGTCGGCGCCCCGGTGGAGGTGATTTCGGAGCGGGGCGTGACCGGCACAAAGCCCATGAGTATTGTGAAGTCGAGGCCTGACCGGTGGGTGCCTGAACGCAAGAGTGTCGGCGGTGCGTGCTGAACGGAGGGGGGAAGAATCGAGACGTCTCGGAATGAAATTCACGAAATACTTCGAGGAGATCAGGCAACGTCCTGACCGCGCGATGATCAAGCTCGAATGGATAGGACGGGTTGTGGACGATCCGGCGAGAGAGGTGATTCAAATGTTTTCCCAGTTGTCATGTCGTTGCCGCCGTTCCTGACGATAGCCGGTGATCTCCAGCCGCACCCCGTCGGGGTCGGAGAAGAACACCGCGAGATAGTCTGGTGCGTATTCGGGATACAGTTTCGGCTCGCTCACCGAAATATTTTCCTCTTTGAGTATTCTTGCCGCTTCTTTTACTTCTTTTTCGCTCGCCACTCTCAGGCAGAAATGATGGAGTCCAGGCGAATAAGGGTCGTGCAAGTTCATGGACCGGGCGAGCCGAAGCACATACCCGAAGTGGCGGTTGTAATACTGAATGTGCTTCTCGCCGCCGATTTGGAACTGGTTCTTTCGGAAGCCGAGCACCTTCATTACGACGTCGTAGAAGGCTTCCGACCTTTCAAGATTCGAGACCGTCACGTAGATGTGGTCGATTCCGATAACTTCCGGCATGTGTGTTTGTTCAGCCCTCACGCAGAGCTAACCGGCGCGCCGCTTTTGGCGGGGCCGGGTGGGGTGCTTTGTTGGGCACGTTTCTGGTTTACCCGCTCCGAAAATGGCTGACCCGTGCGTCGGTTTTCATCACTTTGCTGAAGCGGCTCTGCGTCACCGAGGGTCGGGAAGCCCGGTCACTTCGTGAGGTGGTACCCGTTTGTACCGTTCGTGCAATACTACCGATTATCCACGCCCCGGTCAATGCCTGTTGCCGCCTGTTGCCGGCGGGCTCCCCTCGTCTCCGTCCCACTCCCGCGTCTTGCCTCAACTTCCAAGGGTGATAGGATCGGGTTCGTCCGGTTGCCGGGAGATAACCAGATTCTAAACAAAATCTGTTACGTAAACGCACATGAAGGGCTTACTGCTGCGTATGGATTTAGACTGGGATCCGAAGAAGAGCGATGCGAACCGAACCAAGCATGGGATCGATTTCGAAACAGCCAAAGAGCTCTGGCAGGACGAGAACCGTGTGGAAATCCGGGCTCCGCATCCGGTGGAAGATCGAGCGATCGTTATTGCCCGACGGCATCAGAAACCCTGGACGGGCATCTACGCTGTGCGAGGCGCGACTCTTCGCATCATCTCGGAAAGGCGCGCCAGGAAGAGGGAGGTGGCGTTGTATGAAAAAGAGGCAACCGGCTCGGACTAGCGAGGAGTTCGACCGTCGCTTCGATGCCGGAGAGGATGTTCACGATCTCGTCGACATCTCCCAGGCAACGGTCATCCACTACGGGAAGAAGATGCGCATCACGTTGGATGTCGCGGGTTCCCTGGTGCGGGAAATCGATGAAATCCGACGGCAAATCGGCGTCGACCGCGGCTCGCTGATCAAGGTCTGGCTCCACGAGCGAGTCAAGCAGGAGAAAGCCCGCCCGTCGAAGCCGGCGCTTGAGTAGCCCGAGGGCGCGGGCGGCGACGCTCGCAACCGGGTCAGGCGGACTTGAACAGGTCCGGGGACGGCCTTCCGACGTGGTATCCCTGGGCGAAATCGATGCCGATGAGCTTGACGGCGTTCAATGTGTCCTCGTCCTCGACGTGTTCCGCGACGGTGCGGATGTCGAATTCGCCGGCCAGCAGACAGATGCTCTTGACGAGAGCCATATCCCTGCGATCCCGAAGCATGTTTCGGATGAATTCACCCTCGATCTTTACAAAATCGATCGGAAATCTTTTCAGGTAGTGGAACGTCGAAAAACCCGAACCGAAATCGTCGATGGCGAACTTGAACCCCTCGCCCTTGAGATTGCGGACGAACTTTTCAAGCGTTGACAAGTTCTTAACGGTTTCCCGTTCCGTCATTTCGAAGACCACCTTGGCGTGGTCGATTTTATATCTCCGTGTCAGGTCCAGGATCTGCGGCACGAATTCCTTCAGGATCAACAGCTTCGGCGACAGGTTGATGAAAAGGGTCCCGTTGTACCCCTCCGTCGCGGCCCGTTCGAAGATGTGTTCCATCATGATGTAATCGAGCTTGTTGATAACGCCCATTCTCTCCGCGATCTCGATGAATTCTTCGGCCTGAAGGACGGTCCGGTCCGTGGGCATCCGGCTGACGGCTTCGTGGCCGTTCACCTCGCCCGTCTTCAGGTTAACGATAGGCTCGTAGTAGGGGATGATGGTTTTTTCCTCCAGGGCCTGCAGGAGGATGCGCGTTTTCTCTCCTATGCTCTTAAAGACCGCCATGATGTCGTTTTCGTTCGGGACCATCATCCTATTCTTCCCTTCCGCCTTTGCGCGATAAGCCATGTTGTCCGCAAAGAGGACGAGATCCTTACCCGAGGCGGCGTGATCCGGGAAGACGGCCAAGCCGATCGAGACGGTGATCCTGATCGTTGTCCCGTCGGGTGCGGTGATCAACGGAGCGTTCAAGGCCTCCAGTATCCTGCTCCCGACGGAAAAAGCCTGCTCCTCATCGGCTTCCGGGAGAACGATCGCGAACTCGTCTCCGCCGTACCGGGCGAATACGTCGCCTTTCCGGAGCGATTCCCGCGCCTTCTCGGCAAGGGCGACGAGACACCGGTCGCCGAGTACGTGGCCGTGGGTATCGTTGATCATCTTGAAGTTGTCGATGTCGATCATTAGGAGCGAGAACTTGTAGGCGTGCCTCTCGGCACGACTGATCTCGTAGCCGATCAGTTCCCAGAACAGTCGTTGATTGTAAAGCCCCGTGAGGCCGTCTCTGGTGGCGAAGAACTCGAGGTCGATCGTGTACTTGGAAATGGCCCTGATCGAGCCGACCACGTTGAGCAACGTCGTCAGGATGCCTTCGATCGCCAGCGAGCGGATGGGATCCTGCGCCGCATCGGACTGAATTCCGATTCCCACGATTCCCCCGATTTGAGGAAGATCGAGAATCAGGGTCCTCGTCTGAATGGCGAAGGCCGCCTCGCTCACGTCCAGGACCGCCTGGGAGGGGTCGGCGACATTGTGCGAAACGGCCGCCCCGATGCTGCGCCCGGTGTCGGGGGCATCCTTTTCGATCCGCCGCCGGATCATTCTCTCGCCGCGTTCCCTTGCCGCCGGAGACGGTGTTCCCCTCCAGAATATTTCAAGGGCATACTCCCCCTCTCCAAGGCAAAAGATCGAAAAGAGCGCATCCGCCGCCATCACTCTATTGACTTCCACCAGAATGCGCCCTACGTGCTCTTTCCAGTCCCTCACGGCCTCCGAGGTGATGACGAATTTCTCCAAGAGGCGTATTTCGAACTCGAGGATATCCTTGTCGATGGCGACGTGTCTCATCTTCGCAACGAGCACCTCGAACTCCGCGAAGAGGCGGTTGTATTCGGAGAACCCGAGGGCGACGCCCTTCATCTCGAGACGGGTCAGGTCGGCGACGCTGTTGATCTGAGCGATCTGTTCGTGGAGGAGGCGAGTCGATCTGTTGATTCGGGAGTTGACGAAGCGCGTGACCAGGAACGCCATGGCGATTGGAATCGGGGAGAGGCTCAGGAAGAAGAATCTGAATCCCCGGCTCGCCTTGCCGACGACGGGTGCCAAGTCCTGGACGATCGTGATGAGGCCCAGCGTGTCCCCGGCCGTCGCGTTGGTGTGGCAGGACAAGCAGGGGCCCAGGGCCTTAAGGGGGTAATGGTTACGCACGGCGTGGTCGTTCCATTTGCGGACGGTGTTCCCCGTCCGGAACGCGGTCTCGGCGTCGGCGTCCATCGCCTGCTGGGGAATCTTTCCGAAGAGCTCTTCGACGATCTCTCCG
Source organism: Nitrospirota bacterium (assembly GCA_016195465.1). Taxonomy (GTDB): domain Bacteria; phylum Nitrospirota; class RBG-16-64-22; order RBG-16-64-22; family RBG-16-64-22; genus RBG-16-64-22. The sequence goes on from JACPZO010000035.1 coordinate 28,270, forward strand.
CGGTGAATCTCCACGGTGAAGGGCGCCGCCTCGTCAACGCTCTGGTGCGACGAGATGAAATCGAGAAGATCGGCCCGGGTCCAGCCCTTTTTCATGACCTGATACATGGAGTTGAGAATCTGCCGGGATACGGTGTCGGAAAGTTCAAGAGCGTGCGCCTCGATGGCGCGCTCATAAACGGTGGACGTCACAACATACGCCGAGTAAAAGCTGACGAAGGAAACCGCCAACGTTGCCAGGCAAACAAACGACCTCATGGCCATTTGCCTCGGCGGTTGCGGTGCCCGATCGGTTCCGATGCCAAATCTCATCGTTTGTCCGCGCGTGGAGAGGCCGGTCCGCTCGGTCTCGATTCAACTGCCGGTTCAATGGCCGCCAGGAGATCGTCCGGCCCAGCCGTCATCCGTAGCATTGTGTTATTCGGAAGAAGATGCGATTCCGATCGGTTCGAGAGGCGTGATAGACCGATCCGGGGGGAGCCCAGGCGCCCGCGCCACCCGATCGGGCCGAAAGGCGCTTGCGCCTGGTAGACTACCTGTTAACAATTTACCAAGGAAACGCGAACGAGTCAATCGCGGTTCCATGTGCGAATCCCAGGAAATCTATTTAATCTTCTTATCGAAATCCCCTCGGTTTCTTATAAGGCGTTCGTCCAGATGACCCTCCGCAAGATCCCCAAGGAGGAGTATGGGAGACTCCTTCATCCGTTGCGTCAAATTCCGGCAGATCCGTGGGGATGGGAAGAACCGCTCAAAAGGAGAAATACGACCTCCGGCGCCGCTGGTTCGGGCGGCAGCGGGTTGACCGGAACCCGCGAAACCAAGGGAGACGCCATACGAAGCCGGCGTGTAAGGCGGGGTCCTCGGGAGATCTCGCGCAATGGGTTTACAAACCGGATTTGCGAGGTTGACGCACATAGGGTATCATGTATTCGCAGTCAGGCAGAGACGAGAATCGGAGGAAGAAAAGGCCGTTTCTCGACCGGTGACAAGGTGGAGCCGGCCCCTTCGCATCCCCACTCGGTTGCGTTCGATTTTTCGGGGTGTCTTCATGAACCGCGCAGTGCGCCACAATCCCGACCCCGATCTCTTCATCCGCATTGAGGGAGTCTCTGAGTGGACGGAGGTCAGCCCGCAGGTATTCAGCACTCCGCGAGCGTGCGTTTCATGACCGATCCCGTGTCCCGGCATTGTCCTTTTCCGCCGCGCTTCCGTTAGTCGTCCCATGAGTCTCGCCGATTCGGCCGCCACGCCGCGCATCGCCGAAGTCGCCATCGGTCAGCGGGTGGACAAGCTGTTTCACTACGCCGTGCCGCCCCGCCTGGCCGCGAGCCTGCATCCCGGCCACCGCGTCGTCGTTCCGTTCGGCAAGGGCCGCCGCGTCGGGTTCGTCGTGGCGCTCGTCCGCGAGGCCGGCGTCCCCGTCCTGAAGGAGATCGAATCGGCGCCGGACGAGCAGGCCGTCGTCTCCGAAGACCTCCTCGATCTCGCCCGCTGGGTGGCCGACTACTACGCCGCCCCGCTGGGCCTCGTTCTCCGGACCATCCTCCCTCCCGGTTTCTCCGACCCGGAAAAGGCCTTCGCGAAAGAGAAACGGGAGATTCGAGTCGCCCTTGTCGGCAACCCTTCCGCGGCGCGGATGAGGCTCACGGCGAAGCAGGAAGCCGTCCTCGACCTCCTCCAGGATTTCGGCGGGGAGATGCCGCTCGCGGCCCTCCGCGCCGCGGGCGCGTCGGCCGCTGCCGCGTCCGCTCTCGAGAAGAAGGGACTCGTGGCGTTCAGGAAGGGGGAGGCCGCCCGCCCCGCGCACCCGGATACGGGCGAGCGGGAGGGGGCGATCGTCCTCTCGGAGGCGCAAACGAGGGCCGTCGCGGCGATCGGCGAGGCCGTTCGCGGCGGAACGTTCGCTCCGTTCCTTCTCCACGGCGTCACGGGGAGCGGAAAGACGGAGGTCTATCTTCGCCTCATCCAGGAACTCGTCCGGGAGGGGGGCGGGGCGCTCGTCCTCGTCCCGGAGATCGCGCTCACGCCCCAGCTCATCGGCCGGTTCGTCCGGCGGCTCGGGGACGCCGTGGCCGTCCTCCATTCCGGCCTCACGGACGCGGAGCGGCGGGACCAGTGGAAGCGGCTCCGGTCGGGGGAGGCGCGCGTGGCCGTGGGCGTGCGGTCGGCCGTCTTCGCCCCCGTGGAGAGCCTGAGGCTCCTCGTCGTGGACGAGGAGCACGATCCGTCCTACAGGCAGGACGAAGGCGTCCGGTATCACGCCCGGGACGTGGCCGTGATGCGGGCCAAGCGGGCGGGGATCCCCGCCATCCTCGGAACGGCGACGCCTTCCCTCGAGACGTTCCACAACGCCCGCGAAGGCCGCTACCGGACCCTCGATCTTCCCGAGCGGGCCGGGGGGGCTGTTTTTCCGACCGTCCGAATCGTGGATTTGAGGAGCGCAAAGTCGGGCAACCGGTTCCTCTCCCCGGACCTCCTCTCGGCCGTCGAAGAGAGACTCGCGAGAAGCGAGCAGTCTCTTCTCTTCCTGAACAGGCGCGGCTGGGCCTCCTTCCTCCTCTGCCGCGAGTGCGGCGCGACGCTCTCGTGCGATCATTGCAGTGTCACGCTCACTGTCCACAAGGGGGACAGATCCGCCCGGTGCCACTACTGCGGCCACACCCGCCCTCTCCCCGAAATCTGCCCAAGTTGCGGCGGGACGCGCATGGCCCCGCTCGGCGTGGGGACGGAACAGATTGAGGAAGAGCTGAAGGCGCGGTTCCCATCCGCCCGAGTGGCGCGGATGGACCGGGATACGATGGGGGAAAGGGGGGCGTACAGCGATCTTGTCCGCAGTCTCAATGAAGGGGACGTGGATATTCTCGTCGGGACGCAGATGGTCACGAAGGGGCACCACTTCCCGCGCGTGTCGCTCGTGGGCGTCGTCCTGGCCGAGGCGTCGCTCATGGTGCCGGATTTCAGGGCGACGGAGCGGACGTTCCACCTTCTCATGCAGGTGGCGGGCCGGGCCGGACGGGGAGAGGTGCCGGGAGAAGTCATCGTCCAGACATTCGTGCCCGAGCACCCGGTCCTCGCCTTCGTCCGGGAGCACGACTATGCGGGTTTCGCCGAGGCGGAGCTTTCCGCGAGACGCGAGGTGCGCTATCCTCCCTTCGTCCGTCTCGTGCGCGTGTTGATCACGGGGGCGGACGAATTGCGAGTCTCCGCGGCCGCCGCAAGGGGCGCGGCCGCCATGCGGGACGCGAGCGGGAAAGACATCGATGTCCTCGGGCCGGCGCCCGCGCCCCTCGCGCGGCTAAAGGGGAAGTTCCGCTGGCACATCCTCCTTAAAGGCAAGGAACCCGGCCGGTTGAAGGACTTGGCTCGGCGCGGATCGCAGGCGATTCAACGGGCGCCGGCCGCTTCGTCGCTCGCGGTGCTGATCGACGTCGATCCCGTGGGACTCATGTAAGAGAACCCAACGTGGGCCGTTGACGGGCCGCGCGAGGGGGGAAAATGAGACGGCAGAAGGACAGGCTGTGGACATGGCTCCTGGCGGAAGGACCGCCGCGGATCGACGAGAACGAGTGGGCGAGGCGCGGCGGCAAATGGATCGTCTTCGACAAGGCGGAGAGGATCCTCGATCTGGCGGAGAAGCTGGCTCCGCTAGTGGATTCCGGCGAGGTCGTGAGCGCCAAGTACTGGAACGGCGACCCGAGCGCCATCTGCGTCTACTCTCTGGATCGGGATCGAGAGAAAACCTGGGGGATTCTGAGACGGCTGGGCGCCGGCGACAGCATCGTCTGGGAGTACGACTTCGCCTGGGACAAGAACATCCGCGAGCCCCTGGAGTTCCTCTTCTCCTGGTCCTCCAAGTTCCGAACGATCGTTCAAAGCTACGGCGTATTCGGGACGCTCAGATTGATCCGCGAGGTTCTCACCGGGGGCAAGGGCTGAGTGGTTCCGGGCGCAGGAACGCGCAGGATGTTGCGACCGTTGACCCGGGGGAGGGTTTCTGGTAGCTTTTCCTTAAAGCCGTCCAGACAGGCTGTCAGGCTCCATCCCCTCCAGGAGTCAGGAACGATGCGGTTACAGCCCCTCTCCCGGAACCACGCCCCGCCTTCGCGGGGTCCGCACAGGCTCTCGCGGAACCGCGATCGTGCTCTTTTCCCCGGCCATCACCTGCCCTTGCAGGCCGGGCCATGCCTCAGGCGACCGAAACGGCGCCCCGGCCCTACGGTCGAAAGCCCGCAATCCTCGCTGGATCATTTCTCAGAATACGTCGCAGGAAACAATTCCCACAAAGTCCTGGCGAATAACTTAGCAAAACTAGCAACGTCCCCGTCGGGCCCTCGTCCAGACAGGTAACAGTTTAGCCCTTTTGCAATAAATTTTGCCCGGATGTCGGGAAAGACCTTGACATCCGGGCTTTTTGTGGTAAATTTATAAGAGTATAAAGGCT
>JACPZO010000174.1 GCA_016195465.1 Nitrospirota bacterium
AATCCCTGATCCCCTCGTAGATCACCAGCCCCAGCCCGATGAAGGCGATCGTGATGCCGAGCGAGATCATTCCGGGGACGGGCGGGTTCTTGAAGAGGAACATGACGCCGATCCCGACCGCGATCATTCCGAACCCGAGCCGAAGCGGCCGGGTAAAGACCCGCGTCTCCCGCTCTTCTTCGGGGCCGACGATGTACGACTTGAGCCGCGAGAAGAAGCTCACTTGATCCTCTCCTCGCGTACCGTGATCGGCGTGAGCCGGCGGCGCGCTCCGAGGTAGGCCGCGAGGGCCTGTTCCTGCTTCTCCATGCGCGCGAGAAGGAAGAGGATCTCTTTTTGCTTCTGGAAGTCGGTCTCCGATCCCTTGCTTCCCAGCCGCTTCTCGTACGCCTCGCGGACTTCCTGGTCCGTGACGTCAACGGCGCTCCGGACGAGTTGCTGCATCCGCTCGACCTTGAGGCCGGCGCGGACCTCTTCCTCGAAACCGGCCGGCGTCTTGCGCTGGTTGCGCAAGAAGGCGAGGTAAGCGTCGCCGTCGAAGCCCCCATTCCCGCTTCGAAACGCCGGATGGCCTCGGACGAGGCCCGCGACCTCATCGTCGCTCACCCGAATTCCGGCTTCCCGCGCGGCGATCTCCCAGAGACGGGCCGTGACCAGCCGATCCAGAGCGAGCCTGCGGAGGTCCAGCGTCTTCTCCACCTCTTCGTTGAACTTGTCGCCCATCTGGGCCTGCGCCGCGCGCCGAAGGGACTCGTAGGAATCCTGGTATTCTTCCCAAGAGATCCGCGCGCCGCCGACGTCGGCGACAGCCTCGCCGTTCTTGTCCGGCCGATCGAACCCCCACCAGCCCATCGTGATGACGAAGGTAACGGCGATGGCCACCATGGCGAGGCGAAGGCACCAGGGGTTGTCGATGGCAAGGGCGCGCACGGTCTTCAGCATGATTTGAGACTCCGGAAAGCGGGTGTTGCGTTCTCTCTTGCCCAGCCCGCCGTCGATGGCGGCCGGCTTGGGGGTGCCGGCTGACGATTATATTGGTTATGGTTCGCCCCCGCAAATTGTTTTATGGGGCTTTTGTCTTGAAAAGGCGGGAAAGGTCTGATAACTTCATAACTTACGTTTCGCGGGGTGTTCGCGCGAGGCGGCCCGCTTGCGAAGGAGAATACGGGAGTCATGATCATCGACCGCGTGATTGGATGGTTTTCCACCGACCTGGCCATCGACCTCGGGACGGCCAACACCCTCGTCTACGTCCGGGGGCAGGGGATCGTCGGCAACGAGCCGTCGGTCGTCGCCGTGGCCAAGGGATCGAACAAGGTCCTGGCCGTGGGTCTCGAGGCCAAGCGGATGCTCGGCCGGACGCCGGGCAACATCGTGGCCATCCGCCCGATGAAGGACGGCGTCATCGCGGATTTCGACGCGACGGAGCGGATGCTCAACTACTTCATTTCGAAGGTCCACAACCGGCGGGCCCTTTTCTCGCCGCGCATCGTGATCGGCGTTCCTTCGGGCATCACCCAGGTCGAGCGGCGGGCCGTGAAGGGGGCCGCCGAGAAGGCCGGCGCGCGGGAGGTCTACCTCATCGAAGAGCCGATGGCGGCGGCGATCGGCGTGGGCCTTCCGATCACGGAGCCGACGGGAAGCATGATCGTCGACATCGGCGGCGGGACGACGGACGTGGCGGTCATCTCGCTTTCCGGCATCGTCTACTCGAAGACGGTCAAGATCGGCGGCGACAAGATGGACGAGAGCATCCTCTCGTACATCAAGCGCAAGTACAACCTCCTGATCGGCGAGCGCACGGCCGAGGAGATCAAGATGGAGATCGGCTCCGCGAGCTACGTGAACGGCGCGGACGGAAAGAAGACGATGGATGTCAAGGGGCGGGACCTCGTGAGCGGAATCCCGAAGACGCTGATCGTCGACGAGGAGGAGATCCGGGAGGCGATCCTGGACCCCGTGACGGCGATCGTGAACACGATCAAGATGACGCTCGAGAACACGCCGCCCGAACTGTCGGCGGACATCATCGACAAGGGGGTCGTTCTGGCCGGCGGGGGCGCGCTTCTCCGCGGGCTCGACACCCTGCTTCGCGAGGAGACCGGTCTGCCCATCATCCTGGCCGAGGACCCTCTGTCCGCGATCGTCCTGGGGGCCGGGAAGGTCCTGGACGAGATCGATCTGCTGAAGAAAGTGTCCCTGCGAGAGTAGCGCCTCCTCGCCCGCCGATCCGCCCTGGCGGATAAACCGACATGCTTTCGTTTCTCGTCCGACACAAGAATCCGGTCCTCTTCGGCCTGGCCGTTGTCTCCATCCTGCTCGTCCTCTCGGCCCAGGCGGGCGGCCGCCACGCCTTCGAGACAATCCGCAGGGGCGCGGCGGTCCTCCTCGTTCCGCTGGAGCAGGGCGGCTCCGTCCTCTGGCGCGCGGCGGCGGGCCGGGTGGAGGAGGTCCGCGAGCTGGCCGGCGCCCGCCGGGAGAACGACCGCCTGAGACTGGAGGTCAGGCGCCTCGAGGCCGAGCTCGCCAAGGCCGGGGAATCGGAGCGGGAGGCGGAGAGGCTGGCCGCCCTCGTCCAACTGGCCCGCCAGACGTCCGTGCCCACGGTCCCCGCGCGCGTGGTCGCGCGCCACCCCACCAACTGGTTCAACGCCGTGACGATCGACCGGGGAGAGACGCAGGGGGTCGAGCGCGAGGCGGCCCTCCTGGTCCCTTCCGGCGTCGTGGGGAGAGTCGTGTCCGTGCGGGCGGGGAGCGCCGACGCGCTCCTGATCACCGATCCGCGAAGCGCGGTCGCCGTCCGGAACGCGCGGACGCGGGACGAGGCCATCATGGAGGGGCGCGGCCGCGGCCGCTGCCGTCTCGCCTACGTGGGGCAGGGGCAAGAGGTGCGCGAGGGAGACCTCATGGTGACGTCGGGGATGGACGAGATCTTTCCGCCGGGATTGCCCGCGGGGAAGGTGGTCCGCGTGAGCGGCAAGGGCGTCGGCCTCTTCCAGGAGGTAGAAGTCGAGCCGGTCGCCCGCCTTCAGGCGCTCGACGAGGTCGCCGCGACCAAGCGCGAGGCGGGGGGGAAAAAGCAGGGGGAGAAGAAGCCATGAAAAAGGCGAACGTTCTCGCCCTCTTCCTCCTGGTCCTCGTCGTCCAGGTCGTCTTCGTTCCTCATATTTCCATCGGAGGGATCCAGCCGGACCTCCCGTTCCTGGTTGCGTACGCCGCGGGGGTCCACTGGGGATTTCTCCGCGGGATGGCCGCCGGGGCCGGCCTGGGCCTCCTGGTCGACGTCGCGGGGGGCGCCGCCGTGGGTCTCTCCGCGATGTCCGGGACGATGGTCGGCGCGGCGGCCGGTCTCCTGGGCGGGCACGTGTACCGGCCGTCCCCCGCCGTTCACGCCGTGGGACTCTTCGGCTCCGTTCTCCTGGGTGGGATGACGACGCTCATTCTGGTCCAGATCATCTATTCGGCCTATGAGTGGCTCGACGGAATGCGGGCGATCGTCCTTCCTCAGACCCTGTACACGGTCGCCGTGGGACTTCCGGGCGTCCTCGTCTTCCTCAACCGGATCGAGAAGGGGGAGATCGTTCGGAAGGCCCGGGAGGAGAACGCATGACGCTCCGCGCCCCGCTTCCCGACCGGACCCTGGAAGGCGAAACGCTCCTGGCCGGCCTCCGCCGGAGATGGAAGGGACTGGGCCTCTTGTGGCTCGTCCTGATGACCGTCGTTCTCCTGCGCTTGTGGACGCTGACCGTCTTCTATGGCGAGGAGTACCGGCGCCAGGCGGAGAACAACCGGACGCGCGTCGTGACCCTCAAGCCCCCTCGCGGGATCCTGTACGACCGCAACGGGACCCCGCTCGTTTCGAACCTCCCGTCCTTCGACATCTCGATCGTCCCGGAGGACGTGGGAGAAGATAAGGGCGTCGTCGCGCGGCTCGCCTCCATCCTGAGGCTCGATCCGGACGACGTGGAGGAGAGGATCGCGGACCTCAAGCTCCGCCGTCCCTACGAGCCGGTCAAGATCAAGGAGAACGCCGACTGGCGGGACGTGACGCGGGTCGAGGCCCGCCGCATCGACCTCCCGGGCGTCGTGGTGGAGGTCGAGAACAGGCGGCGGTATCTTTACGATACCCTCGGCGCCCATCTGGTCGGATACATCGGAAAAGTCACGCCCGAGCAGCTCAAGGAGGAACTCTACGGGGGGTTCCCCCGGGAGATCCAGGTCGGCCAGTACGGCATCGAGCGCTCGTTCGACCGGTTCCTCGTGGGACAGCCGGGGGAGAAGCTGATCGAGGTCAACGCGGCCGGCCGGGAGATCCGCCTCCTGGGCCGGCGCGAGCCGACGCCGGGGGACGACCTCCAGTTGACGCTCGACCTCGACGTCCAGCGGGCCGCGGAGGAGGCGCTCGGCGACCGCCCCGGCGCCGTCGTGGCGCTGGATCTCCCTTCGGGCGAGGTCCTGGCGATGGTGAGCCGGCCGGCGTTCGATCCCAACGACTTCTCCGCCGGCATTTCCGGCAACCGCTGGAGCCGCCTCCGCGACCACGCCGGTTTCCCGATGACGAACCGCGCGATTCAGAACGCGTTTCCGCCCGGCTCGACCTTCAAGATCGCCATGGCCGCGGCGGGGCTCGAGTCGGGGGTCATCACGCCCGATACCGCCGTGACCTGTACGGGGGCGATCCGCTTCGGGAACAGGGATTTCAGGTGCTGGAAAGCGGGAGGGCACGGGCGCGTCTCGCTGCACCGGGCGATCGTGGAGTCGTGCGACGTCTATTTCTACGAGTTGGGACGGAAGCTGGGGGTCGACCGGATCGCCAAGACGGCGAAAGCCCTCTCGCTCGGCCAGCAGACGGGGATCCCGCTCCCCTCGGAGAGGGGAGGGCTCATTCCGACGGCCGAATGGAAGGAACGCGCGCGGGGCCAGCCCTGGTATCCGGGAGAGACGCTCTCGGTGGCGATCGGGCAGGGGTACGTCCTGACGACCCCGATCCA
>JACPZO010000173.1 GCA_016195465.1 Nitrospirota bacterium
TATGGATCAAAGTGTTACGTTATTGCGAGGCAGTCGGACGAGCGGTTGTCGGTGATCTAACGGTTTGATATCTGGAGTATGGGCGGTTTTTTGGAGGGGGCCTTCGTGGAAATGCCACGGATCGTCATCTCGGCGGCGCATCGAAGCTCGGGGAAAACAACCGTCGCAATCGGTCTCTGCGCGGCGTTTGCCGGCCTCGGACGCAATGTCCAGGCCTTCAAGAAAGGACCCGACTACATCGATCCCATGTGGCTCTCGACCGCCTCTGGCCGGTCGTGCCGCAACCTCGACCACTACCTGATGGGCGAGGAAGACCTTCTCTCCGTTTTCTCTCGCGGGGCGGAGGGGGCCGACATCAACATCATCGAAGGAAACGCCGGACTCTTCGACAGCATCGACGTGGACGGCAAGGGGAGCACGGCGACGCTCGCCCGGCTGTTGGACGCTCCCGTCGTGCTGGTGGTCGACTGCCACGGGATGAATAGAGGGATCGCCCCGCTCCTCATGGGGTACAGGCAGTTCGATCCGGGTCTTCCGATCGCGGGCGTCATTCTGAACAGGGTCGGCGGGCCGCGCCACGAGGCGAAACTTCGGGCGGCGTTGAAGAAGTACACCGATGTCGAGGTGCTGGGCGCGATTCCCAGTCTTCCGCAAGTCGTCATCCCCGAACGGCATCTGGGGCTCCTCCCGGCGAAAGAAGAGTCGGGGGCCTCCTCCATCGTCGCGGCGATCGCCGAGGTTGTCTCGCGGCACGTCGATCTGGACCGGATCTTCGCCATCGCGGGAAGCTCTCCGCCTCTGAGTTCGAGTTCTTGTCCGCCCGATCGACCTTCCGCCTCGTCCGGCCGCTTCTACCCCTCGAAAGTCCGGATCGCAGTCGCCTCAGACCAAGCCTTCACTTTCTACTATCCGGAAAACATCGAAGCACTCCAAGACGCCGGCGCCGAGCTCGTTCCTTTCAGTCCGATTGCCGATCCGCATCTCCCGTCCGTGGACGGCCTTTTCATTGGCGGCGGTTTCCCGGAGGTCTTCATGAGCCGGCTGGAGGCCAACCAGTCCCTCCGGGAGGAGATTCGGGCCGCTGCCTTCGCCGGACTGCCGGTGTACGCGGAGTGCGGCGGCCTTATGTATCTCGCGCGGGAGATCCAGTGGGACGGCGCGGTCCGCAAGATGGTCGGCGCCCTCCCGTGCGATATCCGGATGACCGCCTGGCCCCAGGGGCACGGGTACGTGCTCCTGGAAGAAACGGGCCGAAGCCCATGGCCGCTTGGCGGGGCCCCGTCGAAGGACCGGATCAAGGCGCATGAATTCCACCACTCCGAAGTCGTGAATCTGAGCGGCGCGGAGTTCGCATACAAGGTCATCCGCGGCCACGGAATCGACGGGCGCAGCGACGGGATCGTTTATCGGAACGTCGTCGCGTCCTACGCCCACATCCACAGCGTGGGAACGCCCCGGTGGGCGGAGCGGTTTGTCGAGTTTGTCAGGCAGAGTCAGTCGCAGGGCGTTGTCCCCGCTCGGGGGACGGGAGGAAAAAACGAATGACACCCAAGAGCTCAACCCTGGAAAATAAGAAGGGAGCCGGTCAGGCGAAGTCGAACGGGGGATTCCTGCACGAGACTCCGCTCCTCGACCGCCTCGAGACTGGACCCTGGCCGAGCTTCATCACCGGCTTCAAGGAGCTGGCGAACCGCACGCACAGCACGATGCTCCGCGGGGTCCTGGACCAGCTCGAGTATTCCTACGAGACCAAGACGGGGTACTGGAAGGGCGGAACGGTCGGCGTCCGGGGGTACGGCGCCGGGATCATCGCCCGCTTCTCGGTGATCTCCAACAAGTTCCCGGAGGCGGCGGAGTTCCACACGCTTCGCGTCCAGCCCGCGCCCGGCCTCCATTACACGTCCAAGTCGCTCCGCGACATGTGCGACGTCTGGGAGAAATACGGGTCCGGAATCATCGCCCTTCACGGTCAGTCGGGCGACATCATGCTCCAGGGGACCACGCAGACCAAGGCCCAGGAGTGCTTCGACGAGCTGAACAAGCTCGGCTGGGACCTGGGAGGCGCCGGCCCGACCCTCCGGACGTCGGCCTCCTGCGTGGGTCCCGCCCGGTGCGAGCAGGCCTGCTACGACACGCTGGGCGTCCATCACAAGCTCCTCACGCACTTCGTCGATCTGACGCACCGGCCGTCTCTGCCGTACAAGTTCAAGTTCAAGTTCTCCGGCTGTCCCAACGACTGCACCAACAGCATCATGCGCTCCGACGTAGCGGTGATCGGCACGTGGCGGGGCGACATAGAGATCGACCAGGCCGAGGTCGGCAGGTACGTCGACCAGCTCGGGGCCGACTACATCCAGAACAGCGTCGTCGCGCTGTGTCCGACCAAGGCGATCCGGCTCAAGGGGCGCGAGATCGAGATCGACAACAGGGACTGCGTCCGCTGTATGCACTGCATCAACGCGCTTACGAAGGCCCTCTCCCCCGGCGGCGACAGGGGCGTGACGATCCTCGTCGGCGGCAAGGGCCACCTCAAGGTCGGCAACATGCTGGGCTCGATGATCGTTCCCTTCATGAAGCTCGAGACCGATGAGGACATGGAGAAGCTCGTCGACTTCGGGACGCGGATGATCGAGTGGTGGGCGGATAACGCGCTCGACCACGAGCGGATCGGCGAGACGATCGAGCGCGTCGGGATGCAGGCGTTTCTGGACGGGATGGGGATCGAGCCGACGATCGACATGGTCGAGGCCCCGCGCGACAACCCTTTCTTCAAAGTGGAATATTAGATCGGTGAATGGGTGAATCGGTGAATCGGTGAATGGGAAAGAATGCCACAGAGGCACAGAGGCACAGAGGCACAGAGGCAGAGAAATCCGCAGATTTCGCAGATCCACAGATTCCTTGAAAGACCAAGGTGTCCGGAAAAAGGGGAGAAATCTGCGGATCGATGGGTTCGTTGAATCGGTGAAGGGGTGAATCGGCGAACAGGAAAAAGGCTTTTCGTATTTTCCGTCGCCGGATAGCTGAGGAGGCATAGATGTCAGCGCAAGCACAAGCGACCACTTGGAAGACGGTCGAGTCCGGTCCGCCGGACCCGATGAAGTTCCTGCATCCGCTCGCGGTCAAGAACTACGGTCGGTGGAAGTACCACGAGCGCCCCCGGCCGGGCGTCCTCAAGCACACGGCCAAGAGCGGGGACGCGCTCTACACCGTCCGGGCGGGCACGACGCGGCAGATGACCGTGGACGGCGTCCGGCGGCTCTGCAACCTCGCGGACAGGTACAGCGACGGGTATCTTCGGTTCACCGTCCGGAACAACGTGGAGTTCCTGATTTCCAATCCGGGCAACGTCGATCCGCTGATCGGGGACCTGGAGGCCATCGGCCACCCGGTCGGGGCGACGGGAAACTCGGTCTCGGCGATCGCGCACACGCAGGGGTGGCTCCACTGCGACATTCCGGCGACGGACGCTTCGGGCGTCGTGAAGTCCCTCATGGACGAACTGATCGACGAGTTCAAGCGCGAGGAGATGCCGAACAGGGTGCGGCTGTCCACATCCTGCTGCGAGATCAACTGCGGCGGGCAGAACGACCTCGCCGTCATCATCCAGCACACGCGCCCCCCGCGGATCAACCACGACATCCTCAACAACATCTGCGAGCGGCCCAAGGTCGTGGCGCGCTGTCCCACGGCGGCGATCCGCCCGGCGACCGTGAACGGGAAACCGTCTCTCATCGTGTCCGAAGAGAAGTGCATCTGCTGCGGGGCCTGCTTCGGGGCCTGTCCGGCGATGGAGATCAACCACCCCGAGCACTCGAAACTCGCCGTCTGGGTCGGCGGCAAGCACTCGAACGCGCGCTCCAAGCCGACGAACATGAAGCTGGCCGCCTTCGGTCTCCCGAACAACCCGCCGCGGTGGCCCGAGGTCGCCGACGTGGTGAAGCGGATCCTCCGCGCCTACAAGGAAGGGGGACATCCGTGGGAGCGCCTGGGAGAGTGGGTCGACCGGATCGGCTGGAAGCGGTTCTTCGAGGCGACCGGACTTCCGTTCACCAAGTGGCACATCGACAACTACCGGCTGGCGCGCGTGAGCTTCAACAAGAGCGCGCACATCCGGTTTTAGTCGAATATCTCACACCAACGACAGGAGGAAGACGGATGGAAGCGGTGATGGCGGGACAGAACGTCGAGGTCGATGAGGAAGGGTATCTCTTGCAGCTTGACCAGTGGACGCCGGAAATGGCGGAGGAGCTGGCCCGGCAGGAAGGGATCGCGATGACCCCGGAACATTGGGAGATCGTCAACATCCTTCGGGAGTATTACCAGGAGTACCAGATCGCCCCGGCGATCCGCGTGCTCACGAAGGCGGTCGCCAAGGCGCTGGGGCCGGAGAAGGGGAGCAACAAATACCTCTACGAGCTGTTCCCCCTCGGTCCGGGCAAGCAGGCCTGCAAGATCGCGGGTCTTCCCAAACCCACGGGTTGTGTATAAGATAGCGGACCGGCGGCTGCCAGGAGAGGCCGGAAAATCAAGAATTGGAAATTGCAAATTGGAAATTCGAAATTTGCAATTTGAAATCTGGGGGGGGTGAATATGAACCCGATTTCCTGGTTCTTCGTGGGTCTGGCATACGCTGCCGGCGCGGTGTTCGCGCTCGGTTTCGGCTGGAAGCTCTGGATCTGGCTCCGGACGCCGAACCCGCTCATCATCCCGACGACGCCCGCGCCCACGACGGCGGGCGGGGCGGCGGCGCGGGTCGCGGGAGAGGCGCTGTTTTTCAAGAGCCTCTTCCGGGGGAACCGCTGGACGTGGTTTTTCGGGTACCTCATGCACCTGTCCATCGCGGTCGCTTTGATGCGCCACGCCGTCGTTCCGCTGGGGGTCCCCGTCGGCGGCTCGGACCTGGACTTCACGGCCCTTGGGCCCGCGCTGAACGATCTGATCCGGCCGATCTGGGACGCGACGTTCCGGCTCGGCCCGCTCTTCCCCATCGCCGTCATCGGCCTCCTTGCCCGCCGGGCCTGGGTTGCGCGGACGCGGTACATCTCGTACGCGGCCGACTACGCCATCCTTCTCCTGCTCCTGGGGATCGGCGGATCGGGGGTCCTGATGAAGTACGTCTGGGAGCCCGACGTCGACGCCGTCCATCACTTCGTGTTCGGCCTGAATCCCGGCCATCCCTTCGCGCCGGCGCCCCTGGGAGACCCGCTCTTCCTGTTTCACTTCACCATGGTGATGACGCTGATGATGGTCTTCCCGTTCAGCAAGCTCCTGCACGTGGGCGGGATCTTCTTCAGCCCGACTCGCAACCAGCCCGACAACCCGCGGGAGGTCCGCCACGTGACCCCGTGGGCCAGCCGGTAGGGAACGCTTTCGCAGCAGGCTGCTGAAAAACAGCAGCCTGCGCGCGGTGCAGGGATGCGCCGCCCAATCTCGAAGATGGCGCGAAGATTTGGTTTTGAGCGATTTGAAAGACTTGCGCGAATTGACTTCGCGCAAGTCGTGGCTGAAAAAGCCATGGATGGATTTTTTTAGCATCCTGGTAAGAGAGGAGGGGATACCTTGGCCGACATCAAAGCGCCTGAACTGACGGGTCGAATCGACGTTCCCGCCGTTTCCGAGGGAGCATCCGCCGAAATCCGCCCGCACGTCGCGGGCGAAGCCCTCATGACGAAGATCGGGTTCCCGGGCAAGCTCGTGGACGATTGGCAGGCGCGCGCGATCGAGAAGATGGGAGATCTCCTGTCGAAGTACCGCTCTCTGCAAGTCTTCCTGGACATCTGCGTTCAGTGCGGCTCCTGCACGGACAAGTGCCACTACTTCCTCGGAACGGGCGATCCCAAGAACATGCCCGTGGCGCGGCAGGAGCTCCTGCGAAGCGTGTACCGGCGCTACTTCACGCCGGGCGGGAAGTACGTTCCGGGGTGGGTCGGGGCGCGGGATCTGACCGAAGACGTCCTCAAGGAGTGGTTCGTCTACTTCCACCAGTGCTCCCAGTGCCGGCGGTGCTCGGTCTTCTGTCCCTACGGGATCGACACGGCGGAGATTTCCATGGCCGCCCGGGAAATCATGGATTCCATCGGAATGGGGCAGAAGTACTCCAACGAGATCATCGGCAAGGTCCATACGATCGGGAACAACCTTGGGATTCCCGATCGGGCCCTGGCCGACACGCTGGAGACGCTGGAGGAGGAGGCCAAGGAATCGACCAACGTGGACGTCAAGCTTCCCCTGAACGTGAAGGGCGCGGATGTCCTGCTGGTTACGCCGTCGGCCGATTTCTTCTCGGAGCCGCACGTCGAGGGGCTCGTGGGGTACGCCAAGGTCTTCCACCAGGCGGGGATCTCCTGGACGCTTTCCTCGTACGCGTCCGAGGCGGCGAACTTCGGTCTCTTCATTGGGAATTACGACAACATGCGCAAGATCGCCCAGCGGATCCGTCAGGCCGCGATCGACTTGGGCGTGAAGCGGATCGTCATCGGGGAGTGCGGGCACGCCTGGCGCGTGGCGTACAGCTTCCTGAACACGCTCGCGGGTCCGTGGGACTTCCTGGATTCGCGGTATCCCGTTCCCCAGCACGTTTGCGAGGTGACGTACGACCTCATCAACCGGGGGGCGCTCAAGCTCGATCCCACGGCCAACGACCAGTACACGGTCACGTTCCACGATTCCTGCAACGTGGCGCGCGCGTCCCGGATGGGGGACCGGCCGGGCGGGCAGTTCGAGATTCCCCGCGGGATCGTCAAGGCGGTCGCCAACAAGTTCGTGGAGATGGATCCGGAGACGACACGGGACCGGACGTTCTGCTGCGGCGGGGGCGGCGGCCTGCTGACCGATGAGCTTCTCGATCTGCGCGTGAAGGGCGCCATGCCGCGGATGCAGGCCCTGAAACGGGTCATGGACTCGGACGGCGTGAACTACATGGCGAGCATCTGCGCCATCTGCAAGGCGCAGTTCACGAAGATCATGCCGTACTACAAGGTCCCCCGGGAGACGATCGGCGGCGTCCATCAACTCGTGAGCAACGCGATCGTATTGGGGGCGAAGGAGTAGGGAAAGTCATGTAGGTTGGGTTAGCGGTTTTATCGCGTAACCCAACAAACCGAATATTCGCCAAAATGGTGTTGTTGGGTTACTGCGCAAAGAACCGCGCCTAACCCAACCAACACATCCGCGGAGGATGTTCCGTAATTTAATGGGTTCGGATACCAGGTCCAAAGTTGAACATTGGACATTGGGCGTTGGACGCATTTTGAGGTCTGCCATGCCTGTTGAGATGAACGCAATCCTGAGATCGGCGCTGGAGTACGAATTCCCGCCGTATTCGACCGAGACCGGCCAGCAACGGGTCGTCGCCTTCGGCGACCACAGCCACAAGTGTCCGGTCTACGTCCGCCGTCTGCCCCCCTGCACGAACGCGTGCCCGGCGGGCGAGGACATCCGGGGGTATCACAACGTCCTCCGCGGGCTCCGCAAGTCGGCCGATCCGATGGCCGACGCCTGGCGGCTCCTCACGGAGACGAACCCGTTTCCAGCGGTCATGGGCCGGCTTTGCCCGGCGCCCTGCGAGTCCGCCTGCAACCGGGAGTCCCTGGACAAGACGGTTGGGATCAACGCTGTCGAGCACGCCGTCGGAGAGTACGCGATCCAGAATGGATTGTCCTTCGAAAAGCCTCCCGCCTCAACCGGCAAGAAGGTCGCCGTCGTGGGGGCCGGCCCGGCGGGTCTGTCGTGCGCCTATCAGCTCCGCCGACGGGGCCACTCGGTCACGATCTTCGAAGCCGAGTCGTATCTCGGGGGGATGATGCGTCTCGGGATCGCGGGGTACCGGCTCGACCGAAGCGTCTTGGACGCAGAGATCAATCGGATCATCGGCATGGGGATCGAGGTCCGGACCGGAACGCGGATCGGGAAAGACGTCACGCTGGACCAGATCCGGAAGGACTTCGACGCCGTCTTCATCGGCATCGGCGCGCAGAAGGGGCGGGATTTGCCGATTCCCGGCGCGGATGCGCCGAACGTCCTGAACGCCGTCGAGTTCCTCGCCGCCTTCAATAAAGGAGAAAAGACCGAGATCGGCAAGAGGGTCGTCGCGATCGGCGACGGGGACGTCGCCATGGACGTCGTCCGACTGGCCCTCCGCCTGGGCGCGGAAGAGGCGGTACTCCTCTCCGGTGTCGGGCGCGAAGACATGAAGGCGCTTCCGGGAGAATACAACGACGCCGTGGCCGAAGGAGCGAAGGTGGAGACGTGCGTCGGGACGGTCGAGGTCCTGAGGGAAAACGGCCGGGCCGCGGGGCTCAAGTGCGTCAGGATGGAGAAGAAGGAGAAGGGTGAAGAAGGGTGGAACTCGCCCGTTCCGTTCCTCAGGTACAAGCCGGTCGCCGGGACGGAGTTCGAGGTCAAAGCGGACACGGTCGTCGCCTCGATCGGCCAGGCGACGGACCTCTCCGGACTCGATCCCATCGGCCAGGGGAAACCCTGGGCCCAGGTGGACGGAAACCTCCATGTCAAGGGGATGCCCGGCGTTTTCGCCGGCGGGGACATCCTATCATTGACGCTTCTCACGACGGCGATCGGCCAGGGGCGGAAGGCGGCGGAGATGATCGATCTCTACGTCCACGGGAAGGACCTTCCGAAGTCCGCTCCCCGGGTCGATGTGATCCCATTTAAGAAGCTGGCA
>JACPZO010000036.1 GCA_016195465.1 Nitrospirota bacterium
GCGATAGTGGATGTCATGGCCCCGAAGCCCGGCGAGACCGTGAGCGACCCGGCCTGCGGCACCGGCGGTTTTCTGCTCGCGGCACATGATTATGTGGTGAAGCACAATCCAAATTTGACCAAGCCGCAAAAGACCAAGCTCAAGGAGGAAAGCTTCAAGGGCTGGGAACTGGTGCAGGCCACGGCGCGGCTGTGCGCCATGACAAATCGGCAGGATAGCCGATTTGGGCGCGCTTCAGCGCGCCCGGAGGGCGGCGGTACAGGACGTACCGCCGTCAACATGCTGCTGCACGGCATCGGCAGCCAGGACTTCGAGCCGATTGTGGTGTCCGACTCGCTGGCCGCCGACCCCGGCGACCGCTTCGACCTGGTGCTTACCAACCCGCCCTTCGGCAAGAAGAGCAGCACCACGATTGTGGGCGAAGAGGGCAAGGTCAGCAAAGAACGCGACATCGTCGAGCGCGGCGACTTCTGGACCACCACCTCGAACAAACAGCTCAACTTCGTCCAGCACGTCAAAACCCTGCTCAAGCAAAACGGCCGCGCCGCCGTGGTCGTGCCCGACAACGTGCTCTTCGAAGGCGGCGCCGGCGAAACCATCCGCCGCAAGCTCCTGCACGAGTGCGACGTTCACACCCTGCTGCGCCTGCCCACCGGCCTGTTCTACGCCCAGGGCGTAAAGGCGAACGTGCTGTTCTTCGACAAGAAACCCGCCAGCGAAACCCCGTGGACCAAGAAGCTCTGGATCTACGACCTGCGCACCAACATCCACTTCACGCTCAAGACCGACCCCTTGAAGCGCGAGGACCTGGATGAATTCGTAAAGTGCTACAACCCCGAAAACCGGCATAGCCGCAAAGCAACGTGGAGCGAAAAGCTGGATTCCGGTTCGGAGGCTGGAATGACGGTGGTTAGGAAAAAGAAAAAGGGTGAAGCCCCTCACCCTAGCCCTCTCCCTGAGGGAGAGGGGACCGGCGCGAGCGGTCGTTGGCGCGCCTACACCTACGATGAACTCATCAACCGCGACAAGGCCAGCCTCGATATCTTCTGGCTGAAGGACGAATCACTTTCCGAGTCCGATAACCTGCCCGATCCGGATGTGTTGGCGGCAAAGATCGTCGAAGACCTGGAAGCGGCGCTGGAACAGTTTCGAGAGATTGCCGGCGACGTGGGGGCAAGCAACGGCACGGTATGACCCGCGCAAGGTTTCGTCGATCCTGGCGTTGAACCTGGCGCACATTGTCCCCCAGGCCGCTCGGGGAATCGCTCTTGACGTATCTACGGAAAGCTGTAAATATGGGTTTATGGAATGCCGTGCGCGAAGGGGGAAGGTCATGAAAACCACGGTTGAGCTTTCGGACGATCTCTACCGGCGGGCCAAAGCCGAGGCGGCCATGCGCGGGCACAAGTTCAAGGACTTGGTGGAGGAAGGTTTGCGTTTGGTGCTCCAGAGTCCCCGCCGCCTGGCCGGACGGCCCACACTGCAAGAACTCATGAAGAGCGCCTGCGGAGTGGTGGATTCCGGCATTCCGGACTTGGCTTCCAACCCGAAACACCTCGCCGGCTTCGGTCGCCATGCCCGCGGCTATCGTTGATACCGGCCCACTCGTGGCGTTCCTCGACCGGGCCGAGCGGCATCACGCTTGGGTCGTGAAGCGGACGGTCGAGCTGGAGGCGCCGTTGCTGGTGTGTGAACCCGTGCTGGCGGAAGCGATGTTTCTGCTCGCCCGCCTGCCGAAGGCTCAAGAGGCCTTGTGGGATCTGCTGGAAAATGGCGCGCTTCGGATTGCCTTGCATATCGATGAACATACGCCGGCGGTGCGGACGCTTCATCGCAAGTATCGGGACCGCCCGATGTCGCTGGCGGACGCCTGCATCGTGCGTATGGCTGAGCTGTACGAAAAACACGCGATATTCACGCTGGACTCCGATTTTACGGTTTATCGCAAGCATGGGCGCGAACCGCTTGTTCTGATTCGCCCATCTTGAGAGATCACAGCCAGCGGAGATAGGCTTCGCGCAGCATCAGGAATTCGTTTCCTGGCGCTTATTGAGTCCCTTTCTGTTACAATTAACCGCTCTTCAAGCCTCATTCTAAGCCTCATTCGCCAGGGTCGTGCCCGATGCGGACGTTCCGGTTCGCGGGACCCTGGCTCAGTCACCGCTCGCTACACCGCCACGGCGGATCGCGCGCGCCGCCACCTTGAAGCCCCCTCGCGGCGAATGGGTTCGTTGCGATTTTGCCTCAAGCAGGGGTCCTCTGATATGAACACAAGCCGCACGACCCTCTCCGGGCTTTGGCTCCGGCTTCGGACGCGGCTTCGCGGCGACCGTGTGCCACGGGAGTACCTCTTCGACGAACCGCCGCTGCGGTCGGAGTTGTTCAGTGCCGACCAAATGGAGCAGCACGGTAAGAACCTCGCCTCCTCGCACACTCTGACTCCGCGGCGAGCCAGGGAGCGGCTGTTAACGCGGCTGGCGGAGAACGAACGCATTCTGATTGAAGTCAGTCAGCTGCTCACGGCGGCGGTGACGGCAAACCGCCGGATTACGCCGGCGGGCGAATGGCTGCTCGACAACTTCTACCTGATCGAAGAACAGATTCGTACGGCCAAGAGACACCTGCCGAAGGGTTACAGCCGGGAATTACCCCGCCTGGCTCACGGCCCTTCGGCTGGACTTCCGCGGGCGTATGACATCGCGCTGGAGACGATCGCGCACGGCGATGGACGGGTGGATCCGGAAAGCCTCCACCGTTTCGTCGCGTCCTACCAGTCGGTCACCGCCCTCAAGTTTGGCGAATTGTGGGCCATCCCGATCATGCTGCGCCTGGCCTTGATCGAGAATCTCCGGCGCGTTGCCGCCCGCAGCGCCGCCGGCAGGATCGACCGAAACCTGGCGGATTCCTGGGCCGACCAGATGATAGAGATGGCCGAGAAGGATCCGAAGAGCCTGATTCTGGTGATCGCGGACATGGCGCGGTCGAGCCCGCCGATGACGACCCCGTTCGTTTCGGAATTTGCGCGCCGGCTGCAGGGGCAGAGCCCGGCTTTGGCATTGCCGCTGACCTGGATTGAACAGCTGCTGTCCGAGTCCGGCCTGACGATCGAGCAGTTGGTGCAGTCGGGAAACCAGCAACAGGCCGCCGACCAGGTCTCCATCAGCAACAGCATCGGCAGCCTCCGGTTCCTGGGGGCGATGGACTGGCGCGACTTCGTCGAGACGCTGAGCGTTACCGAGCAAAAACTGCGGGAGGATCCCGGCGCCGTCTACGGCATGATGGATTTTGCCACCCGCGATCGCTACCGCCACGCAGTGGAGAAGATCGCGAAGCAGAGCCGCCTGTCCGAAGGCGAAGTGGCGGAGAGAGCGATCCGGCTTGCGCAAGAAGGCGCGACCCGCAAAGGCGGCGACGATCGAGCGGCGCATGTGGGTTTCTACCTGATCGACAAGGGAATGCGCGAGCTCGAGCGGACGGCGGAGGCCCGCCTTTCCGCCTCCGAGGCGCTCACGAGAGCGGCGGGCCGGTTTCCCTTGCTCCTGTATCTGGGCGCGATCGCGCTGATCACGCTGATCCTCACCGGTGGCCTGTTGGCGAAGGCGTATGCCAGTGACGTGCCGGATTGGGTGCTCGTGTTGCTGGGTGTCCTCGCGCTGCTGTCCACCAGTCAACTGGCGGTGGCGCTGGTGAACTGGCTGGCGACGTTGCTGGCATCGCCGCATCCGCTGCCGCGCATGGACTTCTCCCGGGGGATACCGCCGGAATCGCGCACGCTGGCGGTGGTTCCGACGATGCTCACCGGCGCTCAGAACATCGAGGATCTGGTCGAAGCACTGGAAGTCCGGTTCCTGGCCAATCGGGACGACAATCTGTGCTTCGGCCTATTGACCGATTTTCGGGACGCGCACGCGGAAACGCTGCCGGAGGATGAGTCACTGTTGCTGCTAGCGCAGAAAGGAATCGACGAGCTGAATGAAAAGTACCGGGGTGTAAACGGCGACACGTTCTTTCTTTTTCATCGCCCGCGCCGCTGGAATCCACGCGACCGGATCTGGATGGGCTATGAGCGCAAGCGCGGGAAGCTGGCGGATTTGAATTCGCTGTTGCGCGGGGGCGCAACCGATCGCTTCTCGCTGGTCGTCGGTAACACCGACGTTTTATCGAACGCGAAGTATGTCATTACCCTTGACACGGATACGCAACTCCCGCGCGACTCGGCGTGGCAGTTTGTGGGGGCCATGGCGCACCCACTGAATCGCGCGCGCTACGACGAAGACAAGCAACGTGTCTGTGAGGGCTACGGCATCCTGCAACCGAGGGTGGCCGTGAGTCTCCCAGGTACGAACCGGTCGCGGTATGCGCGATTGTACGGGGGTGAACCGGGCATCGACCCGTATACGCGCGCCGTCTCCGATGTCTACCAGGACCTGTTCGGTGAAGGCTCGTTCATCGGCAAGGGGATCTACGATATCGATGCGTTCGAGCGGTCGCTCGATGGGCGCTTTCCCGAGAACCGCATCCTCAGCCACGATCTCCTGGAAGGGTGTTATGCGCGCTCCGGGCTGTTGAGCGATGTGCAGTTGTACGAGGAATATCCCTTTCGCTACAGCGCGGATGTAAGTCGCCGGTACCGCTGGATTCGCGGAGATTGGCAGCTTGCGGGTTGGCTGCTGCCGCGCGTTCCCGGACCCGGGCGCAGCCGTCAGAAGAACCCGCTCTCATGGTTGTCACAGTGGAAAATCTTCGACAACCTGCGACGCAGTCTCGTGCCTATGGCGTTTACGCTCCTGTTGCTGCTGGGTTGGACGGACTTGTCATCGGCCTGGTTCTGGACCTTGGCGGTGATCGGAATCATCCTGATCCCGTCCTTGATTGCCTCTGCTCTGGAGATGTTTCGGAAACCGGTCGACGTGCTGCTGGGTCAGCATCTCGCCGCCGTCGTACACGCCGTCGGCCGGCGCCTCGCCCAAGCGGCTTTTGCACTCGCGTGCCTTCCCCATGAAGCGATCTTCAGTCTGGATGCGATCGTGCGCACGGCGGGACGGATGCTGATCACGCGCAGGCGACTTCTCGAATGGAATCCATCGGGCGAATCGGATCGCAACAGCCGCGCGGGCGTCGCCGCCTCTTTCCGGTCGATGTGGACCGCCCCGGTTATCGCCATTGCCGCGGCGCCGGTTCTGGCGCTGTCGAGTCCGGCCGCGCTGGTCGTGGCGGGACCCATACTGATTTTATGGTTGGTCTCGCCCGCCATCGCCTGGTGGATCAGCCGGCCGCTCGCCCGCCGCGAAGCCAAGCTGACGGCCGACCAGACCTTCTTCCTGCGCAAGCTTGCGCGCAAGACCTGGGCGTTCTTCGAGACCTTCGTCGGCCCGGAAGATCATTGGCTGCCGCCGGATAACTATCAGGAGTATCGCGGTGCCGCGGTGGCACACCGCACGTCGCCGACCAACATGGGGCTGGCGCTGCTCGCGAATCTGTCCGCGTACGACTTCGGTTACATCCCGGCTGGACAACTCATCGAGCGCACGGCGAGTGCACTGCGCACGATGCAATCCATGGAACGGCACCGCGGCCACTTCTACAACTGGTACGACACGCTGTCGCTGAAACCGCTGCACCCCGCCTACATTTCGACGGTGGACAGCGGGAACCTCGCGGGCCATCTGCTGACCTTGCGCCCGGGTCTGCTCACACTACCCGATCGCCCGATCCTGGAGGCACGATGGTTTGACGGACTTCGCGACACGCTGGGGATCCTGGTGGATGCCGTGGGAGGCGTCACGCCGGCTTCGCTCGTTCAATTTCAGAAAGATCTGGAGTCCGCCTGCGATTCCCGGCCAACCACGCTCGCGGCGGCGCGGCTCACCCTTGACCGGCTGGCAGCACGCGCGGAGGAGTTTGCCGGCAGCCTCGATGCTGTCCCTGAGAAGTTGTCTCAGAAAGGCAGCGAGCGGGTATCAGCCGAGGGAAGACGGCGCGCAGAAACCGAAGTATACATAGAAGCACATGAGGATTCCGTGCATCACCCGACCCTGAATCACGCCAGCGCAGTAATTTCCGAGACGGCTTCCGAGACCGATGCGAATTGGTGGGCACGGACGCTGGCCCGGCAATGCCGCGCCGCTCTCGATGAGTTGACGTTTCTCGCCCCGTGGCTATTGCTGCCCGGCGCGCCGAGTGGGCTCAGCGACTTCCCCGGCATCGGCGAAATCCCCACGCTGCGCGAACTGGCCAAACTTGATGTGGAGTGGTTGCCGACCATCGAGCGTCGACTCGACGCGGACGCGACGCCCGCGGAGCGCGAGTGGCTGGATGAGCTTCGACGGCCGATCGCGGAAGCCAGCCGTCGCGCCGCGGAGCGGATGGCGGCGGGCGAGCGCCTGGCACGGCAAGCAGGCGAGATCGCGCACATGGAGTACGACTTCCTGTACGACAAGGGTTCGCGTCTGCTGACGATCGGGTACAACGTGGATGAGCGGCGGCGCGACTCGAGTTACTACGATCTGCTGGCCTCGGAAGCGAGATTGATCGAATTTGTCGCGATTGCGCAAGGGCAGGTGCCGCAGGAGAGCTGGTTTGCCCTCGGGCGCCTGCTCACGTCCGCCGGTGGCGAGCCGATTCTCCTGTCGTGGAGCGGTTCGATGTTCGAGTACCTCATGCCGCTCCTGGTGATGCCCACCTACGAGAACACGCTGCTCGATCAGACCTATAAGGCGGCGGTGGAGCGACAGATCGAGTATGGAGGACAGCGCGGCGTGCCGTGGGGCATGTCGGAATCCGGTTACAACATGGTCGACGTTCATCTCAACTACCAGTACCGCGCCTTTGGCGTGCCCGGCCTGGGGCTCAAACGCGGACTGGCGGAGGATTTGGTCGTTGCTCCCTATGCTTCAGCGCTGGCATTGATGGTGGCGCCTGAAGCGGCTTGTCTGAACCTGCAGCGGCTCGCCGACGCGGGGCTCGAAGGAAAATTCGGCTTGTATGAATCCATCGACTACACCCCGTCACGTCAACGACGCGGTGAATCGAGCACGGTGGTTCGCTCCTTCATGACCCATCACCAGGGGATGAGCCTGCTCTCCCTGGCCTATCTGCTGCTGGACCGTCCGATGCAGAAGCGATTCGCGTCGGACCCGTTGTTCCAGGCGACCCTGTTGTTGCTCCAGGAGCGAATTCCCAGGGCCACGGCGCTTTTTCCGCACACGGCCCAGCTCTCCGACGTTCGACCCATTTCCGGCGCTCCGGAGACGCCGATTCGCGTTTTCAGCAGCCCCGACACGCCGAACCCGCAGGTGCAGTTGTTGTCGAACGGCAGATATCACGTGATGGTCACGAACGCGGGAGGCGGCTACAGTCAGTGGAAAAACCTCGCCGTGACCCGCTGGCGCGAAGACGCTACCCGCGACAACTGGGGTACCTTCTGTTACCTGCGCGACGTGGCGAGCGGGGAGTTCTGGTCAACCGCACACCAGCCGACGCTCAAACGAGCGGAGAGCTACGCGGCGATTTTCTCGGAAGGGCGAGCGGAGTTTCGCCGCCGCGACCACGATTTCGATACCCATACGAGCTGCGCCGCATCCATATCACCAACCGATCCCGAACGCGCAGAACGATTGACGTGACGAGTTACGCGGAGGTGGTTCTCGCACCCTCGGCCGCGGAAGCACTGCACCCGGCGTTCAGTAATCTCTTTGTTCAGACCGAGATCATCGACCCGCGGCGGGCGATCCTCTGCACGCGCCGGCCCCGCTCCCTCGATGAGCCGGCACCATGGATGTTTCACCTGATGGCCGTGCACGGGGCGGACATCGGAGAAATCTCTTACGAGACGGACCGCATGCAGTTCATCGGCCGCGGCAACACCGTCGCCGCGCCCCAAGCCCTGAACGGCTCCGCCGCGCTCTCGGGAAGTCAGGGTTCCGTGCTCGATCCGATTGCCGCCATCCGCTATCGCATAACACTCGATCCGGACGAAGCGGCAACGATCGATATGGTTTCCGGCATCGGCGAAACCCGCGACGCCGCCTTGAACCTGATCGATAAATACCAGGATCGACGGATCGCGGATCGCGTCTTGGAACTGGCATGGACCCACGCCCAAGTGGTGCTGCGGCAGATCAATGCCACAGAGGCCGACTCGCAACTCTATGGACACCTGGCCAGCTCCGTCATCTACGCTAATTCCACGTTGCGCGCCGACGCCGCCGTCCTCATCAAAAACCGCCGCGGCCAATCCGGTCTATGGGGCTACGCCATTTCCGGCGACTTGCCCATCGTGCTGTTGCAGATAGGCGACGCGGCCAATATCGAATTGGTGCGACAACTGGTGCAGGCTCACGCCTACTGGCGTTTAAAAGGGCTGGCGGTGGACTTGGTGATCTGGAACGAAGACCGTGCCGGTTACCGGCAACTGCTCCAGGAACAGATCATGGGGCTGATTGCCGCGGGCGTCGAAGCGCACGTGATCGATCGGCAAGGCGGCATCTTCGTGCGGCCGGCGGAGCAGATATCGGACGAAGACCGCATCCTGCTGCAATCGGTCGCGCGCGCCATCATCACCGACAGCCGGGGAACGCTCGTAGACCAGATCAACCGTCGTGGCCCGGTGGAAGTGCGAGTTCCGCGCCTCAAACCGACCCGCGGCCACCGCGCCGAAGTCCCGGCCGCCACCGGGTTGCCGCGCCGCGATCTTATCCTCTTCAATGGATTGGGAGGATTTACCCGTGATGGACGCGAATACGTCATCATGACCGCGCCCGGGAAAGTGACGCCGGCACCGTGGGTGAACGTGCTGGCGAATCCGCACTTTGGAACCGTCATCTCGGAGAACGGCCTGGCCTATACCTGGAGCGAGAACGCCCATGAGTTCCGCCTCACCCCCTGGCACAACGACCCGGTGAGCGATGCGGGCGGAGAAGTCTTTTACCTGCGCGACGAAGACAGCGGCCATTTCTGGTCGCCCACGCCACTGCCCAGCCGCAGAGCCGGTTATTACGTGAGCCGCCACGGGTTCGGCTACAGCGTCTTCGAGCACGTGGAGGGTGGCATTCGCTCGGAGCTCACGGTTTACGTGGACATGGACGCGGCGATCAAGTTCTCGGTGCTGAAAGTGCGCAACGAGTCGGGCCAAGCGCGCAAGCTCTCCGCGACCGGTTACGTGGAGTGGGTGCTGGGAGATTTGCGGCCGAAATCGGCCATGAACGTGACCACCGAAATTGACCCCCACAGCGGCGCGCTCTACGCGCGCAATCCCTACAGCACGGAGTTTCCCGATCGGGTGGCGTTTTTCGACGTGGACGACATGACCCGCACGACAACTTGCGATCGCACTGAATTCCTCGGACGCAACGGCACGCTCAAGAATCCGGCGGCGATGGCCCGTTCGCGCCTTTCCGGCAAGCTGGGAGCGGCCCTCGATCCCTGCGCCGCGATCCAGGTCAGCTTCGAGCTGGCCGACGGGCAAGAGCGCGAAATTATCTACAGGCTTGGCGCAGGGCGGGATGCCATTGCGGCCGGCCACCTGGTGCAACGCTTCCGGGGGCCCGCTGCCGCGCGCGGCGCGCTCGACGCGGTGTACCAGTACTGGAATCACACGCTCGGCGCCGTGCAGGTGGAAACACCCGACCCGTCGCTCAACGTGCTGACCAACGGCTGGCTCCTGTACCAGACCATCGCATGTCGCCTTTGGGCGCGCAGTGGTTACTATCAGTCCGGCGGCGCCTTCGGCTTTCGCGATCAATTGCAGGATGCGATGGCGCTCGTGCACGCGGAGCCGCAGCGGCTGCGCGCGCAACTGCTGCTGTGCGCAAGCCGTCAGTTCCTGGAGGGCGATGTCCAGCATTGGTGGCATCCGCCATCGGGCCGTGGCGTGCGTACGCATTGTTCGGACGATTACCTGTGGCTGCCCTTGGCGACCTGCCGCTATGTGCTGACCACCGGCGACACCGGGGTGCTGGATGAATCCGTTCACTTCCTCGAAGGCCGCCCGGTCAATGCCGAGGACGACTCTTATTATGATCTACCCGGCCGCTCTGGCGAGGCGGCCAGCCTGTACCAGCACTGTGTGCGCGCCATCCAGAGGGGACTCCGGTTGGGCGAGCACGGCCTGCCGCTCATGGGCACCGGCGACTGGAACGACGGCATGAATCTGGTGGGCCATCACGGCAAAGGTGAAAGCGTCTGGTTGGGTTTCTTCCTGCATGAAGTTCTCAGGCAGTTCGCTGATGTTGCGCGCCAGCGGGGCGATGCAAATTTCGCCGAGCGTTGCGAGGGGGAGGCGTCACAGCTACGCACGAGCATCGAGCGGCATGGCTGGGATGGCGCGTGGTACCGCCGCGCCTACTTCGACGACGGCACGCCGCTGGGATCGGCAGCCAACCCCGAGTGCCAGATCGATTCGATTTCGCAGAGCTGGGCGGTTCTATCCGGGGCGGGCGATGTCCAGCGCGCGCGCCGGGCCATGAAAGCGGTGGATCGGCGCCTCGTGCGCCGCGACCATGCGCTGATCCAACTATTGGACCCGCCGTTCGACAAGTCGCCGTTGAACCCCGGCTATATAAAAGGATACGTCCCGGGCGTGCGCGAGAATGGCGGGCAGTACACGCATGCGGCGATCTGGGCGGCCATGGCGTTTGCCCAATTAGGCGACCGTCAGCGCGCCTGGGAACTGTTGGCCATGATCAATCCGGTAAACCATGGGAGAACGGCGGAGGAGGTGGCGATCTACAAAGTCGAACCGTACGTCGTCGCCGCCGATGTCTATGCGGCCACGCCGCACACCGGCCGCGGCGGATGGACCTGGTACACGGGCTCGGCCGGATGGATGTACCGGCTGATCGTCGAGTCACTCCTGGGTCTGAGGTTGGACGTGGACAAGCTGCACTTCGCGCCGTGCCTGCCCGCCGACTGGAAGACGTTCACGATGCACTACCGATATCGGGAGACGGTGTACCACATCGCTGTACTGCATGCGCACGACGGCAATAGCGAGACCCGGGTGACGGTGGACGGCGTTGAGCAGCAGGACCCGGTCATTCCCCTGGTCGACGACCACCGGGAACACTCGGTCGAGGTGCGCGTGCGCGACGCACGCAGGTAACACAGTGACTCCACCAACGCGAAGGCCGTCAAACCGAAGCACTTTCTGCGCCGGGCGGGAACCATTCGTGTCGATCGCCGACCGATTTGCCGCAGCCGGTCGCATTCCGGAATCGACGCCCCCAATAGAAGCATTCGTCCTTGGCAGAAGGACACATTGGGCCGATGCTGTCGCCATGAGCGTGCATCCTGTCCTGGCGGAAAAACGCAGCTTCGCGCTGGCGCGGGCGGGCGCTACTCTTCGCTCAGCTCGTCCTCGAACCCGCCGCGCCAGGCGCGGTTGACCTTTCCCCGGGCCTGCCAGCAGGAGCGGCAGAAGTAGAGCCCCTTCATCCAGCCCGACTCCACCAGGTTCTCTTTCCCGCCGCACCGCTGGCACTCGGCGTCGGGGGGGACTTTTTCGCGGGGCCCCGCGGGCGGCGGCGGTTCCTGAGCGTTCGTGGGCACGGGTCGGAATCTCCTTTCAGCACGCGATCACGATCTTGGAATACGCTTCAAGCGTGACCAGCCGCACTTCCTTTCCCGCGGGCTCCTGGTTCTTCTGGGGAAACGCCTCGAAGAACTCCTTCATGACGTCCCGTCCCAGGAGACCCGCGGCCGATAGCGCGTCGGTTTTCGGGTCCCATTCCAGAAGAACCGCGGTCAGGGGAATCTCGGCCGGCGACTGGATCACCTCCGCCCCCTTCGTCGGGTCGAAGATCGAGGCGTGGACGCAGCAGGTGATGACGTTGCCGCGCCCGGCCAGCGCTCCCTTCTCTTCGGGTCCGTAGTACTTGATCATCGAAACCTCGGGCTCCGGATGCGAGAACGCGTGCGTGCAGATCGCCGAGTAGGCCACGATCGACTTCTTCGGGCCGACGCCGCCGGGCCAGGCGTACTCCGGCCCGTCCTTCGGTTTGAGGGCGGCCGGTTTGATCTCCTCCCCCAGGTCAACGAGAAAACAGGGGGTCTCGCCGAACGGGTAGTTGAAGACGTACGAGACATGACGCTTGAGGGCCAAGGCTGTGGCGGGCTTTCCGTCCGCGCCCGTGAGGAGCGCGCTCGGAAAATCCTTGCGGAGGACCGGGCCGTTTCCCGAGGCGATCGCGCGGGCGATATCCGGGGAGCCGGCGGCGAGACCCGCCAGGCAGGTGCAGGCTTTGAGAAAAGTTCTTCTCTTCATGGCGATACCGGTTCCTTTCCGCGGGGGGAGGGCTCGGGTCGTCAAAAAGGGGGATGCGGCAGGCCGCTTCGGGGAAAACGGCGTCAACGAGACGAAAGCACGAGGGTTCGGGAGCGGCCTTCCGGCCGCCCCCGCCCCGTCCGTCCGTTACGCTCCGAACATCTCTCTTAAGAGACCCTTCTCCCACTCCCTTCGGAGCATGAGGAGCTGGGCCTTGGCGTCGTTGTCGCTCGCGCCCTTCGTGTTTACCACGGGCTTTCCGTCCTTGTCCTTGCCGTGCGACCAGTCGGCCCGGACCATGATCGCGCTGTCCATCGACACCAGCGGATAGCAGATGTTGTGCGGCGCGCCGGGATCGGAAACCTTCGCCCCGAACCCTTGCGCGATGAACGCACCGGCGATCTTGGCCGACTGCGCGGCCGTGTAGGCGCTCTTGGAGTAAGGCGTCGCCGCGTTGTCCCCCAAGGCGTACACCCGCTCGTCCGCCTTCGACCGGAAACTCACGGGATCGACGGCGATGAACGGGTCCCCCAGACCCGCCTCCTTGATGAACCCCATCGTCTTGTTCGGCGGGATGATCGAGAGGAGGTCGTACTTGACCTTCCCGGCCTCCGTCTCGATCGCGGAGTCCTTCGCGTTGACGCTCAGGATCTTGGTGATGGGGACGTACTCCAAAACGTCCTTGTTGGCCTCGATCGCCTTGAGGAACCCGGCGGCGACTCCGGGTGGAATTGGCTTGGCCCCAGGATCGACCATGTGGACCTTTGCCTTGAGCTTGTTCTTCTTGATGTGCGCGGCCCATAGAAGGGCATACTCGTAGGGGCCGGGAGGACACTTGTAAGGCCCCGCGGGGGCGTTCACGACGACCGTGCCGCCCTTGAACGCCGCGATCTTGTGGTGCAGGTCGATCATCGGCGCCCCCTTGTCGTACATGCAGAGATTCGCCTCGGGCTTGTCCATGAGCCCCGGAACCTCCTCGTAGGCCAGCCGGATTCCCGTCGAGACCAGGAGCGCGTCGTAAGAGACCGCCCCGGCCGAGGTGACCACGCGCTTCCCGCCCCGGTCGACGGCCAGGATATCGGCTCGGACCATCTTGAACCCCTTGGCCTGAAGCGAGGCGTATCCCCGGGTGATCTTGTCGAGCGAGACCATCCCGAAGAGATACTCCATCGTGGCGGGACAGGAGACGAAGTACGGCGCCTTGTCGATCAGGACGATCTCGGCGTCCGGAACGGCCTTGTGGACGGCGAGGGCCGTGTTGATCCCCCCGAACGAGGCCCCGAGAACGACCAGGCGCTTGCCCTTGGAGGAGCCCAGAATCTCGGGGATCGGATGGGTAACGGCGGCACCCGCGACGCCGGGAAGAGTGCTCCCCGCAACCGCGGCCCCGGCACCGATGCCGGCCAGCTTGAGAAAATCACGTCGCTTGAGAGTCATGACCTTCACCTCCGCGTGAATGGTTTACTCCGCGGCTTCCGGAAAAGAAAGCCGTCCGTGTTGCCCTATGTCCACCCTCCCGACACATCGTCTCGACGCTATCTTTGTTTGTTGCTGGTCCAGTGCTTGGGGAAAAAAGGGACTCTCCTCTCGGGGGCCTCCTTTCGATTGGGGGGTGAACGGTCGAGGATGGTCCGTCTTGGTTGAAAGCCGGAAGTGGAGACTATGCTAAGAGCGCTCCCGGCGCCGTGTCAAGAAGGAGTTCCAACCCGCTCCGACGTTGACTACATTCGCGTCGGAAATCAACGGAATCCCGAAGCGTCGTCGGGAATCTTGGGGTATACTGAACCGCACGATGCGCCGCAATCCCAGCCCCTTGGGGCGGGGTCAAGGCGCACGAATGCAAATATCCGGAGGTCGGGGTTGTGGAGGACGTTTTCGATGGGTCTTCGTGAACAAGTGAGAGAGAAGGCTCTTGGGGCCAAGCGCGCGGCGCGGGGGCTGGCACTTCTGTCCTCGACCGTCAAGAACAAGGCCCTCTCCGCCATGGCCGACGGATTGGTGGAGGCTTCGGAGCGGCTGGCGGCCGAGAACGCGAAGGACGTGGAGGCGGCGAAGAAGGCGGGGCTCTCGTCGGCGCTGATCGACCGGCTCACGCTGAATCCGAAGCGGATCGAGGCGATGGCGCATGGGATCCGGGACATCGTCGCCTTGCCCGATCCGGTCGGCGAGGTCGTGGAGATGCGGCGGCGGCCGAACGACATGGAAGTCGGGCGCGTCCGTGTGCCGATCGGCCTGATCGGGATCATCTACGAATCGCGGCCGAACGTCACGGCCGACACGGCGGCCCTCTGTCTCAAGTCCGGGAACGCCGTCCTTCTGCGCGGCGGGTCAGAGGCGATCCATTCGAACACGGCCATCGCGTCGGTGTTGAACGAAGCCGCGACGGCCGCGGGCGTGCCGGACGGCGCGATCTCCATCCTCGACACGCCCGACCGGCAGGCGGTGTACGAGATGCTGGCGCTCGAAGGGATCCTCGACCTCGTCATTCCCAGGGGCGGGGAGGGGCTCATGCGGATGATCGCGGAGCACGCCAAGGTGCCGGTCCTCAAGCACGACAAGGGGGTCTGCCACACGTACGTCGACCGCGAAGCCGACCTCGAGATGGCCGAGTCGATCTGCGTGAACGCGAAGGTCCAGCGTCCGGGGACCTGCAACGCGATGGAGACGCTCCTCGTGCACCAGGACGCGGCCGGGGCGTTCCTCCCCCGCGTCCTCTCGCGGCTGGCGGAGAAGAAGGTCGAGATTCGCGGCTGCGCGAAGACTCGGGCGATCTTCCCGGACGCGAAGTCCGCGTCCGAGACCGACTGGTCGAACGAGTACCTCGACCTGGTCCTGAACGTAAAGGTCGTGGGGTCGTTCGACGAGGCCGCGGACCACATCGACAAATACGGCTCCCAGCACTCCGACGCCATCGTCACGACGAGCTACGAGACGGCCCGCCGCTTCCTCCGGGAGGTGGACTCCTCCGCCGTCTTCGTGAACGCCTCCACGCGCCTCCACGACGGGTACGAGTTCGGTCTCGGGGCGGAGATCGGCATCTCCACGACCCGGATCCACGCCCGCGGCACGATGGGGCTCAAGGAGTTGACGACGACCAAGTACATCGTCCTCGGGAGCGGGCAGGTGAGGGAGTGAG
>JACPZO010000182.1 GCA_016195465.1 Nitrospirota bacterium
ATTCTCAAGGAGCATCGGGCCGACGCGCCCCTGCCGCCCGCGTCGCTCACGAAGATCATGACGGCGGCGCTCCTCCTCGAACAATCGAAGCCGACCGACACGGTCGCGATCACGCGGGCGGCCAGCCGGACGAACGGCGCCCGGATCGGGCTGAGACCCGGCGAGAAGTACGCGGTGTCGGACCTGCTCCGCCTGTTTCTCGTCACGTCGGCGAACGACGCCTGTCTGGCCGCCGCGGTCCACGTCGCGGGAACGGAGGCCGCGTTCGTGGACCGGATGAACCTCAAGGCGGGCGCGCTGGGCCTCCGAGCCACCCGGTTCGTGAATGCCTGCGGCCACGACGCCGACGGACACCTTTCGACGGCGCGGGACATTATGGCGCTCGCCGAATACGCGATCCGTTCGAGGACGTTCAACGAGGTCGTGGCCGTCCGGGAGGACCGCGTAGGCCCGGTCAACGGCAAGCGCAAGTTCAAGATGGAAGCGAGCAACAATCTCCTTGGGGCCGATCCGGGCATCGTGGGGATCAAGACGGGTCTCACCAAGAAGGCCGGGCCTTGTCTCGTGGCCCGCTCCAAGGGTGACGACTACGATCTTCTCCTTGTCCTGCTGAACGCGCCCGACCGGTGGAATACGGCCCGGGCGCTCCTGGCCGAGGGACGGAAGCTGGCCCGCGAGGGCGGTTCCGTCCCCCAGGCGGCGGCCGGCGGACGCGCGGTACGGGCGGAGGGGGGCTAGGGGAGATGGGGAAGACGGTTCGGTGTCTCGGAGGAACGTGCGCGGGTCTGCTTCTTCTCGTCCTCGGCGCGGCGGCCGGGGGGTACCTCGTTCATTCCTGGTACACGACGGGGCAGACGGTCGATCGGATCGCGCGCTGGATCCCCGGCGCCCAGGCGGTCGGTGACGTTGTCTCACGGACGCTCGGCGTTGGGGAGGCAGGCGTCGACCTCCTTTTTTCGAGGGAAGAGGAGTTCCCGTCCGACGCGCCTCTTCCGGCCAAGGTTTCCTCGAAGCGGTTCCACATCTCACGGAGGGCGGGGAGGCCGGCGACGGCCTATCTCGAATCTCCCTTGGGATCCGGCGAAATGGCCTCCTACTACGAAAGGGCGCTGGCGGAGAAGGGATGGAAGGCGGTCCAGCCGGGGTTGAAGGCGGACGGGGAGACGCTGTACGTTGCATCGAAGGAAGGAAGGCTCCTATCGGTCTGGATCGGGACCCGGAAGGAGGCCGGGAGCTTCGTGATGCTCTCCGTTGGGAGAGCGGCGGGAAGTTCGGAGTAGGGAGTCCGGAGTTCGGAGCAGGACGAGGGAGAAAAAGACGCCCGCCCCGGATGGGGCGGGCGTCTTGGATCGGCACGGGCGTATGCGACAGGCCCCTACTTCTTACCCTGGCACTTGCAGAGATCGCGCATGTGGGCGATCATGTCGTCCATCTGCTGCTTGCTCCACGTGGCGCCCAGGGCGGGCATGAGCGGCGACTTTCCGACCTTCGCGCCGCCTTCCTTGACGATTTTCGCGAGGTCCGCGTCGCTCAGGGAAGACATGAGCTTCGCGTCCGTGAAGTTCGTCGGCACCGGCTTGAGCGTCTTGGCCGAGGGGCCGTCGCCCTTGCCCGTGTCACCGTGACAAGCCGCGCACTGCTGCTTGTACACCTTCGCGCCTTCCGCCTTGTTGCCGGCCGCCAAGGCCGATCCGGCCGTCGCAGCGAGAAACGCGAGGGAAAGAACGGATAAGAGAACCTTCTTCATCTCTACGTCACCTCCTCCCGTCGAGAGAATCGGGGGAAAACCGCACGTATCTACCCTCAAACGGGCTCCCATGTCAAGGAATTCGTCCGGGACTGACAGGATGCTGAAAAAGTCCATCC
Organism: Nitrospirota bacterium; assembly: GCA_016195465.1. GTDB lineage: Bacteria > Nitrospirota > RBG-16-64-22 > RBG-16-64-22 > RBG-16-64-22 > RBG-16-64-22. Next base: position 1,867 of record JACPZO010000182.1, read on the forward strand.
ATGGCTTTTTCAGCCACGACTTGCGCGAAGTGAATTCGCGCAAGTCTTTCAAATCGCTTGACACCAAATCTTCGCGCCATCTTCGAGATTGGGCGGTGCATCCCTGCACCGCGCGCAGGCTGCTGTTCTTCAGCAGCCTGCTGAGCCCGTCCGGATCGCCGTTGCGCGGTCGGGCCGCGATCGCGCATAATTCCCGACCATGCTCGTCGACACGCACGCCCATCTTGCCATGAAGGAATACGACGGGGATCGGGACGCCGTCGTCCTCCGCGCGCGGGAGGCCGGCGTCTCCCGCATCGTCTCGATCTCCACGGACGCGGCCTCCGCTCGTGAGACGGTCGGTCTGGCCGAGAAATTCGAAGGCGTCTTCGCCGGCGTGGGAGTCCATCCCCACGACTCGGGAAAGATCCGGCCGGGGGACCTGGACGAGATCCTGGCGCTGGCGGCTCATCCGAGGGTCGTCGCCTGGGGCGAGATCGGGCTCGATTATCACTACGACCACTCCCCGCGGGACGTTCAGCGGGAGGTCTTCCGGCGGCAGGTCGCGCTCGCGCGCAAGGCCGGGCTTCCGCTCATCGTCCACACTCGGGAGGCGGACGCGGACACGCTCGCGGTCCTCGGGGAGGAGGGGGCGCGCGAGCTGGGCGGCGTGTTCCATTGTTTCTCGGGCGATGCGGCGCTGGCCCGCGCGGCCCTGGACATGGGGTTCCACGTCTCCTTCTCGGGGATCGTCACATTCAAGAAGGCGGAGGTCCTCCGGGGCGTGGCCCGCCTGATCCCAAGCGACCGCCTTCTCGTGGAGACCGACGCGCCGTACCTCGCGCCCGTCCCCCATCGGGGAAAGCGAAACGAGCCGGCCCGCGTCGCGCTCGTGGCGGCTTGCCTGGCGGAAGTCCGCGGCGCCTCCGTGGAGGAGGTCGCCCGTGTTACCACCGAGAACGCGGAGAGGCTGTTCCGCCTGCCGAGTACTGCTGGCGACGCATTGAAAATTGAAAATTGAAAATTGGCGATCCAGAACTGAGCACCCTCGCGGGTATTCAGGCGCTACGGGTCGCCGGTCGAGCGGAGGATTCTTGCGAACTCGTTTTCCAGCACGCTTCTCTGCCAGTCATGTAGGTTGGGTTAGCGGCTTTATCGCGTAACCCAACAAACCGAATATTCGCCAAAATGGTTTTGTTGGGTTACGGCGCAAAAAACCGCGCCTAACCCAACCTACGCATCTGCGGAGGATGTTCCGTAATCAATGGGTTCGGATACTAGTCTACCCGATCGTCCGCCAACCGGCGGACCCGTTCAAATTCCTTTTCCAGCACGCTTCTCTGCCAGTTCTTGAGCCGGGCGGCGAGGGTTGCGGCCAGCGCGTCCGGCTCGCTGGCGGCGATTTCTTCCAGGGCGGCCCGGTTAGCGAGGAGCGCCGGGGCGATGTCGAGATTCCGGGCCGCTTCGTCGCGGACGGCCTTGAGCCGGGCGAGGCGCGCGATCTGCTCGGGCGACGGCTTGGGCGGCCGTCCCCGGTCGGTCCGCGCGTACGCATCGGCGGGGACGGTCTCCGCCTTCTGCGCGGCGCCGAGGATGGCGCGGCCGTAGCGGTCCACGAGCCGCGGGGTCAAGCCCACGATTCCTTGCAGGTCGTCCGGCGTCCGGGGCCGCCGCCGGGCGAGCTCGAGCAGGACGGGGTTTCCCAGGACCTTGAACGGCGGCCGGTCGAGCCGCCGGGCCTCGCCGTCCCTGAATTCGACGAGGGCCTGGAGCACGGCGCGATCGCGGGGCGGGAGCTTTCCGCTCCCCTTGACGTCGGACCACGACGGCGGGCGGCGGGGGGCGGGCTGGATCCGGCAGAGGATCTCGAATTCCTCGCGGGCCCATTCCATTCTTCCCCGGGGATCGAGTTCCGAAGCCAGCTCGTCACGGAGCCGGAGGAGGTGGCGCGTGTCTTCCGCCGCGTACCGGATCATCTCCGGAGCGAGAGGACGCTTCGACCAGTCTGCGCGCTGGAATCTCTTGTCGAGAGCGACGCCGAAACGGCTTGCCAGGAGGGATTGGAGGCCGACTTCGGGAAGGCCCAGAAGCTGAGCGGAGATCATCGTGTCGAAGATGTTCGAGAAATCGAACCCGGCGGCGCGCTTGAGAAGCCGGATATCGTAGTCCGCCCCGTGGAAGACCTTCTCGACCGCGGGATCGCCGAAGATCGGTCCGAGCGGACCCAAGCCGCCGATGGCGAGCGGATCGACGATCCAGGTCTCCTCGTCCGTCGAGATCTGCAGGAGACACGGCTGTTCCTCGTAGCGGTGAAGCGAGTCGGCTTCGACGTCGACGGCGAGCCGATCCGCCCGCTCCAGACTCCGGACCAAGTCTGCAAGGGCTTCCCGTGTGGTGATGATCCGATCCGGCGAATCGGTGAGCGGGTCCGAAATCCCCCCCATCCCCCCTTTGTCAAAGGGGGGATTCTGTGAGCTGGTGAATGGGTGAATGGGTGAATCCGCCGATGAGGAACAAGCAAACGGGTGTTCCTGATCTGGTCCTTTCCGCTCTTGCCTATTCACCTATTCCCCTATTCCCCCATTCACCCATTCACCCATTCACCTATTCACCTATTCACCTATTCACCCATTCCCCTATTCACCCATTCACCCATTCACCTTTGCCGTTCTACAGCTTTTCAAGGCGCAGGCGAAGGCGCCGGTCGGCTTTCTTCAGGCGCCGGGGATTTCCCTTCTTCTCGCGGGGCGGGAGGACCTCCTCCCCTTCGTCCTCGCGTCCTTCCGAGGCGGGGGTTCCCTGGCTCTTCATGGATTCGGCGATCCGCTGGGCGAACGTTCCCGCGCCCACGACGTCCGCGCCCCTTCTCTTTGCGGCCGCGGCGAGCGCCCGGTCGCTCGTGACGACGAGCCACGCCGCGCCGGGCCGGACTTCGACCATCCGGACGATCCGGTCGTCGGCCGTCTCGCCCCGCGCCGTGTAGACGAGCGTGACGGCGCCCCGGCGGTCCCGCGTCTCGTGGATCCCCCCCTCGTGCATGGCGTCGAAAACGACCGTGACCTCATGGGGGCGGCCGGCGGCGTAAGCGGCCAGGAGGCGGACCAGCTCTTCCCGGTTCGCTTCCAGGGGGCCGCCCATCCCGCGCAGGGCGCCCAGGAGGTTGTACCCGTCAACGAGGATCTTGATCGGCATGAGGCTTCCGCCGGTCGCGGACG
>JACPZO010000179.1 GCA_016195465.1 Nitrospirota bacterium
CCGGCGCAGCGTTCGAGTAGACGAGCGGAAGCTCGGCGTTCTCGACGGCGGACGTGCGCGCCAGCAGGTTGAAGCTCTGGAAGACGAAACCGATGAAGCGGTTCCGGTGGCGCGCGCGCTCCGCCTTGTCGAGGGAGGAGACCTCCCGCCCATCCAGGAGGTACGTCCCCCGGGTCGGACGGTCCAGAAGACCCAGGATGTTGAGGAGCGTCGACTTCCCCGATCCCGACGCGCCCGTAATGGCGAGAAACTCTCCCTTCCCGACCGTAAGATCGATCCCCTTCAGAGCCAGGAAACTCCCCTCGCCGATCCGGTATTCCTTCTCGATTCTCTCCAGCCGGATCACAAGAATCCGCGCCAGCCGCCCGGCCCCTGCTTCTTGGCGTTCTTCGCCTGCGATTCGACGATTACCGCCTCCCCGTCCTTGAGCCCGCTCACGATGATCGTCTTGTCGGGGTTGTTCGCACCGATCGTGACCTCCCGCGGCGCGGGCTTCCCCTCATCGAGCACCCAGACCCGTCCGGATCGAGACGGTCGCCGTCATCCCGGGCCGCAGGATCAGTCTCTCGTTCGAGACGGCCACGAGCGCCGTGTAGGTCACGACGTTCTGGACGATCACCGGGGCCTTCCGGATCTGCGTCACGCGGCCCGAGAACGTCTCGGCCGGAAACGCATCGACCGTGAACGTCGCCGGCTGGCCCTCATTGAGCTGTCCCACGTCCGATTCGTCGATCGCCGCCTCGACCTGCATCTTCGCAAGGTCCTGGGCGATCGTGAAAAGCGTCGGCGCCTGGAGAGATGCGGCCACGGTCTGTCCCACGTCCACGTTCCGGGAGATCACCGTCCCGTCGATGGGAGACGTGATGACCGCGTTCCGGAGGTTCACTTGCGCCTGTTCCAGCGCCGCCCGCGCGCGTTGAACTTCCGCCTCGCCGGCCTTCTCCTGGGCGACGGAGGTTTCGAACGCGGTGAGCGCCGCGTCCGCCTCCGCGCTGGACACCATCCCTCTCGCCGAGAGGGCCGTCATCCGATCGCTGTTCCTCTTCGATTCCAGGCGCGCGAGCCGCGCGCGTGCCAGGGCGGCCTCGCTCGTGGCGAGGTTGGCTTCGGCTTGTTTCACCTGGGCATCGAAGAGGGCGGGATCGATCCGCGCGACGACCTGGCCCCTGCGGACCTGGGAGTTGAAGTCGGCGCCGAGCGACTGGATCGTTCCGGAGACCTGGCTTCCCACCTGGACCGTCACGACGGCCGAGAGCGTCCCCGTCGCGGACACGGACGTCACGAGCTCGCCGCGCTCGGCCCGGGCCGTCTTGTACCCGCCGGCCTTCGCCCGAGGCCAGAACCCGTACGTTCCCGCGCCGATCGCGGCGAGAAGCAGAACGGCGGCAACGGCGATCCGGCGCCTCTCCAGAAGAAACTTAATCATATTAACAGTCCAAGAATAGAGGCAACGTTCATTCGCAAAATCCCTCCTAACCTCCCTTTTCCAAAGGGAGGAATTACCCCTCTTTGGAAAAGAGGGGGAGGGGAGATTCTGTAAGAACGTGCCCATAGGATTTTGAGTCCGTTAATACGCATTCAGACCTCACACATTCCGCGAGAAGGTTTGCCGGCCGACCGAGAATCGAGAGGCGCGACGGGTATCGGCACGGCGTCACCGTCGTCCCATCGCCCGCTCCAGCCGGGCAATCGCAAGCTGAAGATCGCCCAAGGCCTGGAGCGAGTCCGTCTCGGCCTTGACGAGGGACGTATTGGCGTCCGTCACCTCGATGATCGCGCCGACCCCGGCCTCGTAACGACCCTTGGCGAGATCCATGTTTTCCTTCGCCTTCTTGAGGTTGCTCTCCGTGAGCGTCACGCGGACCCGAGCGTCGTCCAGGTTGGCGTGAGCCTGATTGACGTCGAGCAGGACGCCTTGCTTGAGGTTCTCCCGGTTCGCCTGCGCGGCCTCAAGGTTCGCCTCGGCCTCCCGGACCTTTCCGTGGGCGCCGAACCCTTCGAACAGGGGGATCGACAAACCCACCTGGGCGCTCCACGAATTGCCGAGGTCGCTCTTCCCGCCGAGCCTCGCCGAGTCCGCGGTCCCGTCGTTCCACGTATACGAACCGGTCGCGGAAATCGTCGGCCAATATCTCCCCTGGGCCGCGCGGAGAGACTGCCGGGCCGCCTCGACCTGGGCGTCCGCCTGGCGAATCTCGGGCCGGCTGGCCAGGGCCGCCCGCGTGGATTCGTCGAGCGAGGGCATTTCCTTCCGATCGGCGAGCGCCTCGTCGATCTCCGCCGGCGCGTTGGGGTCGATCCCCATCGCGTTATTGAGGGTGATACGCGAAAGACGCACGTTATTTCGTGCCGTGCTGAGCCCGAGGAGCGCGTTGTTCACCTCCACCTCGGCCTGCGTCACGTCGTACCGCGGCCTCACGCCGACTTCGAAGAAAGCCGTGGCCTGCTTGAGATGGGCCTGAGCCGACGTGAGCACGGCCTCCTGGACCGAGACGAACCTTTTCGCGATGATGTGCGCGTAGTAGGCCTGCTTGACGGAGAGGACGACATCCTGAATCGTCTTCTCCAGCCCCCCCCGGGAGGCCTCCCGGTTGGCTTTGGCCGCCCCGAGCGAGCCGTAGGTTTTTCCGAAGTCGTAGATGAGCTGGGAGGCGGAGAGACTCGACGCGATCGTCTCTGTCGTGGTCTTGCCCGTGACCCCCTCCGACTCGCTCTCGGAACGGGCCACCGACCCCGTGATCTGCGGAAGAAGCGGCGACCGGGCCTGAATGACAAGCCCCTCTTTCGCCGCCACGTCGGCCCGCGCCGCCCGGAGAAGCTGGTTGTTGGCGAGCGCGGTCTCGATGCAGCGCTCCAACGTGAGCGCCGGCCTTGAGAGCGCGGACGGAGGATCGGCCGCAAACGCCTCGCCCGCGACAAACAAGGACACAAGAACGAACGCGATCGATCGAAACATGGAACCTCCTCGGGCGCCGGCGCCGAAACGGTTGATCGTGCTGGGGGACGCAAAACGGCGCATTATACAATGATTCCCGCGCTGCCGAATATTGCCATTCGCACATTCTTACCGCCAAATCCCGGCGGGTCCGGTGACCCGCCCTACAAAATTCGTCAGCTCACCCGGCCGTAGGGCGGCACACCGTGCCCGCCCAACAATTGCCGTTCGCGCCACGGAGCGCCGTCTACCGGCCGGCGCCGGGAAGAAATACGGGCGCCGGGACGCCCGGCACCAGATCCAGCGCCCGGGCCTCCCGGTAGAACCGTGAGAGACCGGCCAGATGGGCGGGCGTCAGGTCGTACGAGATCGTCCTCCAATACCGGACGAGCCCCTCCTCTCCCATCCATTTCCTCTCGGGAGCCGCTTCCGCGAGCCTCTCGAACGACCGGTACGCCGTCTCCTTCGCCAGAACGAGGTCGGACCACAGGTCCCGCGCCATGGAGAGACGGCCGGGATCGAGGTCTCGCCGGACGAGCCAGAGGGCGAAGACGAACGGAAGACCCGTGTAGTCGTGCCAGAGGCGGCCAAGGTCATAAACGAAAAGCCCCCGCCGCTCGCGGCGGGCGGCTTTCAAGGCCTCGTCGCCGATGAGAAGGGCCGCCGGATGCGTTCTCAGCATCTCGGACAGCGAGCCGCCGGCCGATGCACATTCGACACCGAGCCGGTAGAAACGGTTGAACAGGATCGTCAGCAACGCGTGAGACGTCGCCGAAGCCGACGTACAGCCGATCGCCGCTCCCTTCAGGTCCCCCAGGGGGCGGCGGGAGAAGAGGAGAATGCTCTCCACGCTTCCGATGGCGCTGATCGAGAGCTGGGGAAGGACCCAATAGCTTTTCGGATTGCGGGCATATTCGATGGAAGAGACGGGACCGAGATCGATCTTCCCCTCGGCCAAGAGAGCGTTGAGACGGGCGGGCGTCCCGCGGATGAACCGGAACGGCCCCGGCGGAATCATGCTCCTGAGCGTCTGGAAGATCGGCGTCAGGTTAGCGTAACCGATCTCGCCGATTCGAAGAGGCGGCGGCATGGCTCTATGAAAGAAGGTGCATCACGGCGGCCGACGCGACCGGGACCGTGAAATTGTCGTTCACGGGCAGAGGCAGAAGCTCCACGGCCGCCGCCGTGACCGCGCCCGCGGCGAGCGCCCCGAACGGCGGGGCGTGGGGGAATGACGCAACGCCCAACGAGACGACCACCGACGCGGCAAGGAAAGCCCCCGTCCCTTCAAGGCTCTTGCCTCCGATCCTGGTTCGCCCGAACCGCTCGCCCACGGTCGTCGCCGCGACGTCCCCGAACGTGAGGAAAAGGATTCCCGCGATCGCGACGGGTAAGGGAAAAAGAACCGCCGCCGCGAGACACCCAGCCAGGAACGGAGGCGTCCCCGAGATCTTCCCGTGCTCGGCCGGACGCAGCAAGGGCCTGGCCGCGCGAACGAACCGGGCGTTCACGGATGGACTGCGAAGGCGAACGATCTCGACCGCCAGATCGATCGCGAGAATCAGGGCGATCGCCGTCAGCGTCTCGACGCGCGGAAGGAAGGCCAGGGTGGAAACCACGAGGATCCCCCCGCCAATGTGCCACAGCTTTCGAAAAAGGTGCACGTCCGTCATGGAAACACCTTTTCGGCACTCCCCGATCCCAGCGCCAATCTATCGCCTTCCAGCCGTATGGGTCAAAGAGAATTCAGTCGAGGAAAAACGAGTCCGCGCTTGACACGGCCCGACGTGAAGGAGTATATGAACCGACCAAAATAGGGCGCAAGCGGGCGAATTGTCCTGCTAATCGCCCCATAAGGCAAGCGCATTTCCGGGCCGGAGGAAAGGCATGGACCTCTTGGGCAAGGACAAGCACAACATCCAAGAACTCCTCACATTGAGCCCGATTTTCGAATCCCTCCGCCCTCGCGACCGCGGGGACCTTCTCTTCCAACTCTGCCAGGAACACTTCGCCGGAAAGGGCTGCTTTCCCCCGCCCTCTCAGCCATGCCCCCGCGGCGCCTGCCGTCTGGCGGCGGACATTGAAGAACCCCGCCTTAAAAGGCGGGGATTCTCCGACCTCTAAGGTACTTTTCGTTATTTGCATTCGTGCGCCTTGACCCCGCCCCAAGGGGCGGGGACTCGCGCGCACTTTGCGGTTCACATTGCCCCGCTTCTCCCGGATGGACTCCCGAAAAACGGTTGAGATGGACCGGCGGCATCGGTTCTTCGATCCTACGGGCAGGACGGGTTGCAGGCGTCGATCTCGACCTTGAATCGCGCCATCCAGCTCCCCGGATTCTCTTCCTTCCGGGTGAACGTCTGCTTGATGCGCGAGATCTTCTTCGCCTTGTCCACCTCGACCGTAAAGACCGGTTCCTTTCGCGTTCCCCGGCTCAGGATGTAGTGCGCTCCTTTGTATGGGATCTCCACGTTGGCGACGTAAGGGATCGGAAGAGCGGGTTCGAGCAGAACGTAGACGATCTTCGCCTTGGCCTTGCCTTCGAAGTCCTGTCTCGCCTCGCCGAACTTGAGCGCCAGCTTGTTTCCCTTCAGGAGCCCGGACACCGGGATGTAAAAATGGTAGGGCGTCAGCAAGAAGCGCCCCATCTTGCCCAGTTCCCCCACGTGGCCGCTGGGCAGCATGGGCGGGATCCCCACGTGGAATATCGCGTACCGCCTGGCCAACGGCTCGACGACGTCGAGCTTCTCCCAGATCGTGAAGTCCGTGGCGCTCCCCTCGAACTCGCCGTTCACGCGGATCCCTTCGGGTCCGCCCGATCCCTTCTGGTACCGCAGGAAGAGCATCCCGTCCAGCTTGACGTCATACGCGAGCCACTTCCGTTTCCCTTCGGAATATTCCAGGTAGAAGACGGCTCTCACCGGGCCCTCAAACTTCTCGCAATAGACGCCGAAGTACTTCTGGGCCATGTACTGGACGGCGGAGCCGATGAAACCGACCTGCCCCTGCACAAAGGACCCCCAGCCCTGCGCCCCGTTGTACGCCTGCTTGATCGCGGTCGCCGCGGCGAACTTGTCCATCGGACTCTTCAGCGCGGAGACGCGGGAAAGCACCCGGTCCGGCAGCGTCTGGCTCACGAGAACGTTGAGCACGGTCTTGACCGGGCTGATCGTCACGCTCATGGCGAGGGAGAAGAAGCTCAGGCCTTCGTTCACGACGTCGAGATCGTCGCAGATCGCTCGTTCCGGCCGTTGCTGCTTCACCCGTTCCTTGAGTTTCGCCTCCATTTCCTTCGCCTTCTCCGACATCTCGCCGATGGCGTCATAGGCGGGCTGGAGTTCCGGGAGCGTCTCGGGATGGTCCTGGACCAGTTTGTCCAGCGAAGCCATCCCGTCGCGGAACTTCGCGCTCTGCGCCGGCGATTCCTGAAACCCCTTTTCGAGGGCCTCCAGCTTCTTCAAAAGCTCTTCTTTCGGCGGGGACGGCGGCATTGCGGCGACTTCCGTCCGCAGGCTTGCGGACGCTTCCTTCAGTCGTTCGAAAAGCGCCTGGACGCTTTTCGCGGCTTCATGCGTGTACGTCACGGGCGCCACGACGGTCACGCTGCTCTTCGCCTGGTTCTTGGCGTCCGCCGACGTTGCGGTGACATGGTAGGTGCCCGGGCCGCCCACCTTGTAGGAAGCGGAAAACTTCCCCTTTCCATCAACCTCCGCCGTGAGATTCGCGGCGGCCCCCGAGGGCGGCTGAACCACGATCGCCACGGTCTTGTGCTTGCCGATCTGCACGCTGTTCCCCGAGAGAGAGACCTGGGCGCCCGGCATCGCGACCGGCGGTTTCACCGCGATCTCGATCGGCGTCGCGGTCTTCTGGAGATTCTCCGCACCGGCCGAGAACGGCAAGACGCAAACGAAGACCATCCCCCAAACCAGAAGCACCGAACCGCGCCCAATTGACTTCACGGTTTTTCTCCTCTCGTCCACGGGTCGCTTGACCTCCTGCTTGCGAAAAACCTTGACGGCCCAGGCGGCGGTCACCGCGATCGGAAACGACATGTGTCGGCTCATGCCGTCGCCTCCTCTTTCCCGCCTACCGCCGCCGCGGGGAGCCGACGCCGGTCGCAATCTTGAAGTTGCAAGCGCGCGCTTCATTTTCCGTAGGTGTTGAGCATAGACTCAACATACTTTGCGTAAGCCTGCGCCGCCTGAACAATCTTGTTAA
>JACPZO010000175.1 GCA_016195465.1 Nitrospirota bacterium
GTCCACGTGCGACTCGGCGGCGAAATTGACCACCGCGTCCACGTCCTCGAAAAGCGGCCGAACGGCCTCCGGGTCCGCGATGTCGCCCTGGACGAAGCGGTACCGGCGGTCCGTCTCCACCTCCGCCAAGTTCTCCCGGTTCCCGGCGTACGTCATGGCGTCCAGGTTGATCACGGAGTCCTCCGGGTGCTTGCGCAGAACGTACCGCACGTAGTTCGACCCGATAAACCCGCATCCGCCGGTCACCAGAATCTTCATCACTTTCCCCGATTCACCGATTCACCGTGCATTGCTCCCCTCCTTTGTAAGGAGTGGGCGGGGGAGGTAGATGCGACTGGTCCAGCCCTGGAAGCTCTACCCCACCCAACCTCCCCTTACAAAGGGGAGGAGTGTCGTTCCCTTGTCCCTCTGTGCCTCTGTCCCTTTGTGCCTTTGTGCCTCTGCTATTCACCGATTCACCGATTCACCGTTCATCTATCCATCCTTCCGGTTCCAATCGTACGGAATGTCGTTCTTGTGCGCGTCGATCCGGAACTCGTCGGGCTCGTTGTAGACGTACACCTCGGTCGGGCAGTTGATCACGATCGCCTCCTCCGTCCCGACGCACTTGAAGCCGTGGTAGACGAGGTTCGGGATCTGGAGGAGGATCGGATTGTGGTCGCCCATGAAGAACTCGTTCACCTCGCCGCGCGTGGGCGAACCCTCCCGGGAATCGTACAGGACGACTTTCATCATCCCCCGCACGCAGACGAAATGATCGGTCTGCTTCTTGTGGAAGTGCCACGCCTTCACGACGCCCGGATAGGCCGTCGTCATGTAGACCTGACCGAACTTGATGAACAGGTCGTCGTCCGACCGGAGCATTTCCATGAGCCGCCCGCGTTCGTCCGGAATCACCTTGAGCTTCTTGACTCGAACGCCGTCTATCAGTTTCTTCATCTTCTACCCCACCCATCCTCCCCTTACAAAGGGGAGGCGTTTTCCCCGATTCACCCATTCACCGATTCACCCATTCACCGTCTCACCCATTCACCCCTTCACCGTCTCACAAAATCCCCGCCTGGCTCGAGTCACCCAGCATCAGCCGGACGGCCCGCGGGCGGAGGGGCGACCGGGCCACCTCCACGTTCCGGCCGATGAGGGAGTCCGCGATCCGGTGCGGAATGTCGAGGATGCGGCTCCCGTCGAGGAGGATGGAATGCTCGACCTCGCTGTGACGGACCGTGACGTTCGGCGCGATCGACGTGAACGGCCCGATGTACGAATCGACGATCTCGCTTCCCGCTCCGATCACGGCCGGCCCCAGGATCGTGCTCCCGGTCACGCGCGCCCCTTCCTCGACGACCACCTTGAACGTCACGCGGGACCGGGCGTCGACCTCTCCCGCGATCCGGGTCTCGAAGGAATCGAGGACCATCCGGTTCGCTTCAAGGAGGTCTTCGAGCCTTCCCGTGTCCTTCCACCATCCCTTGACCATGTGGGGATAGACCGCGTGGCCCCGGTCCACAAGGTACTGGATCGAGTCGGTAATTTCCAGCTCCCCGCGGGCGGACGGACGAATCGCCTTCACCGCTTCGAAGATGTGCGAATCGAACATGTAGACGCCCACCAGAGCGAGATTGCTCCGCGGCTCCCGCGGCTTCTCGACGAGCCGGACGACCCGGCCGCCGTCGATCTCCGCCACGCCGAACTGCGTCGGGTCCGCAACCTCGGCCAGGAGGATCTGGGCGTTCGGACGGTCCCTCTCGAACTCCCGCACCAGGTCCCGGATGCCGCCCAGGACGAGGTTGTCCCCGAGATACATCACGAAACTGTCGGTCCCCAGGAATTTTTCGGAGATGAGCACGGCGTGGGCGAGGCCCAAGGGGGCTTCCTGCGGAATATACGTCACCCGCACCCCCCAGCGGCTCCCGTCGCCGACGGCCGCCCGGATCTCCTCGCGCGTCTCTCCTACGACGATCCCGATGTCCGCGATCCCGGCGTCCCGAAGCGCTTCGATCCCATAGAACAGCACCGGCTTGTTCGCCACGGGAACGAGTTGTTTGGCGCTCGTGAACGTGATCGGCCGAAGCCGCGTCCCCTTGCCGCCGCTGAGAATCAGTCCCTTCATCTTCCCACTCACCGTTTCCCCGATTCCCCGATTCCCCGTTTCAGCATTTTCCCATTCCCCGATTCACCGTCATAACTTATACGACCCCAGTCCTTTCAAATCCAGCGTAATGAAGAACCGGCTGTTCCCGGGAAGGTGCTGGTACAAGGCCGTCACGGCCCAGCACTGCTGGGTGTACTTGACCTTGACCGTTCCCTCCCTCAGCACGTTCACCTTGGCGTCGAAAAAGGCTTTCCCCAGCACGTCCCACGCTTCCCAGAGCTTGAAGCCCGTCTCGGCCGTCACGAATGTCGTCGAGTCCCGCGTGAACCGCTCCCCGACCGCCGCGTACCAGCCGTCCCCCTGCCAGCGGACGTCGCCGTTGGCCGTCGTCAGGACCCCGTCGTAAAGATTGTACCCGGCATCCGCGCTCACGGTCAGCCGTTTCGGCGTCCTGAACACCACGTCGGCCCGAAGATCGGAGAAAGGGCGCTTGGCCAGGGTATCGAGGTTCTGATCCCGGGCGGCCTCGTTGAGATCGTACTGCTGTGAGAGCCGGAAGAGAAGGAGGTCCCACTTCCGCACGGCTTCGCCCGTCCTCTCCCGGAGCGTCAGCCTGTTCGTCAGGCTGTAAGAGACCGCGTTCTGCCGGCCGATCGTGTCGATTCCGTCGAACTGGGGGAGGTTCGACTGATCGACGTTTGGAGCGTAACGGTAGGAAATCTCCGGCTCGATCCCGTGGCGGAGCTTGTCGATTACAGGTTCGGGGGCCGGCGCGCCTTTCGCCTCTGCCGATACGATCTGTCCGCCGGCCGGCTCGGGTACCAGGTCGTAGATCCGCGCCAGTTTCGTGGAGAAGCTGATTCCCGCGTCGTAGATCTCCCGGTGCTCTCCGCCCTCTCCCTTCGCGTCCGTCGAATAGATCGTCTCCCGGAAGCCGGCGCGCGGCGTGATCAGGAACGCGCGGGCGAGATTCAGCGTCCCGGAGAGCTGTGGATAGAGGTCGAGCCGCTGGCCCGTGACCCCTTCCTTCCGCCAGAAGTTCGTCGCCTGGCCGGAGAAACCGAGGAACGCCGGCAGATCGAGAAGGCGGTACGGGGAGACGTTCAACGAGACTTCCGGAAGGCGCTGGACGGCCGTGGCCTGGGGATTCGTCAGATCCTGCGTGTATTGATTCAAGAGAGAGAGCGTCGTCCCCCCCCAGTTCTTCGTCACCCCGATGTTCGAGTCGACGTAGGTCTGGGTGCGCTGTTCGACCGTTTCCGAGAGGTCCCGGTAGTACCCCTGGTCCGAGAGATAGTTCACATTGGCGCGCGCCGTGTAGCCCCCGCCGAAGACCTGGTAATGGCGGAAGCGCGTCTCCGTCCGGTCCCGATCCGTATAAAGGTCGCGCAAGTAGTTCGCAAAGAACTCGCCGCTCGCGTCCTTCGAGAGCACGTAGCGAACCTCCGCGGACCCCCCTCCGCCCCGCTTCGAGCGGAGATCGGGCGTGAACGTCGCGTCCGCGTTCTCGGCGATGACCCAGTAGAACGGAAGACGGATCATGGCCCCTTCCTTCCCGCTGTATCCCAGGCGGGGGAACAGGAAGCCCGTCCGGCGCTCCTTGTTGATCGGCGCCCAGAGGTAGGGAGTGTAAAGGATCGGAACGTCCCTCACGTGGAACCAGGCGCTTCGGGCGGCGACGTAGTCGTCTTCGACGATCTCGAACTCCCGGGCGCGAATCCGCCAAGCGGGGACGTCCGCGTCGCACGTCGTGAACGATCCCTCGGCGATCGTGAACTCGTGCTCCGCCGTCTTCTGGACCTCGGGGCCTTCCAGATGGTGGTTGTCCTTCTTGAAGAAGAGCTTCCCGTCGTAGAGCGTCCCCAGCCCCGAGTCCAGATCGACATCGAGCCGCGAGCCGCTCATCGTGTCGTCTCCTTCCTTTCCCCGGACGTTTCCCTTGAGGAACGCGGAGCCTTCGCCCCGGTCGATGAACGCCTCGTCCCCCCAGAGGAACTGCGCCCCGCGCTGGATCTCGATTCCGCCCGTGAGTCGATACGTGTCCGGACCGCCATCGTGGACGAGGAGATCGGTCCGCGCCTGGACCGGCGGCGGTGAGCCCGTTCCCCCCTTTCGAGGCGGAGCGGACGGAGCCGCGGGAGGCGCCTCGGGACCCTTGTCCTGGCCGTGGGAAACGGACGAAAAGAAGAGGACCGCCGTCGCCGCCAAGGCCAGTCCGCCGGACCCGATTCCCCGCATCACTGGACCGGGAGGGTCGGCGCGCCGGCCGTCCGACCGGCTGTCCGGAATGACGCGCGCGCTTCTCCGACAAGGTAGAGAGACCCGGTCACGACGATCCGGTCCCGCGGCCCCGCTCCGTCGAGGACCTCCGCCAGCGCTCGGTCGATGCCGTCCCGAACGATCACTTCGGGACCGTCCGGCACGAGGTCCGCCAGGTCCCGCGGATCGGCCGCCCGCCCGGAGTCGGGTCTCACGAGGACGACCCGGTCGAACGCCGGCCCGGCCGCCGCCAGCATCCGGCCCGCGTTCTTGTCGGCCAGGGCGCCGAAGACGAGCGTCCGCCGCTCCGAGGGAGGCAGCAACGAGAGCGTATCGACGAGCGCGCAAATCCCCTCCGGGTTGTGCGCCCCATCGAGAATGACCGTCGGCTCGGACGAGAGGGTCTCGAACCGGCCGGGCCAGGAGACCCGGCGAAGACCCTCGCGGACCGCCGGATCCCCGATATCGAACGCCGCGCCCGACGCGCGCGCGGCCTCCGTCGCCGCCGCGACCGCCACGGCCGCGTTCCGGACCTGATGGACGCCGGCGAGCGGGACGGCCAGTCCGGAAAAGGACGTGCCGCCCCGTACCCAATCGAAGGTCCCTCCAGCCGCCGTCAGCTTAACCGATTCGGCGCGGAACTCCCCGCCCAGCCGGATGACCTCCGCCCCCCTCTCCCGGGCGGCCTGTTCCACGACGGCCTCGGCCTCGGAGACAAGCGATCCCACGACAACCGGGACGCCTTGCTTGACGATCCCGGCCTTCTCGCGGGCGATCGCCGAGACCGATCCGCCGAGATGCGCTTCATGATCGCGGGAGATGGTCGTCAGAACGGAGACGATCGGGCGGAGAACGTTCGTGGCGTCGAGCCGCCCGCCCAGCCCGGTTTCGATCACGGCCGCGTCGACCCGGCGTTCCGCGAAGTGCCGGAAGGCCATCGCCGTCGTCAACTCGAAGAACGTGGGATCGCCCTCTTCCACGCCGGCCTTTCCGAGGGACGCCCACGCCCCCTTGATCTCGAGGTAGTGGCGCGCGATGTCGGCCCCCTCGATCGGCCGGCCGTCGATCCGGATCCGCTCGGAGAAATGACAAAGATGGGGAGACGTATAGAGGCCGACGCGAAGACCCGCCGCCTGGAGGATGGAAGCGGCCATGGCCGCCGTCGAGCCCTTCCCGTTCGTGCCCGCGACGTGGATGGAGGGGAAGCGATCCTGCGGGTCACCGAGCGCGGAAAGGAGCAGGCGGATCCGGCCGAGACCCAGCTTGATTCCGAACTGAGTGTACGAGAAAAGCTCGGCGAGAATTTCCTTCACGTCCACGGGAACCTCAGAAAGACGGGTGAATAGGTGAATCGGTGAATGGGTCAATCGGAAAAACGACGCCTGTGCTGTCCGGTGGAAATCTCGGCCTTCCGATTCACCGATTCACCGATTCACCCATTCACCGATTCACCGTTCTGTTCATCAGATGGTCGATCAACACGCGCAGCGTCTCCTTCAACCGCCGCCGGTCGACGACGATGTCCACCAGCCCGTGTTCCTGGAGAAACTCGGCCCGCTGGAACCCCTCCGGCAACTGCTTCTTGATCGTCTGCTCGATCACGCGGGGACCGGCAAAGCCGATGAGCGCCCGCGGCTCGGCGAGAATCACGTCCCCCAGCATCGCGAAAGAGGCCGTCACGCCGCCGAACGTCGGATCGGTCAGGACGGAGAAGTACGGAACCCCCGCCTCGTGGAGCCGCGCGACCGCGGCCGCCGTCTTGGCCATCTGCATGAGCGAGAAGATCCCTTCCTGCATCCTGGCCCCTCCCGAGGCCGAGCAGACGATCAAGGGAGCGCGCCGGGAAGCCGCGCGCTCCGCCGCCCGCGCGATTTTCTCTCCCACCACGGACCCCATGCTCCCCCCCATAAACGCAAACTCGAGGGCCCCGATCACCACGGGCACCCCTTCGAGCAGACCCTCGCCCACGCACACGGCGTCCGCGAGGCCCGTCTTCCGCCGCGCCCCGGCCAGACGGTCCTTGTAGCCCTGGGTGTCCTGGAAGTCCAGGGGATCGGCGGGCGCGAGGTTCGAAGCGAACTCGCTGAACGTCCCCGGATCGACGAGAAAGGCGATCCGCTCGCGGGCCGAAACCCGGTGATGGGCGCCGCACTTCGGGCAGACGCCCAGGTTCTTCTCCAGGTCCTTCGCGAGGAGGATCTCCTTGCACCCCTCGCAGGAGAGGAAAAGCCCCTCGGGAATCTTGACCCGTTTGAGGCTCGCTGACGGTTTCTGGTCCTGGGAGATTTCCATGCGGTCGACGGCCGGGACCTAGATCTCGTACGCCCGGTCGTCTTCCATGAACCGGATCCGGGGATTGTCGAGAGCGCGCAACTCCGCCGTCAACTCGTCGATGTAGCGGGGTTTCAGATGGTAGACGTAGACCGGCGCGTCCGCGTGGCGGACCTTCTCGAGCTCGAGGGCCAGGAGACGGGGCGTCAGGTGCCCCGAGATACGGGCCAAAGACTCGAGCCGGTTGGGAAAGGAGGCCTCGATCATGACCGCGGAGACGGACGGCTCGTCGTTGGCGCGTCTCCAGATCTCCTCCGTCGGGCCGGTGTCCCCGCTGTAGACCAGCGTGCTCCGGCCGTCGCGGATGATGAATCCCATCGTCGGCACCGGATGGTTGACGCGCACGGGGCGCACCTGGAGCCCGTCCACCTCGGAAACGGCGTCCTCCGGAATCTCGCGGTAGCGGAGGGTCGGCGACTCGGGGGTCGGAATGACGGTAAAATCAGGCCAGATGACGTTGTTGAGCAGGCTGTCCCGGATCCCCCGGATGAGGTCTTTCGTCCCCACGATGTCGACCGGCCTCCGAATCAGGTTGCACACGTTGTCGGCCAGGAAGGCGACACCCTTCGTGTGGTCCAGGTGCGTGTGGGAAAGCAGGACGCTCGTGATGTTGATCTGCTCGGCCATCGTGAGGGACGACTCGATCGTTCCCGCGTCGAGGACCACGCGATCGTTGATGAGAAAGCCGGTCATCTTGCAGGAGAGGAGCTCCGTCCCGTAGCATCCCAGCACCTTAAGTTTCATGGGCCTCCCAGCCCTCCCCGAATCCCGTCGTCACTGAGTCAACCCGGCGGACAGGACATGCCCCACCGGAGCACGCGCGGAACACCGCCGGCGGTCAGGCACGCCTTTTTCAACCGCCTACGAGAACTCGCCGAACATCTCCCTCATCTCCATGTACCGCATGAACCGATCGAGCTGTTCCTTGTTGGAAATGACGATCGCCCCGCCCGACAGCTCGATCACCTGGATCTTGACCAGCTTGTCCAGGATGCCCACCACCTGCTCCCGGCCCAGGCCGACCATCCCGGCCAGGTCGTCGAACGTGTAGTTGAGCTCCACGCCGCGCCCCGTGGACTTGCCGGCCTCCCGGGCCAGCTTCGCCAGGAGGTCCACGATCCGGCTCGTGTTGTCGCGGATCATGAGGTTCTCGATCTGGTTGTCCGCCTCCTGAAGGCGCGCCGAGAGCTTCTTGATGATCCTGAGGGCAATCTCCGCGTTTCCGCGGATCATGGTCTCGAACGTCTTCCGGTCGATGACGAGGATCTCGGAGTCCTCGACGACCTCGGCCGTCGCCGAGCGGGGCTTGTCGTTCAGGATGGCCATCTCGCCGAAGAACTCGCCCTTTCCCAATACGACCAGCGTCTTCTCGATGTTCCGGACCTTCTTGCTGATCTTCACCTTCCCGGTCTGGATGATGAACATCTCCTCGCCCGGATCGTTCTCGTGAAACAAGAGAGTGCCCGACGGAACGACCCGACCGAACCGTTGAAAAAGCTGGCTTTCCGATCCCATACGCCCCCCGGTTGACGATCTTATCGAATTTGGTTGGGTTCCCTTATGCTCCGAGAGCCTAAGTCACGGAAAAATCCGCACAAATTGTTGAAAAATCTAGCATGGATGGCCGACCCTGTCAACGACCAGAAGGCGGGCGGCTGGGTGGCTGGGCAACTGGGTGGTTGGGGCAAGTTCAGAGTTCGGGGTACGGAGTTTAGGGTTCTAAACTCCCATCTCCGAACTCCAGACTGCTTTTCAACCGCCCATCAACCAGCCAACGCCCTTGCAATGGCCCCCGCCATGCGGCCCGCGGAGGCGGCGGCCTTTTTCCTCCCGGCCGACTCGATCCGGGAAACGAGGGCGCTCCCGACGATCACCCCGTCGGCGAATGCTCCGACTTGGGCCGCCTGGGCCGGCGACTTGATCCCGAACCCGACGGCCACCGGAAGGCTGACCGCACGGCGGACGCGGCCAACCTGCTTTCTCAGCTCCGACTCGGCCGCGAGCTTCGCTCCGGTCACGCCGGTCAGAGACACGTAGTAGAGGAACCCGGAAGAAACCCGGCCCAGGGTCTTGAGACGCTCGGCGGGGGTTGTGGGCGCCGCGAGGCAGATGAAGTCGATCCCCGTGCCCCGGAGGGCTTCCCGCCACGGTCCCGCTTCCTCCGGCGTGAGGTCGGGAATGATGAATCCGTCCACGCCCGACCGCCGCGCGTCACGGACCGTTCGCGCGAGGCCGTGCTGGAGGACGGGGTTGTAGTAGGTCATCAGGACGATCGGGACCTGCGTCTCCCGGCGAAGGTCTCGAACGAGGCGGAAGATCCCGGCGATGGTCGTCCCCGATTCCAGGGCCCGCGCGGCGGCCCGCTGGATGACCGGCCCGTCGGCGAGGGGATCGGAGAAGGGAACGCCCAACTCGACGAGATCGGCCCCTCCGCGGGCAAGCGCGAGGACGATCTGCCGCGTCGTGGAAAGGTCCGGATCACCGGCCATCACGTAAGGAATGAACGCGGGCTTTCCTTCCCTCTTGAGTCGTTCAAACGCGGCCTGGATGCGGCTCATTGGACACGGGTTCCGGGTTGCAAAACGAGCAAGACCCCTATTCTTCGTTCTTCGTTTTCCAATTTCCAATTTCCAATTTCCAATTTTCAATTTTCAATTTTCAATTTCTTTTGCCTTGCATTCTTTCCATCAAAAATCTCCGCCGCCTGCTGAACGTCCTTATCCCCCCGGCCCGAGAGGTTCACGATCACGACGCTCTTCCTCGGCAGTCTTGGCGCGAGCTTCCGAAGCTGGGCGACGGCGTGGGCGCTCTCGAGCGCCGGCATGATTCCCTCGGTCTGCGACAGGAGCTGGAACGCCTCCAGCGCGTCCGAATCGGTCACGGACGTGTACTCGATCCGCCCCGCGTCGCGGTAGTAGGCGTGCTCCGGTCCGACCGCCGAATAATCGAGCCCGGCAGAAACGGAGTGAGTCACCTTGATCTGTCCCTCGCGGTCCTGGAGGAGGACGGTCATCGTCCCTTGAAACGCGCCGATCCGTCCCGCGGCGAACCGCGCGGCGTGCTTCCCCGTCTTGATCCCGTGTCCGCCCGCTTCCACGCCGATCATCTTTACGGACCGGTCTCGAAGGAACGGGAAAAAGAGTCCCATCGCGTTCGATCCGCCCCCCACGCAGGCGACGAGCAGGTCGGGAAGCCGCCCCTCCGCCTTCAGGATCTGCCGCCGGGCCTCGATCCCGATCACCTTTTGAAAATCCCGGACCATCATGGGATACGGATGCGGCCCGAGGACGGACCCCAGAATGTAGTGCGTGTTCCGGACGTTCGCCGTCCAGTCGCGCATCGCCTCCGAGATCGCGTCCTTAAGCGTCCGGCTCCCGATGTCGACCGGGACGACCCGGGCGCCGAGAAGACGCATGCGGAAGACGTTCAGCTCCTGCCGGGCCATGTCCTCCGTCCCCATATAGACGTCGCACGCGAGGCCGAACCGGGCCGCCACGGTGGCCGTCGCCACGCCGTGCTGGCCCGCCCCCGTCTCGGCGATGACCCGCCGCTTTCCCATCCGCCGCGTCAGGAGAGCCTGGCCGATCGTGTTATTGATCTTGTGGGCGCCCGTGTGGCAGAGGTCCTCCCTCTTGAGATAGATCTTCGGACCCCCCAGATCCCTCGTCAGCCGCTCGGCGAAGTAGAGCGGCGTGGGGCGCCCCACGAACTCGCGGAGGAGGAACGCGAGTTCCCGGCGAAAGGACTTCTCCCTCCGCGCTTTCGCGTACTCGCGGTCGAGTTCCATCAGCGCCGGGACGAGCGTCTCCGGCACGAAACGCCCCCCGTACGGCCCGAAGTGGCCGCTCGCGTCGGGAAGATGCTTGGACGATAGAAAGGATCTGCTTTTCCGATTCACCGCTTCACCCATTCACCGATCGCTCTGTGCCTCTGTGGCTCTGTGCCTCTGTGGCTTTCTTTCCCATTCACCGATTCACCCATTCACCGACTCACCCTTTCACCCATTCACCGTTTCACCGGCCTTCTTCGCTTCCCGGATGAACGCCGCAACGCGGGCCGGATCCTTCTTCCCCGGCTTCGACTCCACGCCGCTCGAAACATCCACGGCGTAAGGCCGCACAGCGTCGATCGCACCTCTGACATTTTCCGGCGTCAGGCCTCCCGCCAGGATGATCCGCCCGTATGTCCGGGCCTTCGCGGCGAGGACCCAGTCAGCCTTCTCGCCGGACCCGCCGTACACGCCCGCCGGCGCCCCCTCGACGAGATAGGCGTCCACCCGGTATTCCGCCAGACGGACCAGGTCGGATTCACCCCTCAGCGCCACCGCCTTGATGATCCGTCTGCCCAGCCCCCGACAAGCCGACGGCGGCTCGTCCCCGTGAAGCTGGACCATGTCGATCCCGGTCTCCCGGATGATCTCCTCGAGTCGCTTCCGGGGCGCGTTCACGAAAACGCCCACGGTCGCTACGAACGGAGGCACCTGGCGAACGATGAGCGCCGCCTGTTCCGGCGTGACGGCCCGAGGGCTTTTCGCGTGAAAGACGAACCCGATCGCATCGGCCCCGGCCTCGCAGGCGGCCAGGGCGTCCTCGACGTTCGTGATCCCGCAGATCTTCACACGAACCATTCTTCACTCAGGCCACCGAGGCACAGAGAGGACCGCTTGGTTCCATCCTTCGAGTCGATCATTCTCTGTGCCTCTGTGCCTCTGTGGCCATTCCCTAAACGACCGGCAACCGCGCCAGCGCCTCCTTGATCTTCGCCTCCGGATAAGCGTAGTCCTCGAGCTTGCCGCTCAAGTACGCGTCGTACGCCCCGAGGTCGAAGATCCCGTGGCCGGAGAGGTTGAAGAAGATCGTCTTCGCCTCCTTCGCCTCCTTGCACCGGAGGGCCTCGTCGATCACGCTCCGGATCGCGTGGGCGGTCTCCGGCGCCGGGATGATCCCCTCGCTCCGCGCAAACGTCATGGCCGCATCGAACACGGCGAGCTGGGGATGGGCCTCGGCCTCGATCAGGCCATCCTTGTAAAGCTGGCAGACCAGGGGCGCATCCCCGTGGTAGCGGAGCCCTCCCGCGTGGATCCCGGGCGGGATGAAGTCGTGCCCCAGCGTGTACATCATGAGAAGCGGGGTCATCCCCACCGTGTCGCCGAAGTCGTAGCGCATCTCGCCCTTTGTGAGCGTCGGACAGGAGGTCGGCTCCACGGCCACGACCCGGACCTTCTTCCCGTGGATCTTGTCCCGCACGAAAGGGAACGACACGCCGGCCAGGTTCGACCCGCCGCCGCAGCACCCGTAGATCACGTCGGGATACGCACCGATCTTCTCGAACTGCTTCTGGGCTTCCAGGCCGATGATCGTCTGGTGCAGAAGGACGTGGTTAAGGACGCTCCCCAATGCGTAGTTCGTGTCGGCGTGCGTCGCCGCGTCCTCCACCGCCTCGCTGATCGCGATCCCCAGCGAGCCGCTGCTCTCCGGGTCGTCCCCGAGGATCTTGCGGCCCGCGTTCGTCTCGCCGCTCGGCGAGGCGAGGACCTTCGCGCCCCACGTCTCCATGGCGCTCCGGCGGTACGGCTTCTGGTGGTACGAAACCTTGACCATGTAGACGAGCACGTCCAGGCCGAAGAGCCCCCCCGCGAACGCCATGGCGCTCCCCCACTGGCCCGCGCCCGTCTCCGTGGCGATCCGGCGGATGCCGGCCTGCTTGTTATAGTACGCCTGGGGCACCGCCGTGTTCGGCTTGTGGCTCCCCGCCGGGCTCACGCCTTCGTACTTGTAATAGATCTTCGCGGGCGTCCCGAGAGCCGCTTCCAAGCGGCGGGCGCGGTAGAGGGGAGTCGGCCTCCAGAGCGAGTAGATCTTGAGGACCTCGTCCGGGATCGGAATCCAGCGTTCGGCCGAGACCTCCTGCTCGATGAGGGCCATGGGGAAGATGGCGGAGAGGTCCTGCGGCCCGACGGGCTGTTTCGTTCCGGGGTGAAGCGGCGGGGCCGGCTTGTTCGGCATGTCGGCCATGATGTTGTACCACTTCGCCGGCATCTCCTTCTCGTCGAGTACGACTTTCGTCTGTTCCATCGTCTCCTCCGCGCTCGGCTTCCCTCACCCCAGCCCTCTCCCAAAGGGAGAGGGAGCAGCCTGTTTTCCGATTCACCGCTTCACCCATTCACCGCTTCACCCATTCACCGATCGCTCTGTGCCTCTGTGCCTCTGTGCCTCTGTGGCTTTCTTTCCCATTCACCGCTTCACCGATTCACCCATTCACCGATCGCTCTGTGCCTCTGTGCCTCTGTGGCTTTCTTTCCCATTCACCCATTCACCGATTCACCCAGCAGTTCCTTCACTTTTCCCCCGATATCCGGCGCGCGCATGAGCGTCTCGCCGACGAGAACGGCGTCCACGCCGGCCTCTTCCAGGCGGGTGACGTCCCCTCGCGTCTTGATCCCGCTCTCGCTCACGACCGTCGCCTCGTCCCCCCGCCAGCAGGACCTGGTCCAGCTCGCGCAGCGCGTGAACCTCGACAAGCGCGTCCAGGCACAGATCCTCCGCAACGCTGGCAAGGTCCTCGATTTGCCCCCTGGAAAGGACCGCCGCGATCAGCAGGACCGCGTCCGCCCCCGCTTCGCGGGCCTCGTAAACCTGGTACGGATCGAACACGAAGTCCTTGCGCAGGAGCGGCAGATCGACCGCGCCCCGGACGGCCCGCAGGTCGTCCAGACTCCCCCCAAAATACGGTTTATCCGTCAGCACCGAAACCGCGCGCGCCCCGGCTTCCCGATAGATCCGCGCAACGCCGGCCGGGTCAACACCCTCGCGGATCGTTCCCGCCGACGGCGACGCGCGCTTGACCTCCGCGATCAGCCGGATGGGATCTCCACCCTTACGGGCGAGCGCCGCGCCGAACGGACGCGGGAGAGGAACGTCCGCGATCCGCGCCCTGAGGTCGGCGAGCGGCCGGTGGGCGCGGCGGCGGGCCACCTCCTCCCGCTTGTCCGCCATGATCCTGTCCAGGAACGAGGGACCCAATCTAGCCACGGGCCGCGTTCGTGAACTGGACCAATGCGTCGAGTTTCTCCAG
>JACPZO010000178.1 GCA_016195465.1 Nitrospirota bacterium
ATCTCATCACTCCTTACCATCTCGATATGCATTACTTTCTCAAATGGTATTACTTCCCAGAAATGCTGTCAATATAAAGATCTCCCCGTTGTGGCGCGATTTGCTTATTGCGCCACTTTAAGTGGCGCGCAAGGCCTTTTTGTCCCACCCAAACACCGAAATGGAGCGGGACTGGCGGGCGCTTTCCATTTCCCGCCCCGCCGTGCCTCCTCCCTTGGCGCATGGCACATAGCGCCAGCCGATCTCCTGGGCGCAGGCAAGGATGCTGGCCTGGACGGTTTTGTGTTCGCCCGAACCTGCCATATTTACTTCGCTCCCACAGGCGGCTTCAGGGCATCGAGTTTGGCGGCCACCGCACGGCATGCCGCAATCAGGTCCGCGACAAGCCGCTCATCCACATTCAAATCGCCCTCGTACTCGCCCAGATTGCGGATGTCGTGACACTTGGCCAGCACGCGCCAGACCTCTGGCCCCAAACCGAGCGTATGCGGCAACACCTGAAAGACGATGTAGCGGTTGGCCGGCCGGTAACCGTGCCAGCGCAATGCGGCCAGGCACATGGCATGCGCGGCGTTGTAGGCGAGATCGAAACGGCCCTCCAACGAATTGGCGGCATTGGCGGCGTCGGACAGGCGCGCCAGGCCGGAACGCTTCAGACCGGCGAACTCTTCCGCATCCGGCGGCTCCTTTTGGAGCGACTTGCCGGGTCCACTCAGGTTTTCAAGCGGCAAGGTCATGCTCCTGCCCGATCACCCACAGTTTGGGCCGCGCCAGGACCCGCTTGATGAAGGCATTGTCCGCCCGAACGCGCTTGTCGAGTTCCTGCCGGGAATACACCGTTGGATTCACGGGCCGCCCGAGCCGGTTCGTTGCCTCTTCCAGGACGGCGAACAGATCGGCATAAGACAGGCTGTCGCTCACCACCATCAGATCGATATCGCTCTTCATCGTGTCTATGCCCTTGGACACCGAGCCATAAACGAACGCGGTGTTGATCTGCGCCGCCAGCGGCGCCAGCACCGTACGCAACACATCGACCAGGCCGGAGGTCTTCAGTACCAGACCGCGCAACTCCTCGAACACCGGCGCCGCCGCATTGGCCTGGTAGTGCTTCTGCTTGCCCACGCGCGTTACGGTCACCAATCCCGCCCCCTCAAGGCGGGCCAACTCCCGCTGCACCGCTCCCGTGCCGGAACCCGCGAGGGCAATCACCTCATTGGCGTAGAAGCTCCGGCCCGGATTCCCGAACAGCACGGCCAGTACGCGTTGTTGCACCTTGGTAAACAGTGCATCGGCGACCCCCAAAACCGGGGGCGGAAGGATTTTGGCTGGTCGTTGCTTTGTACCCATATTGGGTATGATAAACCCCGATTTGGGTATTTTCAAGGCCACTTTCTCAATACCCCCCGCCCTTCCTCTCCAACCCGGCTCAAGGCCCCGGCCCGGCCGCTCCTTCGGCCTCTCACGCCGCCCGGAGACGGTACGGTCGAATGAGGATCTCGGCGGGGACGCCCAAGCCCTTGTGGAGGCGGCGGATCATTTCGGGCGCCTCTCTTCGTAGGCTTCCACAAGCGTCGTCAGCACATCAAGCCGGTCCCCGTCCGGCGTCCCGGGCTCCGCGTCAAGAAGACGCTCGATCTCCGCGAGCGCGGCACGATAGTCATTTTCCGTATGAATGGCCCTGATTTTCATCGACAGGTTCTCCCTTTAAACGGTTCGGACATCGATCTCATCGTATGCTTCGTGGGTCCCCACAAAACGAATGTAGACGATCCTGTAAGCGTAGTTGACCGCCGCTACCAGCCGGTAATCGTTTCCCTTGATGTTAAATACCAGGCGGTCCCTCCCCACGACGCTCACGTTCCGGTAGGCGGTCTTGACATCCGCGGGCGTCCGCCAATCGGCATGTTTCACATCCTGAAACCAGGCCCGCAAAGAGTGCTCGGCGTCCGGGTGGAGGCGCCAGAAGTCTTTCAAGGCCTTGCGAGAAATGATCCGCACGTCCGAATCCTAGCACGTTCCCAATTCGGGAACAACGACGTTCTGTCCGGCGTCTCGTCCGCTCCCATCCGGCCTTTGCGTTTCGCCGTCGTTGCCGATACAATCGCGCGTGATGGTCCGATTCTTCAAGTACCTCGCCCTCATCCTCATGGTCCTCACCGCCGCCGGGGCCGGCGTCTTCGGCGGGCTCTGGCTCACCCAGCAGGAGGAAATCCCGCAGGTCCAGGCCCTCGAGGAGTACCACCCCTCGGAGCTGTCCCGCGTCTTCGCCGCCGACGGGACGCCCGTGGCCGAGTTTTACCTGGAACGCCGGATCGTCGTCCCGTTCGCCGTGGTGCCCCGGGTCCTCACCGACGCCGTCCTGGCGATCGAGGACGCCCGGTTCTACGAGCACTACGGAGTCGATCCCCGGGCAATCGTCCGCGCGGGATGGAAGAACTTCCGCGCCGGCCACGTCGTCGAAGGCGGCAGCACGATCACGCAGCAACTCGCGAAGAGGCTCTTCCTCACGCCTGAAAAAAGCCTGCAAAGAAAGATCCGGGAGGCGATCCTCTCCCTCCAGATCGAAAAGCGCTACACGAAGGACGAGATTCTCGGTCTCTACCTGAACCAGGTCTACATGGGGGCCGGCGCCTACGGCGTGGAGGCCGCCGCCCGGACCTACTTCGGCAAGACCGTCCGCGACCTGGACCTGGCCGAGGCGGCGCTCCTGGCTGGTCTTCCGAAGGCCCCCAATACGTTCTCCCCGTTCCGCCATCCGGACCGCGCCCGCCAGCGGCGCGCCACCGTCCTCAAGAGGATGCGGGAGTTCGGAATGATCGCGCCGGAGGAGGAGAAGGAGGCCGCGCGGAGGCCCCTTCCCGAGCGCCCGTACCGCGAGTCGACCGGGCGGGCCGCCTACTACGTCGAGCAAGTCCGCCGGGAGCTGGACAAGGCCTACGGCGAGCGAACGTACACGGGCGGGCTCCACATCCACACGTCGCTTCGCCTCGACCTCCAGGCGAAGGCCGAAGAGGCCCTCTCGAAGGGGCTCGAGGAGATCGAGAAGCGCCTCGCGACTTCGCGCGCACGCACAAAGGCGCCCCCGATCCAGGGGGCCGTCCTCGCGATGGAGACGGGGACCGGGCGGATCCTCGCGATGGTCGGGGGACGGGATTTCGGCAACTCGCAGTTCAACCGGGCCGTCCAGGCGCTCCGCCAGCCGGGCTCCGCCTTCAAGCCGATCGTCTATACGGCCGCCCTCGCCCGCGGCTTCTCGCCCTCCGACATCGTCGTGGACGAGCCGGTCTCGTACCCAGGCGCTCCTGGGAAGACCTGGGCCCCGACGAACTACTCCGGGACGCACGAAGGGCCGATGTCGCTCCGGCGCGCCCTCGCCAAATCAGTGAACGTCGTTGCGGTCAAGCTGTTGGACCGGGTGGGAATCCCGAGCGCGATCGAGACGGCCCGTAAGCTCGGCATCCGGACGCCCCTCCAGCCTTATCTCCCGATGGCCCTCGGCGCATCGGACGTCACGCTGATCGACATGGTCACCGCCTACGGCGTCTTCGCGAACCAGGGCATCCGGGTCGAGCCCAGGGCGGTTCTCCGGATCGCGGACACGCGGGGCCGCCTCGTCGAGGAGCGGGAGCCCGCGCTCGAAGAGGTCCTCTCGCCGGAGCTGGCCGGCCAGATGGTCTCCCTGCTCGAGGGCGTCGTTCAGTCCGGGACGGGCTACCAGGCCAAGTCGCTCGGGTATCCGCTGGCCGGCAAGACGGGAACGACGAACGACTTCCGGGACGCGTGGTTCATCGGTTTCTCACCGCGGATCATCGTCGGCGTCTGGGTGGGATACGACGACCACCGCCCCCTCGGGCCGAAGGAGACCGGCGCGCGGGCCGCTCTTCCGATCTGGATGGCCGTCATGAAGGAGGCGCTCAAGGACCAGCCCAAGGAGCCGTTCCCCGTCGCGGCGAACCTCGTTGCGGCCGAGATCGACCCCGCGTCCGGAAAGCTCGCGCGGCCCGGCTGTCCGGCGAAGGTCCGGGAGCTTTTCGCGCCGGCCCGCATTCCAACGGAGCTCTGCCCCATCCACGCGCCTCCCGCGGAAAAGGGCTGAGGAAAATGCTATTGGAAATTGTAAATTGTAAATTGAAAATTGTAAAAGTAAGGTTGAAGGTCCGTTTTCCGTTTTCCGTTTTCCGTTTTACAATTTCCAATTTCCAATTTCCAATTTTCAATAGATCTCCATTCGCCTCCATTCGCCTTGCCAAGTCCGATCGGAACGGGTATCATCCCGCCCGTGCTGGCCGCTACGGAAACGATCATCCGCAATAAAGTCGAGACGTACTGGTTTGACGCCCTCATGGAAGGGGCCGTCCCCGTCGACGTGCAGATCGGGAGCCTCGTCCGCTGGCAAGGCCGGATCCGCTCCATCGGACGCCACGAGATCGTCATCGAAACAAGCGAGGGAGAGATCTCCCTTCCCAAGCACGACATCACGATGGTCCGGGCAAACGCCGCCGAGGAAGGGAGCGGCCCGCTCCCCCGTCCGGCCCGCCCGGCCGATCCGCCTTCCCGCACCGATCTTCAGCACCTGATCCTCGCCCGCTATCTAGAGAAAAAAACCTCGCTCGTGCTCCACCTCGTCTCTAAGCAGGCCGTCGTCGGGACGCTGATCGACTACGACAACTACACCCTCCTTATTCGGGAGCGACGGCAAAGGCTTCCCACGCTCCTTTACAAACACGGCGTGGCCACGCTTCAATCGGCCGCCGCCGCTCCCCCGCGAGGAACCGCCGATGGACCAAGACCAAGTCAATCCCGCGTTTGATCGATACGTCGCCGCCCGGACCCCGCTCACGGTCACGCTCCGCAACGGGACGCGTCTCTCGGGCAGGCTCAAGAAGTACGACGCCTATTTGCTCCTCGTTTCGCAGCCTCCCGGGGAACGGACGGTGCTGATCTACCGTCACGCCGTCTCTTCCATCCTCGCGCGGGGGAAGAGTCCGTCCGCCCCGCAGTCTCAGCCCAGGGTGTCCGCGGCGCCGGTCCGGACACCGACCGCTCGGAGCGCGCCGCGCCACGAGAGGCCGCCGGCCGCTCGGCCGTCCCGGCCGGCCCCCGCTCCGCCGACGGCCCGAAAGGAAGCCCCGCCGGTCCCGGCGGCCGCCGCGAATGAGCCGGTGGAAAACCAGATCCTCAAGTGGATGGAAAAGCACCGCGTTGAACCCTCGCCCTGATGGACATCCGACAAGAAGCGGACACGCGCCGCCGAACGGGTGAGGCCCGATTCCGGACCGAAAAATCCGAACTCCGCAATCCGCAATCCGGAATCACCTCCCGGTTCCGCCTGCAAGATCCCCGCGTCTACCGGCCGCTGGCCGTTCTCTCGTCCGGGCTTCTCCTGGCCGCGAGTTTCCCGCGCCCTTCGCTCGCGCCGCTCGCATGGATCGCCCTCGTCCCCGTCCTTCTCGCGATCCGCGGCCTCACCGCCCGCCGGGCGTTCTTCGTCGGATGGACCGCCGGCACGGCCGCCTTCATCTTCACGATTCCCTGGATCGTCGCGACGATCGTGGAGTACGGCCACCTTCCGCTTCCCGTCGGCGTCGGCGCCTGGATCCTGCTCAGCGCCTACCTCGGTCTTTTCACCGGAGCGTGGGCCGCTTTCGCGAGGCTGATCGAGCCCTATTCCGCGTCTCTCCGCGCCGCTGGACTGGCGGCGTCGTGGACGGCCCTCGAATACCTGAGGACCCACCTCTTCACCGGCTTCCCCTGGATGCTGCTCGGATACTCCCAACTGCCCTTCCTCCCGCTGATCCAGTTCGCCGCGTTCACCGGCGTCTATGGGGTCTCGTTCCTGGTCGCTTGGGGAAACGCGGGTCTGGCGTCGGCGTTCGCGTCGACCGAAGAGAAATGGTCTCGGATCGCGGCGGCCGCTCCTCCCCTTCTGGCCGCCGCGGCCCTCTCCCTCTACGGCGCTTGGGAGATGGGCCTACCGGCCCCGGACGGAGACGCTCTTCACGCCGCCATCGTCCAGGGAAACATCGACCAGTCGAAGAAGTGGAATCCGCGGTATCAGCAGGAGGTCTTCGAAACCTACCAGCGGCTCACGCGGGAGGCGGCCGGCCGCTTGAAAGACGCTCCTCAAGGCTTCCGGCTCGTTCTCTGGCCCGAGACGGCGACACCCTTCCATTTCGGCTACGACATTTCCCGGACCGGCGAGCTCCGCGACTTCCAGGCCGCGCTGGGCCTGCCGCTCCTCTTCGGCACGCCCACGGTCGAACGGAACCCGGGACGCCCCATCCTCCACAACAGCGTGATCCTCCTTGCGGCCGATGGCTCCGCCGGGCCGCGTTATGATAAGATGCACTTGGTCCCGTACGGGGAGTACGTCCCGCTCAAGCCGCTCTTTCCCTTCCTCGAAAAGATGGTCACGGCCATCGGCGATTTTGGGGAGGGGCGGGAATACACAGTGATGCGGGGGGCGGGCGTGCCCCTGGGAACGCTCATCTGCTACGAGGTCATCTTCCCCGACCAGGCCCGCCGCTTCGTCGCGTCGGGAGCGCGCGTCCTCGTCACTGTCACGAACGACGCCTGGTTCGGCCGGACGGGCGCCCCGTACCAGCACTTCGCCATGGCCGCATTCCGGGCGGTCGAGAACGGCGTCCCGCTGATCCGGGCCGCCAACACGGGCATCTCGGGAGTCATCGACGCGCGCGGCCGCGTGCTTGGGTCGGGACCTCTGTTCGAGCCGTGGGTCCACGCGCAGACGGTCATCGCGCCGAAGGAGGCGGGGACCTTCTACTCGCGGTGGGGCAACCTCTTCGCCCAGGCGTCATCGGCCGCCGCGCTCGCATTGATGATCGCGGCCTGGAGAAGGCCTGCCGGTGGAAAAGGGAAGAAAAAGAGGAGACTTGAATGATTCTGGACGACGAAAAACGGACTCTTGAGAGCTGTCGGGAGAAACTCGGCGAGCTCAGGAGGTATCTTTGACCTGGACCACGCCGCGGCCCGCGTCGCGGAGATCGAGCGCGAGATGGAGGCGCACGACTTCTGGGACGACTCAGCCAGGGCCCAGGTTCGCCTGAAGGAGAAGACCCGCCTTTCGGAATCTCTCGTCCGGTGGAACGCCCTCGAGAAGGCCCTCGGCGACATCTCGGCGGCCGTCGAGCTGGCCGTCGAGGCGGACGACGAATCGTTCCTCCCGGAGATCCAGCGCGGCCTCAGGGACCTGGGCGACAAGCTCGTGCCCCTCGAGCGCGCGGCCCTCATGCGCGGGGAGCACGACGAATCGAACGCCATCGTCACGATCCATCCCGGCGCGGGGGGAACGGAGAGCCAAGACTGGGCCCAGATGCTCCTCCGGATGTACCTCCGGTGGGCCGAGCGTCAGGGGTTCAAGACGGAGGTCATGGACCTCCAGCCGGGCGACGAGGCGGGAATCAAGAGCGCGACGTTCACGGCGAGCGGCCCCTTCGCCTACGGCTACCTCAAGGCGGAAGTCGGCGTTCACCGTCTCGTCCGGATCTCCCCCTTCGACGCCAACAAGCGGCGCCACACCTCGTTCGCCTCCGTCTTCGTCTACCCCGAGCTGGACGAGAACATCGCCGTGGACGTCAACGAGGCGGACCTCCGGGTCGACACCTTCCGGGCGAGCGGCGCGGGCGGCCAGCACGTCAACAAGACGAGCTCCGCCGTCCGGATCACGCACATCCCGACGGGAATCGTCGTCACCTGCCAGAACGAGCGGTCGCAGATCAAGAACCGCGCCTTCGCCATGAAGGTCCTCAAGGCAAGACTCTACGAATTGAAACAGCGGGAGCAGGAAGAAAAACTCGCGGTCCTCGAGAAGGAAAAGAAGGACATCGCCTGGGGGAGCCAGATCCGCTCCTACGTCCTTCAGCCGTACCAGCTCGTGAAGGACCTTCGGACGGGGACCGAGATCGGAAACGTGACCGCCGTCCTCGACGGCGACATCCAGCCCCTCATCGAGGCCTACCTGGCGGCCTCAGCCCGCCCCACATCTCCCGCGGCTTGATGGGGTCGAGAAAGGGCGCTTCCTGGTTTTGCGCGGGCGGTCATTATATCTTGCGGGTCTCGGCGCGCCTCGCCTACCCCACCCAACCTCCCCTTACAAAGGGGAGGAGTTTTCCCCGATTCACCGATTCACCCATTCACCGATTCACCGGCTCCTCAGCGTCTCAATCATCTCTCCGTGAATGAGTGCGTTGCTCGCCACGATCACCGGGGCGGTGAGGTGGAAGGAATCTCCCTGGCCGTCCGTTACCCGCCCTCCCGCCTCCCGCACGATCAGCCACCCGGCCGCCGTGTCCCACGGCTTGAGCCGAAGCTCCCAGAACCCGTCCACGCGCCCCGCCGCCACGGAGCACAGATCGAGCGCGGCCGATCCCGTCCGGCGGATCCCCTGGCACCGGAGAGCGAACCGGGCGAAGGCGTCGAGGTTCGTCTCCGGATTGGTTCGGATGTCGTAGGCGAAGCCGGTCACGAGAAGGGATTCGTCCAGCGACCCGACGGAGGAGACGGACACGGGCGCGCCGTTGAACCTCGCGCCGCTCCCCTTTGCCGCCTCGAACGTCTCGCCGCGCAGAGGATCGTGCACGACGCCGGCGAGCACTTCACCCTTCACCGCCACGCCGATCGAGACGCAGAACCAGGGGAAGCCGTGGGCGAAGTTCGTCGTCCCGTCGAGCGGGTCGATGAGCCACAGGGGAGCCTCGGCCCCGATCCGCGCGTCGGCCAGGACCTTCCACTCCGTCCCCGCCGATTCCTCGGCCAGGACCGAATGTTCCGGGAATCTCTCGCGGAGCGCGCCGAGAAGGCAGGCCTCGGACGCGCGATCGGCCTCGGTCACGAGATCGACCACGCCCTTCCGCTCGATCCGGCAGGGGCCGCCGTACCGATTCAGAAGGATCTTCCCGGCATCGGCCGCCATCGTCCGGGCCGCGTCGAGCCATGCGGAGACGTCGGTTGACGCCGGCGAAGAACCGGTCATCGCCTCACCTCCGCCGCGCCTTGCGGCTTCGCCGGTCCCGCGCCCACGATTTCGTTCTACCGAACGCCAATCGTGCGGTCCTGGTAGTACATCTTCCCCGCCTCTTTTCCGGAGATACTCAGTATCCATCCCACGTACGCAACACCGGCCACCAGCGCGGCGAGCACCAGCCAGCGGAACGCTCTCCCCGGTTCCGCCAGGATCCCCCGGACCATCACGATGAACAGGACGGCCAGGGCCCCTGCCGCGGGGATCGCCCACGGACCGAGGACGTCCTTGAACGACATCCAGATTTCCGCCATGTAATTCCCTCCTTCGCCTGTCGGCGCGCCGAACATCCCGCGATTCAATGATACCACGCTTCTTTGCCTTCCGGCCCTTCCGGTTCCGATCGAGAACCGGGCGCCGACATCCGTTCTTGAACCGCAACTCTTCCTTGGGTAGAATCACCCCAGGAGAAAACGCCATGGACCCGAACCCGCCCTCCCATCCGATTGTCGCCAAACTCAAGGACGGAACCGTCGTGAAGGGGTCCCTGGTCTCCTTCGAGCCGGATCGGAACAGCGTCATGCTCCAACAGGCGGGCCCGGCGCCGCCCACCGAACTGCCGCTGGACACGCTCAAGGCCATCTACTTCGTCCGGTCCCTCCAGGGCGACAGGCACCATCACAAGAGCAAGGCGTTCACGACCCGGAATCCGCCGGGGATGCGCCTGCTGGTGAGGTTCCACGACGGCGAAGTCCTCACCGGCTTCCTGGAGAGCCCCCTCCCCTGGCCCAAGGGGTTTCACATCTCCAAGCCCGACCCCCGCATTCCCGGATTCATGCTCTCCCCGGCCGATCCGGAGGGGAACAACGAACGAATCTACGTCGTCAACTCCTCGATCATGGAGATGACGCGCCTGTGAAAAAGAAGCCTCATCAGCCGACCGGCCCCGACCGGGCGGAAAAGGAGCGGGCGCGGACCGTCCCTCCGCCCCCGCGCCGGCCCCGGGACCGCATCCTCGTCGCGCTGGACGTCCAGACGCTCAAGGAGGCCGACGACCTGGTGGACCGCCTCCACGACGTCGTTGGAGGGTTCAAGGTCGGCCACCAGCTCTTCACGGCCCACGGACCGAAGGCGATCCATCACATCCGCGGGAAAGCCGGCCGGATCTTCCTCGACCTCAAGTATCACGACATCCCCGCGACTGTGGCGAAGAGCGCCTGCGAAGCCGCGCGCCTCGGCGTCTGGATGATGACGGTCCACGCCGCGGGAGGCCGGGAGATGATGATGCGATGCAAGGAAGCCGCCTTCGAATACGCCGTGGCCCATCGGACGCCTCCGCCGATCATCGTGGCCGTGACCGTTCTGACCAGCCTGACGCAGCTCGAGCTGATCCGCGATCTGGGCGTATCGCGGAACCTCGACGAGCAGGTCCGCCATCTGGCCAACCTCGCGCAGGGGTCCGGTCTCGACGGGGTCGTGGCTTCGCCGAACGAGATCCGTCTCATCCGCGAGTCGTGCGGGCCGCAGTTCGTGATCGTCTCGCCCGGAATCCGGCCGGCGGGAAGCGAATCGCACGATCAGAAGAGAACGGCCGAGCCGGCCCGGGCGCTTTCCGACGGGGCCGACTACCTCGTCATCGGACGCCCGATCACGGGGGCCCTCGATCCCGCGGCGGCGGCCGAAGCGATCCTCTCCTCCATCGAGAAGCACGGCGGCCGCGCCCTCCAGGAGACCCGCCGCCCATGACGCTCGCCGAACAGGTCCTGGCCCTCTACGAACGGACGGGCGCGCTCCAGGGCGGGCATTTCGTCCTTTCGTCCGGCCTCCACTCGCCCCGGTACCTCCAGAGCGCGCGCGTCCTGCAATGGCCGGACGAGGCCACATGGCTCGGCCGCGAGATCGCGGCGAAGGCCGAGGGCCTCGCCGTCCAGGCCGTCGTGGCGCCCGCCCTGGGCGGGATCGTCATCGCCCAGGAGGTCGCGAGGGGCCTCGCCGTCCGCGGGCTCTTCGTGGAGAGGGTGGACGGAAAGTTCACACTGCGAAGGGGCTTCGAGCTGGCGCCGGGGGAAAAGGTCCTCGTCGTGGAGGACATCATTACAACGGGGCTCTCGACGAACGAGACGATCGGCGTCGTCCGGGACCTGGGGGCCGTCGTCGTCGGCGCCGCCGCGATCATCGACCGGAGCGGCGGGAAGGCCGTCCTGGACGTCCCCCTTTTCTCGCTCGCGAGCCTCTCCATACCCGTCTATGCCGAGGCCGACTGTCCCTTGTGCCGCGGCGGGGTCCCGGCGACAAAACCGGGAAGCCGCGGAATCCGCTCTTCCGCCGCCGTCTGAACCGGGACCGAAAACGTTGATCTCGCGCGCCGAGTTCGTCGATAGCGCCGTGAACGGCCGCCTCATCCCTCTCGTCCAGGAGGTCCCTTTCCCCGGCGATCCCCTGGACGCCCTTCGAGCGCTTGGACCCTCTTCCACGTTCTTCTTGCTGGAAGGTCAGTCCGCTCGGGACAATCCCCGGCACTCTTTCCTGGGAGCGGGTCCGTATGCCCGCCTCTCGCTCGACGGGAGGGGAACGATCCGCCTGCGCGTTCCGGAAAGAACGCCCATCCGCGTGAGCGAGCCGTTCTTCGATCTTCTCCGTTCGCTCCTTCCGCGA
This sequence comes from Nitrospirota bacterium, assembly GCA_016195465.1. GTDB lineage: Bacteria > Nitrospirota > RBG-16-64-22 > RBG-16-64-22 > RBG-16-64-22 > RBG-16-64-22. The sequence continues at coordinate 11,639 of JACPZO010000178.1, forward strand.
TCCGCCGGTCCGCGAGACGAGATATCCTCCTTCGTCGGAGGAATGATCGGATACTTTGCCTACGAATTCGGAAACAGGATCGAGCCGTTGCGCCGGATCCTCCCGCCGGAGGAACCGGACCGTCCTCTGGCGGAATTCCTGATCGTCGACCGGTTCGTCGCGATCGACCATGAGACCCGCCGCGCCTGGGCCGTCGCCAACCCCTGGGTCGGCCCCGATGGGCCGGCGCGTCTCGCCGACCCGGACCGCGCGTTCGATGCGGCGGAGCGGATGCTCCTCGAAGACGCGTCCCTCCTTTCCGCGACGTCGGCCGCCAGCCGCCGCCAAGGCGCCCAGGCCGTCCCCTCTCGCCCTTCCCTCTCCTCCTCGCGCGAGGAAAGTCCGATTGAAATTGTCGAACGCCCCGAAAGACGGCGGTATATCGAGCAGGTCCTCGCCGTCAAGTCGTACATCGCCGCAGGCGACGTCTACCAGGCCAATATCTCCAACCGATACGTCATCGCCCACGGCGGGTTCGATCCCGCCTCCTTGTACGCCTCCCTCCGGGCGCTCAATCCCTCCCCCTTCGGCGCCCTGTTCGCGACGCCGGAGCGGACGATCGTCAGCAACTCGCCGGAACGGCTGTTCCGGGTCTCGGGCGGCGAGGTCGAGGCGCGGCCGATCGCCGGAACGCGGCCCCGCGGCGTCACCGAGGAAGCGGACCGGTCCCTGGCCCTGGAGCTTTTCCTCTCCGAGAAGGAAAGGGCGGAGCACGTCATGCTCGTGGACCTGACGAGGAACGACCTCGGGCGCGTCTGCCGGACCGGGTCCGTCCACGTGAACGAGTTCATGGCCCGCGAGAGCTACTCCCACGTCCACCATATCGTCTCGAACGTCCGGGGCCGTCTCCGGCCGGGTCTCGACGCGCTCGACGCCTTGGGCGCCCTCTTCCCCGGCGGGACGATCACGGGCGTCCCCAAGATCCGCTGCCGCGAGATCATCGCCGAGGTCGAAGGGCGCCCCCGCGGCATCTACACCGGCTCTCTCGGATACATTTCGGCCTCGGGGGACGCCGATTTCAACATCCTCATCCGCTCGGCCGAGGTCGCGTCGGACCGCGTTGTCTTCTGCGTCGGCGCCGGTATCGTCGCCGATTCCGACCCGGACAAGGAATTCCAGGAGATCCAGCACAAAGCCGGCGCCTTCCTGGCGGCCGTCGACGCCTTGATTCGAGAGGACACCCGCCCCAAGGGACTCGAATCCAATCCGGCCGGAGAACCGAACGGCGAACGCCGGCCAACGCCAGCTTGACCCGTCCGGCGCATCGAACGTATAATTCGCCACCTTCGCGTCCCTTGTCCCGCGAGGCCCGCCCCGCTTCCGGGGCCCCCCGCAAAACACGAGATTCCTGAACCATGGAAGATATCAACGACCTGGTCCGCCAGCGGCTGAAGAAGCTCGCCGATCTCCGGACCGCGGGCATCGAGCCGTACGGCGGACGTTTCGACGCCCCCGACAAGGCGTCGTCCCTTCACGGCGCGTACGGGTCCCTTCCCGGCGACCGATTCGAGTCGTCCCCCATCCACGTCCGTCTGGCCGGACGCCTCGTCGCTCTCCGCTCTTTCGGCAAGGCGACGTTCGCCCACGTCCTGGACGCGACGGACAAGATTCAGATCTTCGCCAAGAAGGACGACCTCGGGGAAGAGGCCTACTCCCGGTTCGTGAAGATGGACCTGGGAGACATCGTGGGCGTGGACGGCCGCCTGTTCAAGACAAAGACCGGCGAGCTGACGGTCCATCTTTCCGGCGTCGAACTCCTGGCCAAGTCGCTCCGCCCCCTTCCGGAGAAGTGGCACGGCCTGACCGACGTCGAGACGCGCTACCGCCAGCGGTACGTCGACCTGATCGTCAACCCCGGCGTCCGCGAGGTTTTCGTCAAGCGGACCCGCGTCATCCAGACCATTCGAGAATACCTCGACGGCCGCGGCTTCCTCGAGGTGGAGACGCCGATGATGCAGGCCGTCCCGGGGGGCGCCACGGCCCGCCCCTTCGTCACGCACCACAACGCGCTCGGGATCGACCTCTACCTCCGGATCGCCCCGGAGCTCTACTTGAAGCGCCTCCTCGTCGGCGGATTCGACCGCGTCTACGAGATCAACCGGAACTTTCGCAACGAAGGGATCTCGACCCGCCACAATCCCGAATTCACGATGCTCGAGTTCTACATGGCCTACGCCGACTTCCGGGACATGATGGCCTTCATCGAGGAGATGCTCGTGGGCGTCGCGACGACCGTGTGCGGAACGCTCTCCCTCGCGGTCGAGGGGACCCAGATCGACTTCTCCCCCCCCTGGACGCGGATCGGCTTCGCGGAGTCGATCGAGAAGATCGGCGGCGTCCCGGCCGGGGAGCTGGCCGACCTCGCTGGCGTCTGCCGGGCGGTCGAAAAGCGCATGGGCAAGCCCCCGGAGCCGGGTCTCTCCCTCGGCAAAGCCATGAACGAGCTGTTCGAGGGGCTCGTGGAGCCCAAGCTCGTCAATCCGACCTTCGTCACCGACTACCCGACCGACATCTCCCCCCTCGCAAAGCGGCGTCCCGACGACCCGGAGCTCACGGAGCGGTTCGAGCTGTTCATCAACGGACGGGAGCTCGCCAACGCCTTCTCGGAGCTGAACGACCCCCTCGATCAGCGCGGACGATTCGAACAGCAGGCGGCCCTCCGCGCGGCGGGCGACGAGGAGGCC
>JACPZO010000008.1 GCA_016195465.1 Nitrospirota bacterium
CCCGAGATCCGCGCGGCGCGGGAGAAAGCCCGCGCCGCGGAAGAGCGCGCGAAGGTCGAAGGGGCCTACATGGATCCGAAATTCCGCGTGGAGTGGATGGGGATTCCGCGGGACAACGTCTCCCTCGATCCGGCCCGCACCGAGCAGACCTGGTACACCGTGACGCAGGAGTTCCCTTTTCCCGGGAAGCTGAAATACCGGCGCGAGGCGGCGGTCCACGAATCGCGCGCGGCGGCCGAATCCGCGGGCGACGTTTCGAGCGGCGTTCTCCGCCGGGTCAAGCAGGCGTACCTCGACCATGCCTTCCTCCATCGATCGCTCGCCGTTACGCGGGAGGTGAAGGGGGTGGTTTCCTCCCTGGCCAGCGTGGCCGCGACGCGGTACGCGGCGGGGCTGGTCTCGCAACAGGACGTCCTCAAGGCCCAGGTGGAGCTCTCTCTCCTCGCCAACGAAGAGATCACGCTGAATTCCCAGATCCGGATCGCCCTCGCGCGCCTGAACACTCTCCTGAACCGGGCGCCGGGTTCTCCGCTCCCGCCTCCGCCGTGGCCCAAGGGCCGGATCGCTCCCGACGCGTGGAGGAACGCGGGTGAGCCGGAGGCGGCGAAGAGCCCGTCCGCGCGGATGGCCGCGGCGGAAGCGGACGCGGGCCGCGCGATGCGCGAGGCGGGCCGCCTCGAGTGGGCGCCGGACTTCATGCTGGGACTCTCGGCCGTCCAGACGGGGGACCGCCAGACGGGATGGAACGTGATGGCCGGGATGACGCTCCCCATCTGGTTCGGCAAGAACCAAGCGGCGGCGTCGAGCGCGGCGGCGTCTTCCGGGGCGGCCGAGGCGAAGGCGGCCGCGGCGCGAAACGACGCCTCCTACGAGGTCTCCCGGCTCAAGATCGAGATCGAGTCGGCCGAGCGGCGGATCGAGCTCTACGACACGAGCCTCGTCCCCCAGTCGGAGGCGGTGTTCGGGTCCGCCCTCATCAATTACGAGACGGGAAAGATCGACTTTCTCTCGCTCCTCGACAACGAGAGAAACCTGAAGCGCGTCCGTCTGGAGCGGGAACGGGCGCTGGCGGAATACTTCGAGAAGATCGCCGATCTGGAGAGAACGCTGGGGGTCGATCTGGGAATGGCCGGGGGGGTGTCATGAATCCGGGGGGAAGAGGGCGGGTTGTCCTCGCCGCGGCGCTTGTCGCGGCGCTGGGCGTGGGGATCGGTTTGGGGCTTTTCCTGGGACGGCAGACCGGTCCCGCGGGAGAGGCGAAGAAGGAGGGAGACCGGAAGGTCCTCTTCTACCGGCACCCGATGGACCCCTCCATCACGTCCGATAAGCCGATGAAGGACTCGATGGGGATGGACTACATCCCCGTGTACGAGGGCGGGGAGAAGGAAGGGAAGCAGGAGGCCGCGCCCGGTTTCGATCTCAGCCCCGAGAAGATCCAGAAGCTGGGCGTCCGGACGGAAGAGGTGAAGACGCGGGCGATCTCGCAGACGTTCCGGACGGTCGGGAAGATCGAGTACGACGAGCGAAAACTCTTCGACGTCCAGTCGAAGGTCGCGGGGTGGATCGAGAAGCTCCACGTCAACACGACGGGACAAGCCGTCCGGAAAGGCGAGCCGCTCCTCGAGATATACTCTCCGGACCTGGTCTCGACGCAGCGCGAGTATCTCCTCGCCCTGGAAAACAGGGAGAAGCTTCGCGCCAGCCCCTTCCCCGAAGTTCGCGCCGCGGGGGAGACGACCCTCGACGCGGCCCGCCAGCGCTTCAAGTTCTGGGGTATCTCGGATGAGGAGATCGCGCGCCTCGAAGAGTCGCGCGCGCCCAGCCGGACAATGATTCTGCGCTCGCCGGTGAGCGGCGTCGTCGTGGAGAAGCCGGCGCTCCAGGGGATGGCGGTCATGCCGGGACAGGCGCTCTTCAAGGTGGCCGACACATCCACCGTGTGGCTCCACGCCGACGCCTACGAGTACGAGATTCCCCACGTCCGCGTCGGCCAGCGGGCCCACATGGAGCTGGCCGGCTTCCCGGGGGAGAAGTTCTGGGGGACGGTGGTCTTCGTCTACCCGTTCCTCCAGACCGAGACGAGGACCACCAAGGTCCGGATCGAGTTCCCGAACCCCGCCGGCCGGCTCAAACCGGGGATGTACGCCATGGTTGAGATCCACGTCCACCATGAAGGACCACGGCCGAGCGTGCCCGAGAGCGCGGTCCTGGACTCCGGGAAGAGGCAGATCGTGTTCGTTGACCACGGCGACGGGCGGTTCGAGGCCCGCGAGGTGACGACGGGATACCGGGGGGACGGATACGTCCAGATTCTCAAGGGGGTGAAGGAGGGGGAGAAGGTCGTCACGGCGGCCAACTTCCTCCTGGACGCGGAGAGCAGCATCCGCGGAGCGCTGCAAAGAATCGGTGAATCGGTGAATCGGTGAATGGGTGAATGGGACACAAAGGAGCGGTCAGCAGTCAGCGGTCGGCTTGAAGCTGACTGCTAAAAGCTGAACGCTGAACGCCACTATGCTCAAGCGCATCGTTGACTGGTCCATCGAGAATCGCTTCTTTGTTCTGCTGGCGACGGCTTTCGCCGTGGCCTGGGGCGTGTGGGCCGTGCTGAACACGCCGCTCGACGCGATCCCCGATCTCTCCGACGTCCAGGTGATCGTCTACACGGAGTATCCCGGCCAGGCCCCGCAGGTCGTGGAGGACCAGGTGACGTATCCGCTCACCACGGCCCTGCTCGCCGTTCCCAAGGCCAAGGTCGTCCGCGGCCTGTCCATGTTCGGCGTCTCCTTCATCTACGTGATCTTCGAGGACGGGACCGACATCTACTGGGCCCGTAGCCGCGTGCTCGAGTACCTCAACTTCGCCTCGGGAAAACTCCCGCGGGGCGTAACCCCTTCTCTCGGTCCGGACGCCACGGGCGTGGGCTGGGTCTTCCAGTACACGGTCGAGGGGAAAGGGCACGACCTGGGCGAGCTTCGCTCGATCCAGGACTGGTACATCCGCTACGCGCTGGCCAAGGTGCCGGGCGTCTCCGAGGTTGCCTCCGTCGGGGGGTTCGGCAAGCAGTACCAGGTCACGATCGATCCGGCCCGGCTCGTCGGGTACAACGTCCCCCTGTCCGAGGTGATCCAGGCGATCAAGATGGGCAACAACGACGTGGGCGGCCGGACCCTGGAGCTGACCGAGACCGAGTACATGATCCGCGGCCAGGGGTACATTCGGAAGGTCGCGGACCTTGAGAACACGGTCATCCGCGTGGACAAGGGGGGGATTCCGATCCGGATCCGGGACGTGGCGCGCGTTCAGATCGGCCCGGACGAGCGGCGCGGGATCCTGGAGAAAAACGGCGAGGGCGAGGCCGTGGGCGGAATCGTCGTCATGCGGTACGGCGAGAACGCCCTGCAGGTGATCGACCGGGTCAAGGAGGAGATCGCGCGGATCGCCGAATCGCTTCCCCCGGGTGTTTCGATCGTCACGGCTTACGACCGCTCCGACCTCATCCGCCGGGCCGTCGCCACGCTCCGGGAGAAGCTCGTGGAGGAGAGCCTGGTCGTGGCCCTGGTCTGCGTCGTCTTCCTCCTCCACTTCCGGAGCGCGCTCGTGGCGATTCTCATGCTCCCGGTGGCGCTCCTCATCTCCTTCGGCGTCGTGCAGGCGCTCAAGATCAACGCGAACATCATGTCGCTCGGCGGGTTCGCCATCGCCATCGGCGCCATGATCGACGGCGCGATCGTCATGATCGAAAACGCCCACAAGCACATCGACCGCGAGGGCGCGGGGTCCGACCGCTGGAGGCTGGTCTCGGCCGCGGCCCAGGAGGTGGGGCCGCCCCTCTTCTATTCGCTTCTCATCATCACCGTCTCCTTCATGCCGGTCTTCACCCTCGAAGCCCAGGAGGGGCGCCTCTTCGCGCCGCTGGCCTACACCAAGACCTTCGCCATGGCCGCGGCGGCTCTCCTCTCGATCACCCTCGTGCCGGTCCTCATGGGGTACTTCATCCGGGGAAAGATCCGGCCGGAGCACGCGAACCCGGTGACGCGGTTTTTGATCTGGCTCTACGGTCCGGTGATCGAACGCGTGCTCCGGTTCAAGAAGACGACTTTGATCGTCGCCGTGGCCGCGACGGTCCTCTCGGTCTATCCGCTGTCGCGCCTGGGCTGGGAGTTCATGCCCGAGCTGGACGAGGGGAGCTTCCTCTTCATGCCCGTCACCTTCCCCGGGCTTTCGGTCACCAAGGCGGGCGAGCTTCTCCAGCTCCAGGACCGGATCATCAAGCAGGTCCCGGAGGTCGAGTCCGTCATCGGCAAGGCGGGACGGGCGATGACCGCGACCGACCCGGCGCCGCTCGAGATGTTCGAGACGGTGGTAAACCTCAAACCTCGGTCCGAGTGGCGGCCGGGGATGACCAAGGAAAAGCTCCGGGACGAGATGTGGAAGGCCGTGGACGTCCCCGGCGTCTCTCAGGCGTGGACCCAGCCGATCAAGGCGCGGATCGACATGCTGGCCACGGGCATCCGGACGCCGGTGGGGATCAAGCTTTTCGGCGACGACCTGGCGACGCTGGGACGCCTCGCCTTGGAGGTGGAGCAGGCGGTCAAGCAGGTCCCCGGGACGGCCAGCGTCTTCGCCGAGCGGATCACGGGCGGCTACTACCTGGACATCGAGATCCTGCGCGACGAGGCGGCCCGCTACGGCCTCATGGTGAGCGACATCCAGGACGTCATCGGGTCGGCCATCGGAGGGGAGAACATTACATGGACCGTGGAGCGGCGCGAGCGGTACCCGATCAGCGTCCGCTACGCGCGGGAGCTGCGGGACGACGTCCAGAAGATCGGGCGCGTCCTGGTCCCGACGCCCCGGGGCGAGCAGATTCCCCTGGCCCAGGTGGCGCGGATCGCGCTCCGTCAGGGGCCGCCGGGGGTCCGGAGCGAGAACGCCCGGCTTACGGGATGGATCTTCGTGGACGTGCGCGGCCGGGACATCGGAAGTTACGTCCGGGAGGCGCAGGAGGCCGTGCGGCGGACGGTGAAGCTTCCGCCCCGCACCGACCTCAAGTGGAGCGGCCAGTACGAGTACATGGAGCGCGCGTTCAAGCGCCTGGCCGTGATCGGCCCGGTCACGCTCGTGATCATCTTCTTCCTTCTCTACATGAATTTCCGGAACGTGGCCGAGGCGCTGATCGTCATGCTCTCTCTTCCCTTCGCCCTGGTGGGCGGGGTCTGGATCATGTTCCTGCTGGGGTACGACCTTTCGGTCGCCGTGGGCGTGGGCTTCATCGCCTTGGCGGGCGTGGCGGCGGAGACGGGCGTCGTCATGCTCATCTACCTGGACTACGCGTATGAGAAACGGGGCGGGGACCGGGCGATCCCGTCGGTGGCGTCGCTCGCGGACGCGATCCGCGAGGGCGCCGTGGATCGCGTCCGGCCCAAGATGATGACGGTCACGGCGATCATAGCCGGCCTCCTTCCGATCATGTGGGGGAGCGGGACCGGCTCCGAGGTGATGAGGCGGATCGCGGCGCCGATGGTGGGCGGGATGGTCTCCTCGACGATCCTCACGCTCGTCGTCATCCCGGTCATCTACGCGATGTGGAAGGAGTGGGTGATCGGAAAACGGGAATCGGAGAAACGGTGAGGCGGGGAATGGGGAAACGGGGAAACGGGGAATGGGGAAACGGGGAAACGGGGAATGGGGAAACGGGGAAACGGGGAAACGGGGAAACGGGGAATGGGGAAATGGGGAAACGGGGAAACGGGGAAACGGGGAAACGGGGAAACGGGGAAACGAACCCCCTCTCCCCTCTGGGGAGAGGGCTGGGGTGAGGGGAAGAATGCGGTCGATCAAAGGAGGAAAGAAATGAAGAAAACAATTTGCGTGTCATCGGCGTTTGTATTCGTTCTCGGTATCGTTACGGTCGCTCTTGCTGCGGCGCCGGGGCTGTTCGAGACGCACACGGTCAAGATCGGCGACCTCGCCGGGAAGGTGGAGGTCTACCGGGCCGCCGAGGTGATGGTGGCGATGGGGTCCAAGACGGCGCCGCCCGGCTTCGACAAGCGGCACTACCTCGCGTTTACGCTCAAGGACGCGAAGGGGAAGGAGATCAAGGACGCGAAGGTCGAGGCGACCGTGACCCTTCCCGGCGGGAAGACGGAGAAGAAGCCGCTCGTCTGGATGGTGATGGGCGCGATGCCCGGCCACTACGGGAACGATTTCTCCGAGATCGGCGCCGGCCCATTTTCCGTGGAGCTCTCGGTCACGGCGGGCGGCAAGACTTCGAAAGCCACGCTCAAGTACAAGACCGAGGGGGGGAAGTGACCACCAAGTCCTTTGTTTCGGCGGTCGTTCTCGCATTCCTCGTGGTGGTGCCATCGGCCCTGGCCGGTCCGGGCCAAGCCGGGCACGAGCACGACCATGGGGCGATGCACGGAGAGGGGCACGATGCCCAGATGAAGGCCCTTCTCAAAAAAGTCCCGGCCAAGGCGCAGAAGGCGAAAAATCCCGTGAGGGATACGCCGGAGGGGCAGGCCAAGGCGAAAGAGCTGTACGCGAAGTCCTGCGCGGTCTGCCACGGGGAAGGCGGAAAGGGAGACGGGCCCGCCGCGGCGGGCCTCCCGGTGAAGCCGGCCGACTTCACGGATGCGGAACACCAGAAAATCTACACCGAAGGGACGATGTACTGGATCGTCACGAACGGCTGGAAGGAGAGCGGCATGCCCGGGTTCGCCAAGACGATCCCGCGGGACGACCGCTGGCGCCTGGTGCGTCACGTTCTGGGTTTTTCGGCCGGGGCGCCGCCGGCGGAGACGGCGAAGCCCGGGGCGGAGAAAGGAGGAACGTCGCCATGAATATCGATCCTGTATGCGGAATGCACGTGGATGAGAAGGAAGCCCCGTTCTCCTACCTCTACAGGGATCGCGCCTACTTCTTCTGCTCGGAGGCGTGCATGGACGCCTTCTCAGCCGGTCCGGACAAGTACCTCAAGCTTGCGGCCGAGCGTGAGATCGCCGAGAGCAAGCGCGAAGAAGGGGGATATTTTTCCCGCCTTCTCAAGAGGCTGGGCGAGCACGCGGAGAAGAACCCGCCGCCGAAGTGCCACTAGTATCCGAACCCAGTAATTACGGAACCTCCTCCGCGGATCCGTAGGTTGGGTTAGGCGCGGTTTTTTGCGCCGTAACCCAACAAAACCATTTTGGCGAATATTCGGTTTGTTGGGTTACGCGATAAAGCCGCTAACCCAACCTACATGACCGCGGGTAAGCCCCAAACAAAATGGTTCGTTATTTACGATTTGCAATACTAGGGCCAGTGAATCGGTGAGTCGGCGAATGGGCGAATGGGGGACGTCAGCCGGAATAATTCGTGTGTCGGTCGTGTTCGATGTACAATCTGCCGGCATGTTGGGTCCCCAACGAGAGGAGGCGTGAAATGAGTCAGGCGAGACAAATCGGCGTTGCGGCTGTTCTTGTATTGGCACTTGCCGTTCCTGTGCAGGCCCAGATGGAGCAGGGGATGGGTTCAGGGATGTCCCCCGGGATGCGGGGGGGCATGATGGGAGGGACGGGGTCGGGCGGCTCCATGGGTACGGGGGGTACGGGAACGGGAATGATGGGCTCTGGAAAAGCGGGCGGCCACGTCATGGGGTACGCCTCTCCGCTGGATCTCAAGGAGGAGCTGAAGCTCACGGCGGATCAGGCGGCGCAGCTCAAGCCGATGCACGCGGAATACCGGAAGGCGACGATCCGCAAGTCCGCCGAGGTCAAGGCGGCGAACATCGACCTGGAGGAGCTTCTGTCGGCCAAGCCGATCGACTACGCCAAGGTCGAGAAGCAGGTGAAGGCGATCGAGGCGCTCAAGAGCGGCCTGATGCTCTCGCGCGTGGACGCGCTGAAGAAGGTCCAAGGCGTGCTCACGCAGTTCGAGAAGTACCGCGAGAAGGCCCGCCGTTCCACGGCGCATGGAACCGGCATGGGAATGATGGGCTGCATGGGCAAGGAGATGATGTGTCCGATGATGAAGATGATGATGGAAGGCGGGATGATGGGGCAAGGAATGATGGGGGGCGGGATGATGGGCGGGGGAATGGCGCCCGCCAAGCCCCAGCCGAAGGCGAAGGAGCCGCCGGCCCAGGCGCCGAAGGGGGAGGCGGAGCACGAGTCGCATCACCCCGGGCAGTAGCAGGGGAGCGAAATACGCGGACCCGGGCGAGCGCTTTCCCGGGTCCGCTTTTCTTGGGGAGGATGCGAAAATGGCCAAGGACCCGGTATGCGGGATGGATGTGGACGAGAAGAAGG